>CAZTQL010000043.1:0-19196 GCA_964615665.1 uncultured Woeseiaceae bacterium | reverse complement strand
ACGTCATCGAGACGAAAGGGTTTTACAATGGCAGTGACAAGCTTCATGCGACAGGTCTCCAGGGCAGTCGGGCAATGCTGCGTATGCTAGCAATAGCATCAGCCTATGTGTACAACTAAACGGGATTGAAGGGCTCGGCGATATGATCGGATCCAAACCAAAGTTCAAGGACCCTGAAGGCCTGCAGTTCTACGGCGTTGCAATAGGTTACGCCGTTGTCGCCTATGGTTTCGGCTTCGTCGGTCTGTTGCAGGAGGCACCCTGGGTCAACGCAGTGGCGATAGTCCTCCTCGCGCACGCGATGACGATTGCCGCCTACCTGATCCACGAATGCGGACACAACCTGGTCTTCGTTCACGGCCGTCACAACGCCATGCTCGGCAGGGCGATGAGTTGGTTGTGCGGCGCCGCCTATGGCACCTATGAGGACATCCGTTACAAACACTTCCGACACCATGTCGATAACGACGATGTCGTGTGGTTTGACTACGATAACTTCTTCGACAAACATCCACTCATAACGGCCGTAACGCGCTGGCTTGAATGGCTGTACATTCCTGCGCACGACCTGATAATGCACATGGTCATGGTGTTTACATCATTCGTAATTCCGCAGCGCCGGGAGCAACGCGGACGTAACGTAACCGTCATTATTATCCGCGGCGGCCTGTTAGTTGCGCTAGCGTTGCTCGCGCCGAAAGCGGCCGTCTTGTACGCTGTCGCGTATCTGCTAATGATGCACGTATTGCGTTTCATGGACAGTGTGCAACACGACTATTCCTACAACACGACGCTGTTCGAGACTTCCGCGTCGCCGCATAAAGGCGACAAGGAGTGGGAGCAGGAGCATACGTTCAGCAATCCGTTGAGCTTGAGGTTTCTATGGCTTAACTGGTTAACGTTGAACTTTGGGTACCACAACGCGCACCATGCGAACATGAACCTGCCGTTTTTTCGTTTGCCGCAGCTGCATTTTGAATTAACCGGCAATGATCCGCAGAAAGTCGTACCGTTCCGCTCGCAGCTCAAGCTGTATCACCGTAATCGTGTCGCGCGCATTTACAATCCGCAGCCAGACGATTATCCGCAAGGCCGCGAGTACTTGCGAATAGCACAAACCGGTGTTGGACCAATCGGCGGTAACGCCGCCTCATTCCTGACGTCGTTTTGAAGCATCGCCACAACGGGGAGTAATCATGTCTGATTCGAACATGGTCGGCAAAGTGGGCTGGATTGATATCACAGTGGACGATGCCAGTGGTCTGCGTGATTTTTACGGCAAAGTGGTCGGTTGGCGGCCGGAGAATGTCAGTATGGGCGACTATGACGACTTCTCGATGGCGATGCCCGGCACCGGTGAGGCCGTCACGGGCATCTGTCATGCACGTGGTGAAAACGTCGATTTACCGAGCGGCTGGCTGATCTATATCGTGGTCGCCGATATCGATGAGAGCATCGCGGCCTGCGAAGCCGGCGGTGGTCGCGTCGTGCTGGCGCCGCGCGGACTGGCCGGTGGCCGTTTCTGCGTCATTGAGGACCCGTCGGGAGCGACGGCCGGACTTTACCAGCCGTAAGGCTCGTCGGAGATACCGTTGCAGGGACGAATCAAAACTCCGGATTGGCCGGCGGCAGTCGGCAGGTTGGTTGCGGCTGTGACTGACCAGGCGGTTGCGGCGGCACTGGCTGATGTCATTGACGCGAATATCGAACACGATGCGACCTGCTTGCTGGCATTTCATCAGGATGCGCCGCCTGAGGTTCTGCATCACACGATGAGCGCAAGCCGCGCGCGCCACTATCTCGATCGCTATCTGGCAGGGCCGTACTTGCTTGACCCGCTATATCAACTTGCGCTGCGTCAAGACAAACCGGCAATGTGTCGGTGTCGCGACGAGACGCCGGATCGCTTTCGGTCGAGCGAGTATTTTCGCCAGTACTACGAACGTACGCATCTTGCCGACGAAATGGACTTTCTGCTCGATGTCGACAAGAAGACAACGATGGCGCTGGTCGTCGGCCGCTGGGATAAGCGTTTTTCGCGAGCCGAGGTCGCATCCTTGCGGTGGCTCGAGCCAGTTGTTCGCGCCGCGATGCAGCGCATCTGGAACGCCTGGTCGGAGCAGCATTCACACGACGTCCGTGACCTGAGCATGCATCAGCGACTCACCCAATGTTTCGAGCAGTTTGGTGAGTCGCGGTTAACCCGGCGTGAGCGACAGATTACGCAGTTGTTATTGCGCGGACATTCGTCGAAGTCCGTCGCACGCGAGTTGGAGATCGCGCCGGGAACGGTGATGGTGCATAAACGTAACTTGTTTTCAAAACTCGGGATTACGTCGCAATACGAGCTTTTTTCACTCTTCATCGACAGACTGTCGGCTTCATAGCGCCCGTCGGTACCCCGCGATAGGTATTCAGTCGCACGCCTCTGATTGTCACAATGATCAGCCATATTTTCGTACGGTGACGTCCATGTTTGAGTTTGACTTTGGTCACGGTGAGGAGCTCGACCTGTTGCGCGAAACAGTGCGTGGCTTCGCAGCCGATCGCATTGCGCCGTACGCAACGGCGATCGATGCAGACAACACGTTCCCGCGTGAACTCTGGCCGCAGCTCGGGGAACTGGGTCTGTTGGGGATGACCGTCGATAACGCGTACGGCGGCTCCGAACTCGGCTATCTGGCGCACGTGATTGCGATGGAAGAAATAAGCCGCGCCTCTGCGTCAGTCGGGCTTTCTTACGGCGCGCATTCGAATCTGTGCGTGAACCAGCTGCAGCGTTGGGGCAGTGACGAACAAAAGGCGCGTTACTTGCCACAGCTGGTGTCCGGTGAGTTTCTCGGTGCGCTGGCGATGAGTGAGACGCAAGCCGGTTCCGACGTCATGGGAATGCGCACGACCGCGGTCCGCGATGGCGATGCTTACGTGTTGAACGGCTCCAAGATGTGGATCACGAATGCGCCTGGCGCAGACGTGCTGATCGTGTATGCCAAGACCGACACCGAGGTTGGTTCGAACGGCGTTAGCGCGTTTCTGGTGGAACGTGGCACGCCGGGACTATCGACGCCACAGAAACTCGACAAACTCGGTATGCGTGGCTCGGATACCAGTGAAGTCCTGTTAGAGGAGTGTCGGGTACCCGCAGAGAATAGGCTTGCCGAAGAGGGTAAAGGCGCGGCGATTCTCATGAGCGGGCTGGATTACGAACGCGTCGTCTTATCGGGAGGTCCGCTGGGCATCATGGCAGCGTGCATGGACGTTGTACTGCCCTATGTGCATGACCGCAAGCAGTTCGGTCAGCCAATCGGAGAATTCCAGCTGATGCAGGGAAAAATCGCCGATATGTATACGACGATGAATGCCTGTCGGGCCTACGTGTATGCTGTGGCGACAGCTTGTGATCGAGGCCGGACTACCCGCTTTGATGCCGCCGGATGTATCCTCGTGGCTGCGGAGAAAGCGACCTGGATGGCCGGCGAGGCGATTCAGGCACTGGGCGGCAACGGCTATATCAATGAATACCCCGCCGGTCGCCTTTGGCGTGACGCCAAGCTCTACGAGATCGGGGCGGGCACCAGCGAAATTCGCCGGATGCTGATTGGCCGCGAGTTGTTTAATGCGACCCGCTAATGGAGATCTATGCCGGTAATTAAAACGAAGATTGACCGCTCCTCGGAAGAGTTTAAGAAGAACATCGAGGCGCACCTGGCACTGGTCGACAAACTCCGCGAGATCGACGATTACATCCTGCAGGGTGGTCCCGAGCGTTCCCGCGAACGTCATATCGGGCGTGGCAAAATGCTGCCTCGAGACAGAATCCGTCGATTACTTGACGAGGATTCTCATTTTCTCGAGGTCGGTCGGCAGGCGGCCTGGCAGGTCTACAGCGACGATGTGCCGTCGGCAGGCATTATTACCGGTATCGGTCGTATCCACGGCATCGACTGCATGCTTGTGGCGAATGACGCGACTGTAAAGGGTGGCACGTATTACCCGTTAACGGTCAAGAAGCATCTGCGTGCGCAGGAGATCGCCGAGCAGAACCGGTTGCCGTGCCTGTACCTCGTTGATTCGGGCGGCGCATTCCTGCCACGACAAGACGAAGTGTTTCCGGATCGCGATCATTTCGGTCGAATCTTTTTCAACCAGGCGCAGCTTTCGGCCGCCGGAATTCCGCAGATCGCTATTGTGATGGGGTCCTGCACCGCGGGCGGTGCGTATGTGCCAGCGATGTCTGATGAATCTGTCATTGTGCGCGAGCAGGGCACGATTTTCCTGGGAGGGCCGCCCCTCGTCAAAGCGGCCACCGGCGAAGTCGTCGACGCCGAGACGCTCGGCGGTGGTAGCGTGCACTCGAGAATTTCCGGCGTAACCGATCACCTTGCCGACGATGATGAGCATGCGCTACGCATTGCCCGCGATATTGTAGCCAACCTCAACTATCAAAATCACCCCGCGCCGACGCGCGTGGAGTCTGTCGAGCCTGCATACTCAGCCGACGACATATACGGAATCGTTTCGCGCGAATACCGATTCCCTTACGACGTCCGCGAAGTGATCGCGCGAATCGTCGATGCCTCGGAGTTTCAGGAATTCAAAAAGCTCTATGGCGCGACGCTCGTGTGCGGCTTCGCGCATATCGACGGCTACCCTGTGGGTATTCTCGCGAACAACGGAATTCTGTTTCCCGAGTCGGCACAAAAAGGCGCGCATTTTGTACAGCTGTGCAACCGTCGCGGAATTCCACTCGTGTTTCTACAAAACATTACGGGTTTCATGGTCGGGAAACGCGTCGAGCATGCCGGCATTGCCAAGGATGGCGCGAAAATGGTGAATGCCGTCGCGACGGCGACGGTGCCGAAATTCACGGTCGTGATTGGCGGATCTTTCGGTGCCGGCAACTACGCGATGTGCGGGCGAGCCTACAGCCCGCGCTTGATGTGGATGTGGCCGAACGCGCGTATTTCCGTCATGGGCGGTGAGCAGGCGTCGCTTGTGCTTTCGACCGTTAAAGGTGACGGTCTGGAAGCGCGCGGTGAGCAGTGGTCCGATAAGGAAAAAGCGGACTTCGAGGATATCATTCGCCAGCAGTATGAGACTCAGGGTAATCCTTATTACGCCAGCGCCCGCTTATGGGACGATGGCGTCATCGAACCGGTCGATACGCGCACGGTCCTTGCCCATGCCCTTGCCGCCGCGATGAACAATCCACGCGACGACGAGCGGCCGTTCGGCATTTTCCGCATGTAGCTGTACACTTCGTCCGCAGACGGACGGAGTCACCATTGAGCAGTCAGCGGCACGAGCAAAATACCGGCACACGCGGCGTTAGTGATGCGCATCGATTCGACGAGGATCGGCTGCTCGCCTATCTGACCGAGCACGTCGACGGTTTCAGTGGGCCGCTGTCGGTCCGACAATTCAAGGGCGGCCAGTCGAACCCGACTTACAGACTCGATGCCGGCTCCGGGCGCTATGTACTGCGGCGCAAGCCGCCTGGCAAATTGCTGAAATCCGCGCACGCCGTGGACAGGGAGTTCCGCGTTATCAGTGCACTGCACGGCGTTGGCTTCCCCGTACCGAAACCGGTGCTGTTGTGCGGGGACGATGCTGTCATCGGGACGACGTTTTTTGTCATGGAATTTGTTGAAGGCCGGATATTCTGGGACCTCGATCTTCCCGGCCTCGAGCCAGCAGAACGAACAGCGATCTACGACAACGTCAACGAGACCATCGCGAAGTTGCATAACTACGAATTCAGCGCGCTCGGCCTCGCAGACTATGGGAAACCCGGCAATTATTTCGCGCGGCAGATATCGCGTTGGTCGGGCCAGTACCGTGCGTCCGAAACTCAGACCGTGCAGTCGATGGACGCGCTGCTGGAGTGGTTGCCCGATAATATACCTGCGGAAGAATCAGCCAGTATCGTGCACGGCGACTATCGACTCGACAATATGATCGTGCATCCGACGGAACCGAAAGTTATCGCCGTACTGGACTGGGAACTATCAACGATTGGTCACCCGCTGGCGGATTTCACCTACCACCTGATGTCCTGGCAAATGTCCAAGATCGGCATTGGCTCGATCGGTCTTCATGGACTGCCGCTCAAGGAGCTGGGCATTCCTGACGAGGAAGAATACCTGGACTGGTATTGCCGGCGTACCGGTCGGGAGGCAGGTATCGCGCACCGCAATTTTTATTCTGCCTTCAACTTGTTCAGACTTGCGGCTATTCTGCAGGGCATTGCAGGCCGAGTCCGCGATGGTACCGCGGCGAGCGCGCATGCTTCGCAGGCGGAAGCATCCGTGCAGCCGCTCGCCGATCTGGGTTGGCGTTTCGCCAGCAAGCACTAGTAATTAATTACACCGACACACCAAGGATCGACAATGGCGCTGAACTATGACGAAGTGATGTCCAATGCACAGCTCGACATCCCTTTCAGCTACACCGATGCGGACACTATGCTGTACGCGCTCTGTATTGGCATGGGGCGCGACCCGCTCAATACGAGGGAGCTTGCGTACGTTTATGAGCTCGGCGGCGAACCGCGTACGGTGCCCACTCTGGCGACGGTACTGGTGCCCGATATGTTCCCGCCGGATCTCGGCTGGGATTACAGCCAGGTGTTGCATTCGGAGCAGCGCATGCAGCTCTATCGACCATTACCGTCGGCCGCAGACCTGCTAATCAACAAACGAGTTGTTGACGTATTCGACTGGGGGACAAGTCGTGGCGCGCTGTTTCTTATCGAGGCAGAGGGCAGGCTGGCGAGCGATGATACGGTGCTCTTTACGGCCGGCTGTACGATCATGGCACGCGGCGACGGTGGCTTTGGGGGGCCGGCAGGCAAAGGGCCTTCGCCGCACCGGGCGCCGCGGCGTGACGCGGATCTCAGCTGCGATATCAGGACAAGGCCTGATCAGTCGCTGCTGTATCGCCTGACCGGCGACCGCAATCCCCTGCATGCTGATCCCGCCGAGGCGCGGGCGGCGGGCTTTGACCGGCCGATCCTGCACGGTCTGTGCACCTACGGCGTCGCCTGCAACGCGATATTGCAGACGATCTGCGATTATGACCACACCCTGATAGAGGGCTTCGACGCGCGCTTCTCGGCGCCGGTATTGCCCGGTGACACGATAACGACCGATATGTGGCAGGACGGCAATATTATCTCGTTTCGTTGTACGGCCAGAGAGCGCGGTACGTTGGTACTGCGAAATGGCAAATGTACGTTGCGTGCCTAGAAGCGCGTGGCTCGAGCGCATCGCTTCAACAGGACCCTAATCGACGCCCGCCAATCCAGCGGTCAGTATGTCCGGAAACTCAGCGGCAATCGTACGGCCCATCGCCGCATCACCATGAAACCATTTTGGGATCCAGTTGATTGAGCCCATGATCGCGTTGCCGGTCATGCGGACATCACAGGGTGCAATGCTACCGTCGCCGATACCAGTTCGAAGAATGTCCTCGAAGCGCGCGCTGTGCTGTCGAGAGAACTCGAGTACCTCGTCCCGATGACCGGGTTCGAGCGACGGGATCTCAGTCATAATTGCGATGGGACCGCGATCACCGACCATGATCTCGATGTGGTAGCGCAAATACGCTTTGATTGTGTCGAGGCCGTTCGCGCCATCGGCACGCGCTCGATGCATCGCTTCGCGGCCAAGTTCAGCAGCCCGCACGTAACAGAGGTACACGAGTTCTTCTTTATTGCGCACGTAGTAATAGAGCGCGGCGTCGGTAAGGCCGAGAACGTTGGCGACGTCTTTCAACGATGAGCCGCTGTAGCCTTTTTCATTGAAGCAGCGCGCCGCCGCCCTCAGCATGCGGTCTTTCTGCAGTTCGTAGCGTGTTTCCCGGGCCGTACGGGCCATGTCACTCCCCTGTTCTAAGGCGTGATTAAACGAGGCGCGCCCTTGAGTTCTGGGCGATTGTCTATTATTTTAATCTAGATTAGAATTTTTTCAATGGCGAAACTAATTGATATTCTTAGGTTTTCTGCGAATATGGCGGACCGGTTCACTGTGATTTCGCGCAGGAGTTGATGAATGAGCACCGCAGCCACCGATGTGCCCGGCGTCGCCACGACGCGAGATTCCGCCCCTTTGCGCTTCATAACAGCAGCGTCCTTGTTCGACGGCCACGATGCTGCGATCAACATCATGCGCCGCCTGATACAGGCGCAGGGCGTCGAGGTCATTCACCTCGGACACAACCGCAGCGTCGACGATATCGTGCGGGCCGCTATCCAGGAAGATGCCGACGGCATCGCGATCAGCTCCTACCAGGGCGGTCATATGGAGTTCTTCTCTTACATGATCGATCGGTTGCGGGAACTCGGCGCGGAACATATCAAGGTGTTCGGCGGTGGCGGCGGCACGATTACACCGGAAGAAATCAGTCAGTTGATGCAGTACGGCGTCGAGCGAATTTACCATCCACACGATGGCATGGAGCTCGGCCTCGAAGCGATGATCAGGGATCTCATTGATCGCACGGTAGCGGGACGGCGCGCAACCGCTGTACCGGCCCGGACGGAGACAGCCGTCGATATCGCGGCAATGATCTCGGCCATCGAGGAGGGCGAGTTCGAAGGCAACGAGCTTGTCCGCCGGCGTAAAGAATGGAAAATGCAGACGCGCGGTGTTCCGGTCATCGGTATTACCGGTACGGGGGGTGCCGGCAAGAGCAGTGTCACCGATGAGATTCTGAATCGTTTTCTTGCCAGTTTCCCGGACATGCGCATCGCCGTGCTCGCCGTTGACCCCACGCGGCGAAGAACGGGTGGGGCGCTCCTTGGTGATCGCATTCGCATGAACTCGCTGCGTTCGGAACGCACATACATGCGCTCGATTGCAACGCGGCGGCAGCACCTCGCGACCAGTGAAATGCTTAGCGATCACATTGCATACCTGAAAGCTCAGGGGTTTGACCTAGTAATCGTTGAGACGGCGGGCATTGGGCAGAGCGACAGCGAGATCGTCGACATGGTCGATTTTTCGGTGTACGTCATGACCAGCGAATACGGTGCTGCGAGTCAGCTCGAGAAAATCGACATGCTCGATTTCGCCGACCTTATTGTCCTCAACAAATTCGACAAACGTGGCGCCGAAGATGCGTTACGCGATATTCGCAAACAGTGGAAGCGCAATCATGTCGCTTTCGACGTGGCCGATGATGACGTGCCGGTCTTCCCAACGATTGCGAGCCAGTTTAATGACCCCGGCGTGAGCTGGATGTTCGCTGAACTGTGCCGTCGCGTTGCCGAAAAGATTGACTTGGATGCCGACCGATGGACGCCGGATATCGACACGTCCATTCGTGAGCCTCGGTCGACAGTCATGATTCCCGGCGCGCGCATTCGTTACCTCGCAGAAATTGCGGAGCAGGGCCGCGATATCAACAGCCGCGCCGACAGCCAGGCCGACACCGCCAGACTGGCACAACATGCCTTTGAAGCACTGAAGCTACTTGAGGATCCGGCGTTGCCTGCAGAGCTGGAGCCGTACCCATCGGAGGCGCTGGCTGTAGGCGATGATCGGAGCCTGTCAACGCTGCGGCAGCGGTACCAGGAAGCCGTCAGTGATCTATCCGCCGAGTCGCTCAAGCTACTGAGAGAGTGGCCGCAACGTCGAGCCGACGTGCGTGCTGAAAAATACAGTTACACGGTGCGTGGCAAGGAGTTAACGGGCAACAACTACCGCGAGAGCCTGAGTCATCAGCAAATCCCAAAGATCGTAGCGCCCGATTTCAAAGACTGGGGGGAGCAGCTTCTATTCCTGTCCAAAGAAAACCTGCCCGGTGCTTACCCCTATACAGGGGGTGTGTATCCGTATCGACGCCTCGGAGAAGATCCAACGCGTATGTTTGCCGGCGAGGGTACGCCGGAGCGCACTAACCGGCGCTTTCATTACCTGTCACGAGGGCAGGACGCGGCCCGGTTATCGACAGCGTTCGATTCAGTAACGCTGTACGGCGAGGATCCGCATGAGCGACCGGACATCTACGGCAAGGTCGGAAACTCGGGCGTGTCGATTGCGACTGTCGACGACATGAAGAAGCTCTACTCCGGGTTCGATCTCAGCGCGCCAACAACGTCGGTCTCAATGACGATCAACGGGCCGGCACCGATAATCCTGGCGTTTTTCATGAATACGGCAACCGACCAGCAGGTCGAGAAGCACCTGCGCGAAACTGGTGGTTGGCAAGCGGCGGAAAAGAAGATCGACGCCTGCTTCAAGGATAAAGAGCGACCCACTTATCACGGCGAGCTGCCGGAAGGGAATGATGGATTAGGACTGGGATTGCTCGGAATATCCGGCGAGCATGTTGTCGATGCTGCGACCTATGCGCGTATTCGCAAAGACACGATGGCCGCGGTGCGCGGCACGGTCCAGGCCGACATTCTTAAAGAAGATCAGGCACAGAACACCTGCATTTTCTCGACCGAATTTGCGATGAAGATGATGGGTGATGTGCAGCAGTTCTTTATCGAGAACGATATCCGCAACTACTACAGCATCTCGATCAGCGGTTATCACATCGCCGAAGCCGGCGCGAACCCGGTCAGTCAGTTGGCGTTTACTTTGTCGAACGGTTTCACGATCGTCGAGTATTACCTTGCCCGCGGCATGGACATCGACAGGTTCGCGCCCAACTTGAGTTTCTTTTTCTCCAATGGCATGGATCCCGAGTACTCAGTGATCGGTCGCGTGGCGCGGCGCATTTGGGCGCGCGCGATGAAAGAGCGTTACGGCGCCAGTGCACGTTCGCAAATGCTGAAGTACCACGTGCAAACCTCCGGTCGTAGCCTGCATGCGCAAGAGATCAGCTTTAACGACATACGCACGACGTTGCAGGCGTTATATGCCTTGTTTGACAGCTGTAACAGTCTGCACACGAACGCGTTCGATGAGGCGATCACGACGCCCACCGAACAGTCCGTGCGCCGTGCAGTCGCGATCCAGCTGATTATTTCCCGCGAGCTCGGGCTCAACTTCTGCGAGAACCCGTGGCAGGGCTCGTTCATCATTAATGAGATGACCGATCTCGTGGAAGAGGCTGTCTACCAGGAGTTTGAACGCATCTCCGAGCGTGGCGGTGTGCTTGGCGCGATGGACACGATGTACCAGCGCGGCAAGATTCAGGACGAGAGCCTCTACTACGAGAGCAAGAAGCACGATGGCTCATTGCCGCTGATCGGCGTCAACACGTTCCTGCCGAAAGAAGGGGAGGAAGACGAGGTGCATGACCAGGAGCTGATCCGCTCGAGCGAGACGGAGAAGAACCACCAGATCGAGCACGTACGTGCTTTTCAGAAAAATCATCGCGATCAAAGTGCTGCTGCGTTGCAGCGGCTGCAGGCGGTTGCCCGCGAGCGTAGTAACGTGTTCGCCGAGCTGATGGAGACGGTCAAGTCGAGCTCGCTGGGGCAGATCTCAGGGGCCCTTTATGAAGTCGGCGGTGAATACCGGCGCAACATGTGAAGCAGGAATCGAACGTCAGGAATAGATAATGAGCGAAATTATAAAATACGAACAACATGGAAGCGTTGCAGTCATTTCGCTGAACCGGCCAGATTCGTTGAATGCCTTCACCAGCGGCCTGTGTGAAGGCCTGTTGCCAGCGTTCGAAAAAGCGCGTGACGATGATTCGATAAGAGCCGTTGTGTTAACCGGCGAAGGTCGCGCTTTCAGCGCCGGTGCCGACCTGAAGTCGGGGTTTGAGGGTGATCGAACGACGCAGGAAAAGCTGCAATACGAATACCGTCCCCTCCTGTCGGCGATCGCCGAAATCCCGAAGCCAGTCATCGCCGCAGTACCGGGCTTCGCGGCTGGCATCGGCATGTCTTTCGCGTTGCACGCGGATCTCGTGATCATGGCCGAGGATGCATTTCTGCTATCCCCATTTACGACGATCTCGCTGGTACCGGATGGCGGTGCAAACTGGCTACTGGTCAGACAGCTGGGCTATCACCGGGCTTTCCAGCTCAGTATTGAATCGGAGCGTATCTCAGCTGAGCGTTGCGTAGAGCTTGGCCTTGCTAACAGGACGGCACCGAAAGATGAGCTCCGCGATACGGCCATCGCGTGGGGTCAGGCGCTCAGTAAACGTGCTCCGTTATCGCTTGCCGCGACCAAGAAAGTGATGCGCCTGGCCATGGACAACGATTGGGCGGCCTGCTTCGATAGAGAAGCAGAGTTGCAGGAAGAATTGCGAAAGTCGGACGACGCCGACGAAGGCGTCGCCGCGTTTCTGGAAAAGCGCGAACCTGTCTTCAAAGGCAAGTAGACAGTCTTGCCAATTCACAGAGTATTGGTGATGGAAAGAAAGTAATGGATAGAAAAATATTTGAGGAAGAACACGAGATGTTTCGCGATTCTGTGCGCAGTTTCATGAAAAATGAAATAGAGCCGCACAGCGACCGATGGCACGAGCAGGGCATCGTGGATCGCGAGGCTTACCTGAAAGCCGGCGAGATGGGTCTGCTGCTGATGTGGGCCGACGAGCAGTACGGTGGCATTGGTGTGCGCGATTTTCGCTACGAGCAGATTCTGATCGAGGAGAATGCGCATTACGGTGATCCGGGCTTTTTCATGACGTTGCACAGCCGCCTGGTGGGGCCGTACTTCGACAGCTTTGCGACCGACGAGCAAAAGGCGCGCTGGCTGCCAAAGTGCATTACGGGCGAACAAATACTGGCGATTGCCATTACCGAGTCAGGCGCCGGGAGCGACGTTGCCGGCTTGCGTACCAGGGCCGAGGACAAGGGTGATCATTACTTGCTGAACGGTTCCAAAACCTATATTTCCAACGGTATTCTCGGGGACCTCGTTATCGTCGTGGCACGCACTGATCCGAACAACCGTCACGGTTTTTCGCTGTTTGTCGTCGAGCGCGGCGTGGAGGGTTTCGAGCGTGGCCGGAATCTCAAGAAGATGGGCTTGAAGAGCCAGGACACCGCCGAGCTGTTTTTCAATAACGTCAAAGTGCCGAAGGAGAATTTGCTCGGTGAGTTTAATCGCGGCTTCTATTACCTGATGCACGGACTGGCCGAGGAACGGCTGCTGGGTGCTTGCGGTTACGTTGCAAATGCCGAAGCGGCGTTCAACCTGACACTGGAGTACGTTAACGACCGTAAGGCATTCGGACGGCCGATTGCTGACTTTCAGAATACGCGTTTCAAGATGGCCGATATGCGCACCGAGATTGATGTTGGTTACGCGTTTGTCGACCGCTGCGTCGAGGCGCACAACGAAGGCAAGCTGTCGGCGGAAGATGCGGCGAAAGCAAAGCTCTGGACGAGTGAGCTGGAAGGTCGTGTTACCGACGAGTGCGTGCAGTTGCATGGCGGCGCCGGCTATATGGATGAATACAAGGTATCGCGTCTCTTCACCAATGCGCGAGTATCGCGAATCTACGCCGGCAGCTCGGAAATCATGCGTGAGATAATTGCCCGGTCAATCGGCCTTGACCCGCGCAAGCGGCAAAAAGTGTCGAAAGCCGACGCGGCTTGAGGACCGAGTTGATGCGTACCGCTTTTATCGGGCTTGGCGTCATGGGCTACCCGATGGCTGGCTTTCTGGCAAAGGCGGGCCACGAGGTCGTCATCTATAACCGTACCGCCTCCAAGGCTGCAGACTGGACACAGGAATTTGGTGGACGCTGCGTGGCTACGCCGGCGGCGGCTGCCGAGAAGGCCGATTTTGTTTTTTGCTGCGTTGGCAACGACGATGATGTGCGTGAGGTAGTCCTGGGGCGACAGGGTGTTCTCGCGGGCGCGGCGCCCGGAACGGTCGTTGTGGATCACACAACGGCGTCAGCCAGTATCGCCAGAGAAATCCACGCTGCAGCCGCTGATCTCACTATCGGTTTCCTCGACGCGCCCGTCTCGGGCGGGCAGGCCGGCGCCGAAAGTGGTCAGCTGACCGTCATGGTGGGCGGTGACCCCGAGGTATTCGAACGAGCGGTGCCGATCATCGACTGCTACGCAAAGGCGGTGACGTTGATCGGGCCCGTGGGTTCCGGGCAGCTCGCGAAAATGGTCAATCAGATTTGCATCGCCGGTGTGGTCCAGGGGCTATCCGAGGGTCTGCACTTTGCCAATCGCGCGGGTCTCGATCCCGCCGTTGTTATCGAGTCGATCTCCAAGGGTGCCGCGCAGTCCTGGCAGATGGAAAACCGCTGGCAAACGATGGTCGCCAGCGAGTTCGAGTTCGGATTTGCCGTGGACTGGATGCGCAAGGATCTTGGCATCGCGCTCGACGAAGCACGGAAAAACGGCGCGACGCTGGAGCTGACGGAGCTCGTGGATCGCTTCTACGCCGAGGTTCAGGCGATGGGCGGCAGTCGCTGGGACACGTCGAGCCTGATCGCACGCCTCGAAAAGTAGTATTATCGGCTCCTCACAGGGGTGGTCTTCCAACCTGAGATCCTCGATCCGGCGGGCGCCGGGCAGACAGGGAACCCTTAGAACCTGATCCGGTTAATGCCGGCGTAGGAAGGGAACGATGCCTCCAAAATCCATTCTGCGGTTGTTCGCCGCTATCGCGACGTTGTTGATTCCGTTCTCCTCGATGGCCGAGGAGATTGCTGAAGAGACTCTCGATGAGATCGTCGTCACCGCCGATTTTCGCGGCCGCACGATCCGTGCGCTCCCCGGTAGCGTTACGGTGATGGATGCCGAGTACATACGGGCAGCGTCGGTGCAGCATTTCGAGGAGCTCGTTAACGCCGTGCCGAATCTTAACTGGTCGGGCGATGGCCACCGCGCGCGCTATTTCCAGATTCGCGGCGTCGGTGAATTAGAGCAATACCAGGGTGCACCCAACCCCTCGGTCGGATTTCTGATTGACGACATCGACTTTAGCGGCATCGGAACGGTCGCAACAATATTCGATATTGCATCGGTCGACGTATTGCGCGGCTCGCAGGGCAGCCGCTATGGCGCGAACGCACTCGGCGGCTTGATCTACATGCGTAGCACGGCGCCTTCCGGCGAGCGGGATGGGCGCCTCCAGTTGACGGCTGGTGACGACGAAGCCGTTTCGATGGGCGTCGCACTCGGTGGCGCGCTCGACAGTGACGAGCGCTACACGTTTCGTGTCAGCGCACACACGCACAACAGCAACGGATATCGCGACAATCCCTATTTGGGTCGAGATGACAGCAACGGTCGGGATGAGACGACTCTGCGCGCGCGCCTGCGAATTGAGTCGGGTGATGACCTCGAGATCAATGTCGCCGCGTTATTCAGCGATATCGACAATGGCTATGATGCGTTCGCGCTGGATAACAGCTACACGATGCTGTCCGACAAGCCGGGTAAGGATGCGCAGCAAAGCAGCGGCGCATCACTGCGTCTTGACTGGTCAGGCTTGAGTAACGCAACGCTGACTTCGATAACAGCTATCGCCGACTCAGACATCGATTTCAACTTCGACGCCGATTGGGGCAACGCTGACAGCTGGGCGCCGGTGACTTATGACTATGAGTCGATCAGCGAGCGTCAGCGCCGCACGATCAGCCAGGAATTGCGTATCGCATCGAATGAATCGAGCAGAATTTTCGGTGATACGACGAGCTGGCTGCTCGGGTTTTACGTGCAGAAGCTCGATGATGAGTTACTGACGATCAACCGTGGTGTCTACTACGATCCGTTCTACGACTTTGCTGACAGCCTCGACGACACGTTCGACAGTGACTACGAAGCCACCAGCAGTTCGTTGTTCGGTCAATTTGAACGGGCGTTTGGGGCTACAACGCGTCTTACCTTGGGGCTGCGCGCCGAGCGCAGAAGTACTGATTACGAAGACTCGGCGGGACTGCAGGCCGGGCCCTCGGAGACCATGTGGGGTGGAGAACTTAGCCTTAACCACGATTTTACCGGCGACACTACCGGCTACATCAGCCTGTCAAAAGGCTACAAGGCAGGCGGATTCAATCTCGGCTTCATACCTGAGGGCCAAAGGGACTTCGCGGACGAGCAGCTCCTGACCATTGAGGTCGGCATGAAGTCATTGCTGATGAACGACGCGCTGTCGCTCAATGCATCGGTTTTCGCCAGTCGGCGCGATGACCAGCAGGTGCGCACCTCCCTGCAGTTGATTCCGAGCGACCCGGCATCATTCGTATTTTTTACGGACAACGCGGCGACCGGGGAAACGCTCGGACTTGAGGCTGATCTGCGATGGTTGCCGTCCGTGTCCTGGGAGCTGTATGCCAACATCGGGCTGCTGGACGCCAGTTTTAAAGACTACCGCTCGCCCACCGGCGACCTCGGCGGGCGCGGGCAGGCACATGCGCCGCGCTATACGCTTGCGGCCGGTGCTCAGTACCGCCACGACAGCGGGTTTTTTGCGCGCCTGGATGTCAGCGCACGAGACGAGTTTTATTTTGATGTGACCCATGACCAGAAATCGCAGGCGTACAGTTTGCTTAATGGCCGCATCGGCTACGACGCTGACACCTGGTTACTGCAGTTGTGGGCACGCAATCTGCTGGACAAGGACTACGCGGTTCGGGGCTTCTATTTTGGCAACGAGCCGCCGGACTTTCCTAACAAACTTTACACGCGCCTCGGCGATCCCCGCCAGATCGGCGTCACTATTGAAAAGAGGTTTGACTAATGAAAGTAGCGGTCGATATCAGCTTGTATCCTCTGGATGCCGAATTCATCCCGCCCATCAAGGACGTGATCGCGCGACTGAACGAGCATGATGGACTCGAAGTCTGGACCAACGCGATGAGCACGCAGCTGGTTGGCGAATTCGACGATGTTATGGACGCATTGCGGCAGGAAATTGGTACCACTTTTGAGCAGCTCCCCAAAGCGGTTTTCGCTATCAAAATTCTCAACAACCCTTTGTTAGGGTAGCCACACGGTGTCGCCATTCTTCAGCGACCTGGTTGAGCAGGCGCAAGCATTTTCGCGACTGGAGATTGTTGCGGTCCTGCTGGCGATTGCCTATCTGTTGCTCGCAATCCGCCAGAGCATCTGGTGCTGGTATTGCGCAGGCGCCAGCACCGCCATTTATATCGGGCTGTTCATCGATGCGAAGCTGTACATGGAATCGGTACTCAACGGCTTCTATTTCGTTATGGCGATTTATGGCTGGTTTGTCTGGAGGGCAGGGACCAACAAACAGGACGCGCTACCGGTAACGCGCTGGCCGCTGAGTGTTCACGGTACGGCGATCGGCGTGGTCATTCTACTCAGCGCCATCAACGGATATTTATTGAGCCTTTATACCGACGCCGCGTTTCCATACCTGGACTCGCTGACAACGTGGTCGGCGATCTGGGCGACATTCCTGGTGGCGCGCAAGGTGCTCGAGAACTGGTGGTACTGGCTCGTCATCGATATTGCATCGGTGTTCATCTACCTGGCTCGAGACTTGCCGCTGACGTCGATGCTGTTTGTTGTCTACGTCATCATGATTCCGTTCGGGCTGCTAAGCTGGAGCCGCTCGATGCGGGAGCAGCCTGCATGAACGGTCCATCGGCGCCATATTCAGCCCTGGAACGCTTGCCCGGCTGGGAGGATGCCGCCAGCGAGTTGCTGCACGGTGGGCTGAGTAATCGAACCTGGCTGTTACAGAAGGACGACCGGCGCGCTGTTCTGAAAATTGACGAGGGCCCGCGCGAGGCTCCGCTCAATACGCGCGAGCAAGAGGCAATCATCCAAACCGCAGCGGCAGACGCCGGTCTTGCCAACGCCGTCCTGTACGAAGGCGACGGGCTGTTTCTGGTGGCGTATGCGGAAGGCGACGTATGGTCCGTCGCGTCTTTCGAGCAAGACCGAAATCTCGAATTATTAGCCAGGGCTTTGCGGCGAGTGCATTACCTGCCGCTAACGGGTCGGACGTTCGAGGCGGCCATGGCGGCGCAGCGCTACGCAAGCGTGATCCAATTTGATGAGGGTCTGGTAGCCCAATGCATTGATATTGTCGACGGGGTCGACGGGGTCGACGGGGTCAACGCGGTAGGCTCGCCACGGGAGCTCTGCCTGTGCCACAACGATCTGGTGGCCGAGAATATTCTCGCGACCCCGCAAATCAGGTTTCTCGACTGGGAGTACGCTTGCGATAACGATCCCTTGTTCGATCTGGCGACCGTGGTCGAGCATCATGGCCTCGACGAGCGTCAGGCCACGCAGTTGCTCGACGCCTATTTCGATGGCGATGGCGATGGCGATTACGACGGAGATGCGCAGCTTGTCGCACTGCGTGAGCAGCAGCGCCTGTATCGTGCGCTGCTCTGGCTATGGCTGGCGGCACGCCCTGATACGACGAAACAGGAATTGCGGCAGGCCGCTCAGCGTCTGACTACCAGCTATTCCTGAGTTCCCGCAGTTTCAAGAAGATCGCTTTGGCATCCGGACGGTCGCCCAGTTCAGGGTGCTCTTCCGCCAGTTTGGCAACGAGGGTCGGACTCTCGAGTCGGAAGAACGTATTGATCTCTCGCTCCTCGCCTATTGTCGTGACCTTGGCGTCGTCGGGGTCTTGATCCTTGAAAAGACCGAGCATACGCTGCGCCGCCGCGTTGTCGGGTTCCCGGTCCAGCGTAAAGGCGAGATTGTTTAGCAAGTAGTCATGTCCCGGATAGATCACGGTGTTGTCACCAAGGCGTTCAAGCTGTTCTTCGAACGTCTCATACAGTTCTTCGGGATGGCCGCCGTTGTGACAGTTTCCAGCGCCCGCGTTGAACAGCGTATCGCCGCTGAAGAAAGCAGGTTGGTCGGTTCGAGACAGCAGACAGATGTGACTCATCGTATGCCCCGGCGTATCGAGGCACTCGAGTTCTACCGAATGCCCGACTTTGATTACGTCGCCGGCACCGACGCCAATATCCATGTTGGGTATTCGCTTGCCTGCGTTCCTGTGCGCAATGATTTTCGCGCCAGTCGCTTTCACGACGCCTTTGTTGCCGCCGATGTGGTCGCCGTGCTCATGAGTGTTGAGAATCTGCGTGATAGACCAGCCGCGTTCTTTGGCGACGGTCAGGCACTTGTTGAAGTCGAGCGGGTCGATCGCCAGCGTCTCGCCAGTCTCTGGGCAGGCGATCAGGTAGTTGAAGTTGCGATAGGCGTTACCGGTCCAGATTTGCTCAACAATCATTGCAGGAGTTCCTTCTCTTTCAAATCGAAAACATATTCTGAAAGTGAACTGGAGCAAAAATTAATTGACAAGATT
>CAZTQL010000042.1:0-19197 GCA_964615665.1 uncultured Woeseiaceae bacterium | reverse complement strand
ATAACGAAGAACGGGAAGATCGGGACCAGTCGGAGGCCCAATAGATAGAAACCGCCGTCGCGCGCAACACCGTCATTTAATCCCTGTAGCCGGCTTTTGAAACGGCGCTGGACGCTGTCATGGAAGAGGAACCGCGAGGCAAGGAACGCCAGCGTCGCGCCGATGGTGCTGGCAAACGATACGGTAATGCTGCCAACGACCAGGCCGAAGATGGCGCCGCCGGCAAGCGTCATGATGGCAGCGCCGGGCAGCGACAGGGCAGCCACCAGCACGTACGTCACGAAGTAACCGCCGATCATCAGTGCGGGCCGCGATTCGGTAAGAGCCGCGAGCGCGTCGCGCTGCTGTTTTAGCGCAGCGAGCGATAGATACTGCTGCAGGTCAAACGCGAAGAACGCAGCGATGGCGACCGCGAACACCGCGACGATAAGAAGGCGTATTTGATTAGTACTCAAGGTGAGGCTCCGCTCGTCAGACAGGGTGGTGACGTATTCAAGTCAACAGACCGGTGGCTGACTGCAATTATTTCAATAGCCCGACGTTGCAGAATGCCGGGCCCGGGAACATAGCGCAATTCGTCAGAACAACTTCATCGCCAGCGCCGACCTTTGTATGGCCGTGAGTACGCAAAGCGCGGCGAAAATCCAGGCCAATGTCGGAAACCACGCAGGCAATGCGGCCATCAGCAGGAAAAAGGCGATGGTTTCGGTACCTTCAACCAGCCCCGTTGAGTAAAAGAACGATTTGCGTCCGTGGGCTTCGGTTTCCAGTCCACGTTTCGCAGCGATTGTCGCAAACGTCAGAAAACTCGCACAGGTCAGGCAGAACCCAGCCAGCAGTGCTGCGGCCGGCAAGGCGTTCTGCGCTGGATCCGCGATAGCGAATGCCAACGGCACGCTGCCATAGAAAACGTAATCAACGACGATGTCGAGGTAGCCGCCGCGATCAGTAGGCGCGGAGGTACGCGCGACTGCGCCATCCAGACCATCGGCAATGCGATTGGCAACAATCAGTGCAAATGCAGCGACAAAATACTGCGTCGCGATTGCAACAGCAGCCAGCAGCCCGATCACCAGCCCGGCAATGGTCACGGTATTCGCCGTTACGCCGAGTCTTGCGAGCGAACGGCCTGCGCTGTTGAGCGGGCGATCGATCAAAGGACGCATGACGGTATCGAGCATGTTGGGTCAGTCTCCCTGCCGATGCTGCGGATCGTGTAACTCAATCACATCGCCGCCGGCCGCGGCAACGTCTTCCATATCGTGGGTCACCAGGAGTGTCGGCAGTCCGAGCCGTTGCGCTTCAGCAAACACCAGGCTGCGCACACGTGCGCGACTCTCATCGTCCAGCGCGCTGAAGGGCTCGTCGAGCAACAACGCACGCGGTTCGGCGAGCAATACGCGGAGCAGGGCAACGCGCGACTTCTGCCCGCCCGACAGGGTTGCCGGATCGCGGTCGGCGAAGCCTTCGAGGCCGACAGAAGCGAGTGCTTCATTAACTCGCTGAAGTCGCGTTGCTCGCGATCGTCGTGCACGCAAGCCGAACAACAGGTTGCCACCGACACTTAAGTGCGGAAACAGCAGGCTGTCCTGAAACAGGAGTCCGAGCGCGCGCTGTTCTGTAGCGAGATGCGTCAGTTCCTTGTCACCCGTGTAAACAGCGCCGTGACCCTGTATCTCTGCGGGCAATATGCCGCAAAGGTAAGCAAGCAGGCTGGATTTTCCGGAGCCGCTCGGGCCGACAACCGACGTTACGTTGCCTGGCTCCACACTGAAACCAAGCGGTTCGAACAGAGCCTTGCCGTCGATGTCGAGCGTGACCCCATCGAGTCGCAGCGCCTTCATCGGGGCACACCGCGACGGTTGCGAAACAGCAACGAGCTGGTTGTGTACGCAACTGCAAAAACTGTCAGCGGCAGGACCGCCAGCAATAATCCATGTACCGCCGCCAGCCGCAAGTTACCGGAGCCTGCCGACGCGGCAGCTTCCGTTGCCGCCGTTGCGAAGCGCCCGGCACCGGCAAAGAGCGTCGGCAGATACAACGCGACGCTGACAGAAAAACCTAGCGCGAATGCGAGCAGCGTTGACCGCGCCAGCAGCGGCGCCGTGACGGTAAACCAGGATCGCAATGGCGTAGCGCCAAGCGTCGCTGCGACAGACTGGTAACGCGGATCGATAGTAGCGCGCGCCGGGGCCAGCAAACCCCACAGGTAGGGCAGCGCAAAAATAAGGTGGCTCCAGAGAACAGCGACGTACCGACCATCTACGTGCAATCGTACAAGGAGTACCTGTATGCCGAAGAGAAATGTCATCTGTGGAACCAGTAGCGGAACAAACAGCCAGGCGCCTACGATAGCGCGAGTACGACGGTCGCGTCTGCACTGCTCTGCCGCCGGCAGGACCAGCAGCAGTCCGCAGATGGCGGTTGCCACGGCGAGTCCAACGGTCGTTGCGGCCACGTTGCCGGCAACCGGCAACACGTCGAGCCACCGAGATAGCCAGTCGCCGCCGGGGAGTAACGCCGGAAAACGCCACGGGCCTGCGGCGGACCGGAGCAGAATTGCGGCAATCGCCAGAATGCCGGTGAACCACCCGATGAAAAGTATCGATCGCGCAATGCCACGCGCGTAACTGTCGCGGCTGCGCCGTCTGCCGCTTTCCGCCGTACGTCGCATCAGCCGCCTTAACAGCGTGTCGGCGGCCGCGATGAATGCGAGTGCCGCCGTTGTGGCCAGCAGCAACAACACGGTGCCGGCATAGGCTTGTGAGTTGATCAACGGATCGGGGTCGGTAAACCAGCGCCATAACATCACAGAGAAGGTCGGCGGCAAGCCGGGGCCGAGTGGAATCGCGAGCTCCACGTTGCCAATGCCGAAAACCAGCACAGCGGCAAGCGGCAGCCGAATCTGTTGCTGCAGCAGCGGCGCAGTAACGGCGAGCCAGGCCTTGAGCGGCCCGTAGCCAAGCGCTCGTGCCTGCAGCTGCAGTTCGGCTGACGGTACCTGTGCCAAAGCGGCCATCAACGCCATGATCAGGAAGCAGGTTTCCTTGAGTACCAGCCCCAGCATTAACGACAGCGCCGCCGGGTCCTGCACGATTAGCCAGTCAGGCGGCAGGTCGAATCCGGTGGCCCACGGTGACAAGGCGCGCAGCAAGACGCCGGACGGCGCCAACAGCAACGCAAGACCGATACCCATTGCAAGATGTGGCATGGCGAGCAAGGGTAGCGCGAAGCCGTTCAGCCGCGCGCGCCAGCCACCGCTGACCGCAAGTGCAACCGCAATGTGCGCCAGCAGTAACGAAACGCCAGTTGCAATGACGCCGCTCCAGATTGACGAAGCGATGGAGAGGCCCACCCCGGGTGTGGTCAGTACGCGCGTTAATGCGGCGGAATCGAGACCGGACCAAAGAGCGGCCAGCACGCCGGCGCTCGTCGGCACGACCGACACGAAGAGCAGGATGATGATCGCGGGCCGGCGCAGCATCAGCGCACGTAGCGCTCGAGCCAGGCCTGCTCGAGTCTCGTCGTCCAGCTGGGATGCGGCTCTGGCAAAAATCGCTCCGCTGTTGGCGGCGTTGCGGCGCCGGTTTGCAGCACATCAAAAAGTCGCCGTTGTGTTGCATTGAGTTTGTCGATATTGAGGACCGTCGGATCGCCCCAAAATTGCTCATCGGCCTTGCGCGCCTGCGCTGCCGGAGACAGCAGGAAATTCGCGGCTACCCGCGCGCCGGCTGTTGCGCTGGAGTTGTAAGGGATGGCAAGGAAGTGGCTGTTGGCCAATGCGCCGGCCGCGAAATGCACTGCGCCGATCGTCTCATGCAAGTCGCCCTGGCCAATCGCCCGGTTGGCTTCCGATGGGTTGAAAGAGAGCATCCAGTCGAGCTCACCGACGGCCAGCAAGTCGCGCTGTGCCGGGCCGCTTAACGGGAACAACCGGCCGCGTCGCCATAAACTCGGGTGAGCGCGGTCCAGCCACGACCACAGTGGCTGCGTTACCCGGGCAAAATCATCACCGACTGGCCGTTGCAGCCGATCCGTGTCTTCAACCAGCACCAGCAGCAGCTGCTTCAGGAACGCGCTGCCGAGGAATGCCGGAGGTTGCGGATAACTGAAGCGACCCGGATGGGCCTCGATCCATTGCAGCAACGCGGCGGGGTCGTTTGGCGGTTGTGTGACCTGCTGCGAGTCATAAAACAGCGTCAGTGCGGCCGTGCCCCAGGGCATCTCGAAGCCGCCGGTTGCCATTAATCCATCGAACAGCGTCGACGGGTTGCCCTGCCAGTCGACCAGTGTCGCGTTGGGAGCGCCATGCACCCAGGGGCCATACAGCAAGCCGGCCCGTTGCAGCGACGCGAAGTTCTCGCCGTTGATCCACATAAGATCGACGGAACCATCGCGGCGGCGGCCAGCCGCGTTCTCCGCTTTGATACGGCTGACGGCCTCTGCGATGTCGGTGACCTTGACGTGACGGAGTTCAACGCCGTACTTGGCGCGCAATCGCTCCGCCGCCCACTCGATGTAGCGATTGATCGCGAGTTCGCCACCCCAGGCGTTGAAGTACACCGTCTGTCCGCGTGCCTCGGCGACCACGGCGTCCCATTCATCAGTATCTGCTGCAGCAACGTGGGTTAGCAAAAAGACGGATGCAACAAGGGCCAGGAGCGATCGTCTAACGCGTTGCCCGGCAAGCATCAAAACAGGTAACGCACGCCGAACTGAAACTGGCGCGGCGCACCGGCGTTACGTCGAGTAAACGGTTGGTCGAAGATCTGGATCTGGTTTGACTGCGTGGCAGAGTTGGCGAACCCCGACAGGTTTTCGCGATTGAACACGTTGAATACGTCGGCGGAAAATTCAAGACGGTGATCACCGATTCGTGGCTGGTAGCGCAAGCTCAAGTCAACCGTCGCGGACCACGACAAACGGTCAGAGTTTCGCGAAACACCAGGCGCCCGGTCCGAATTGCCGAGGTACGCATCGGCGAACGATGCACCGTCGCCGTTCAGGTCGGTCGTGCCATAGATGCCGGCGTCAGGGATCAGGTTGATTGGCTGGCCGGACTCGAACTGGCCGGCGACGGCCACGGTCAGCGTGTCGGCTGGATAAAGATAGAACACCGTGGAAATGACATGACGACGGTCGTTCACCGACGGTCCCCATTCATCTTCGAAGCGATTTGAATTGGCGGAGCGGAAGTTGATGTCATCGGTATTGTTAGTCAACTCGGACAGCGTGTACGTGAACAACATGCCCCAGGCGTCACCGCCGACCGGCTTTTCGACAGTCAGGTTCAAGGCTTTGTAACGCGACTCTCCGGCGGTCTCGGAAACCACGATCTGGCGCGCGCCGCCGGCAACAGGAGCAACCGGACGCGTTGCGTCCGCTGCGGCCTGGCTGCGAATCAGGCCAAGTGATTCGG
This sequence comes from uncultured Woeseiaceae bacterium, assembly GCA_964615665.1. Taxonomy (GTDB): domain Bacteria; phylum Pseudomonadota; class Gammaproteobacteria; order Steroidobacterales; family Woeseiaceae; genus UBA1847. The sequence continues at coordinate 13,778 of CAZTQL010000042.1, read as the reverse complement.
CAAGAGAACGCCGTTCCGCAGCGCTCGGCAGTGCGCGCAGAGTCGCTATGTTGGAGTCGGTCAGGTTCGCGAGATTTGGCGAGAAGGCTTCCGGCGCATTGAGATCGTGCAGGCGAAGCTGGTTACGCCCACGGTAATAAAGTACGTCGGCGGAGCCGAGCCACTGGTCACTGAACTGCCACTGGACGCCGGCTGATAGCTGCACGGTGTAAGGACTGTCAAGACCGTCAGGGTTCAGAATACGGCGTTCATTGGAAACGGCCGTGTCGCGGAGGTCTGCGACTTGCTCAGGGGTTGGACACTGCAGGTAGCCGTCGGGACACGCTGGATTGACGGTCAGATTACCGTCGAAGGTGACCGCTACGGGATCAAGATTTGCCGGCAGACGACCCGCATCGGCAAGTGCTGCGAGCTGGTTGCGGAACGCGGTCGCAGTGGTGTTTTGCTGTAGCGCATCGGACAGCACCGTGTAGGGAATGCGTTCGAAGTACATGCCAGCGCCGCCGCGTAAGGCGAGGCGGTCGTTCATGCGAAAATTGAGTGCCAGGCGTGGCGCAAAATTATCCGTGTCCGCCGAGCCCGACCCGGCTTCAGTCAGGCTGTCGTAATCCCAACGCAGGCCCGCGGTCAATGTGAGGTCCTGCGACAGGCTGACCTGGTCCTCGAAGTACAGCGACAGCTGGTCCTGCCGGTCGCCGAACTGTGCCGGCCGCAATTCGACGCCATAGTTAATCACCGCAGCGGTCGAAGGAATGTCGTTAACGCCGAGCGCTGCGCCAAGATTAAGAGAACGCACTGCCGCCAGCTCTGTCTCCGTGAGCCGCACGCGGTAATTGCCGGCCTGGTTGCCGCCACCGAGCAGGCTGAAATCGGAGCGCATCGCGTCGATGCCGACTTTTAGCGTATGGATATCAGTCAGCCACGTAAAGCGCTGCTGTATTTGCACAGAGTCTTCGCTTTCGTCGAAGCTGAAACCAGGGTGTCCGAGTACCGCGACGGTCAGCCCATCCGGGGACTCCACGGCTACCTGTGGATCACTGCCGAGGCGCGGACTCGCGTAATCCCAGTCGAAGCTGCTGAAGGCGAGGCGTGTTTCAGACGTGAACGTGCCGCTGTCATAGATCGTGGAAATCGCCGTCAACATCGAGTCACGCTGCTGCGTGGATCCGGCCGACGGAAAGGTTACGCCGCCCTCGAGCCCGCCGCCCTGTCTTTCAATTTCAATCGCGCCCTGGTTGGTGCGAAACGCGAGTCGCCATTCGTCATTCAGGCGATGGTCGAGCTTCAATGAGGCCAGAATCGATTTGTTCTCGCCCGTTACGGTTTCGTTGACGCCAAGCTCTGGCGAAGAAAGCAGGTTGTCCTTGTCGTCATTGGTGTATTCAATGTTGGCGTAGAAGAAGGTGCGGTCGTCTTTGATGGGTCCGCCCAGTGATAAGCCGAACTGATCGCGCCGGAACCCGTCGCGTACGGCGTTGCCTGATAAATCCCTGCTGGCGAATGGTGACGAAGCGTCGACGGAGGCGCCGGGCCTGACGAGATAGAAAGCTTCGCCAAACCACTCGTTGCTGCCGGAGCGCGACGTAACATTAACGACGCCGTTGCCCGTTCGCCCGTATTCTACCGAGTAGGAGGATGCCAGCACAGTTACGTCGGAAGCGAAACCCGTCGATATTGGAAACTTGGGTCCGCCGAGGAAGTTCTCGTTATTGTCGAGGCCGTCGATCAGGTACTGCGTGAACAGGCCGTTGGCGCCGTTAATGGAGACTGATGGCGCTTCCGGGAAGAACCCGGTCGACGGCACGACATTCGGCAGCCGGATCAGCGCTTTGGACAGATCGCGCGCCTCTATGGGAAGTGCCTCGAGTTCACGCCGACCGAGGCTCGCGCTGACCTCAGCGTCGAGCACGTTGATTGCCATGGCATTTGTGCGCGCGGTGACCGTGATGTTCTCGATCATTCGTACCGGCACAGCGCGCGCTTCATTGCTGCGCAGTCGAATGCCGGTCGCGAGTTCGATGCCGTCGATAACGATCGCGTAACCCGGTCCCGACGGTACGCCGGAGAAGCGGGCACGGCCCGCTGAGTTACTGGAGCTGCTCGCTTCGAATCCCGTCAATGTATTCTGCAAAACGACGACCTGGCCGACGGCCTCGTCACCGCCGCTCGCCGATACGGCGACATCCACGGACGCGGCAAGCGTGGCTTGAGCAAAGAGGGCGGCAGCGAGTACCAGTACGAACTTCCGAGATTGAGGCAAGCGCTGCGCTAATACTGGGAGTCGGAGCATGGAGTAGCCTGTTGTCCGGTTCTTGAATATTCGCGGAAATGTGCAGCAGCTGTGCTGCTGACTAATAATGACCCGCCTGCCATCGTCTTTATTTCATCTTTGATACTGTCAGTTTATCTGCACAACTGGAACCTTTGCGAAAGGATCTGTCTCTGCTTGAGTATTCTCTTGAAATGTAGAGCCTGATCCATCGCCGGTAACCGTATGAAAAAAGCACTGTTTATTGGGCTGACGATAATTTCAGCGCCGTCGCTGGCGTTCGATGTGCCCGTTGCCGACCTGGCTGCCTGGAAAACGCTGTCGTACTGGAATATTTCTGCGAACGCGGTGACGGTAAATGACGAAGCACTACACATCGCGGTACGAAAATCCGCCAGCCCGCTCGTCTACAAGATGGTGGCGCCGCTGACGGTGACAGCGGTGACGATCGACGCCAGCTGGGATGGAGAGCTTCGCATCCCGGCGAACACCGTTCAGGGTGAAAAGGGGGCGGACGATTTCGTTCTGAAGTTTGGCGTTGTCGAAGCCGGCGGGCGAACACTCAACTGGCTGCAGCGACAGATCGCTCCTGGCTGGGTGCAGCAACTCTTCAAACTGGCGCCGGCTCGTACCGGCGTCGGGCGCATCAATTTCCTTTCGACAACGCAGCAACCAGAGCTTCTCGGTAGCACTCGCGTCCATCCGTTGAACGATCTTCTTTACGAAACCCGCGTAACTCACCTGCCGTCAGTGGGCGAATTTTCGATGTCATACCGGTTCCCGGAACCGGTGGAGGTGCAGGGTTTGTGGATTTCGGCCGATGGCGACGACACGGCTTCGAACTTCGATCTGCAGATTCGACGTATTACGCTGCACAGCGACTGAAACCGGCCGGTGCCGGGCCCTGAAATACCCGATTTCTCCGCGCAGCAACAGTAGTACAATAGTCAGTTCATGCGTCGGCGCGAGGGCTGCCGATGCAATAACCAATACAAGAAAAGACAAGGGGCGAATCATGAATGTTTCAAGTTATAAGTCTGGGGTCGGATCGATGCTGGCTATCAGTGCGATGTTGCTTGTCGCTGGCTGTGGGCAAAAACAGGAAGCAACAACGACACCGGCGGCGGAACCGGAGATGAAGGCAGAGATGTCGACCGAAATTCCGATCACGACATCATCGGAAGAAGCGCGGGCACTATTTATGGAAGGACGTGCGCTGCTCGATAATCTGCACCGTACGGAGGCACATGAGAAATTTGTTGCTGCCGCGGCTGCGGATCCTGACTTCGCGAGAGGTCACGCGCTGGTCGCCAATACGGCGCTGAGTACTGGCGAATTTTTTGACGCTGTCAGCAAAGCAAAGGCTGCTGCAGGCGGCGCTTCCGAAGGTGAGCAGTTGATCATTCAGGCCCTGGTTGCTGCGTCGGAAAACAATCAGGTCGCGCAAGCCGCGGCGCTGAAGAAGGTCCTCGCGATGTACCCGAAAGACCCGCGTTCGCATACGGCGCTGGGTAATTTCCTCAACGGGCAGCAGGACTTTGCAGGTGCGGCTAAACACTTCGGGCATGCGACAGAGCTGGCGCCGGAATGGGCATCGGCCTACAACAGCCTCGGCTACGCGTATCGCAGCCTCGATCAGCTGGACAAGGCTAAAGCGGCATTTGAAAAGTACGTGGAGCTGCTGCCGACCGAGCCGAATCCGCAGGATTCACTCGCCGAGCTGCTGATGGAAATGGGCGACTACGAAGGGTCGATCAAGCATTATCAAATGGCGCTTGATAGCGACGCGAACTTCGCATCAGCGCATGCCGGTGTCAGTGTGAATTACTCGTTGATGGGTGACGCGGACAAAGCCCAGGTGGCAGCTGGCAAGATGCTGGCTGCGGCCCGCAACCCGGCCGAAGAACAGAACGCCATGTTCCAGGCCATGATTGCATCCATCTATGCCGGAGACAACGAAGCGGCCGCGCAAGCGGGTGAGCAAATCGCCGCGAAGGCCGAAGCTGGAGGTGATCTATCGGCCGCCGCCGGGGCACAGCAGTACGTTGGCGATGTCATGTTGAACTCTGGCGAGCCCGGCAAGGCTGCAGAGCATTTCGGTCTTGCGCTGGAGCTCCAGCACCGAGCGAACATTAACGATGCCAACAAGGCGCAGGCGAAACGGGGCTACATGTTCAAGATGGCGATCGCTGCCATGGTAGCCGAAGATTTCGAAATAGCCGGCGAAAGAACCACAGAGTATGTAGCTGCGGTTAAAGAAAATGGCACTGCGTTTGAGCGTCGTCGGGCTCACGAGCTGACCGGCTATATGTCGATGATCAATGACGACATGGAAGGGGGCGCAGAGCATCTGGTGCAGGGCAATCAGTTCAATCCCCACGTGCTGTACTGGTCGGCGATGGCGCACAATTCGATGGGCAACAAGGAAAAAGCGCGCGAGCTGTTAACGCGAGCTGCCAATCGCAACACGTTGTCCGGGAATCTGCCGTTTGTTCGTGGCAAAGCGTTAGAGGCAATCGAGAAGATGAACGAAGAAGGCTAGGCGGGTCACGCATGGCATCGAAAAGGGGCCCGCTGGGCCCCTTTTTTTGTTCCTAGTAAAACTCCAGCTCGATATTGGCTTTGATGATCCGGTCCGGACTCTTGTCGTCCAGGCCCGCAAGGATGCCGAGCTCCCAGCGTAGTTTGCGTCCCTGGCCGGGACGCAGAAGCCCGGTCAGTACCGGGCCCATGGCGACAGTATCCTGTCCCATATGTAGTTCAATCGCTGGTTCGAAACTCTCCTTCAGACGATACCGGGCTTGCGCGTGTAGTGCCGTTTCAAACTCGTTATCGATACCTTGTCCCCATTCGTAAATCACGCCGAGATTGGCGGTTGCCGTAATTTTGCCGAAATCCCTGGCTGCCAGAAGGCTCGCAGCGAACTCCCAGGCGTTGTCGTCTATCTCGCGTTCGAGCTCGAATAGTACGCCCCAGTCGTAGGCATACTCGCCCTGCTCCGTGAGTTGCCATTTTGCTTCGACCTCATAGGCGTCAACAGAAAGGCTCTCGCCAGCGCCGCGCTGTCCGATGGCGTATAGCTCAAATGCCCATCGATCGGATAACGAGCGACCGAAGCCGAGCGAATGCTTCTGTACGTCAGGATTCGTGTCATCCTCCTGACTGACAAAGCGCCACTCAAGCTCGGTTTCCAGCGGCTGCACGTAGGGATCGTAGATCTTGCTGACAACCACCCCGTCGGCAGCGGCCGTGCCGGCAAGCAGCAGCAGACCGACGATGCTAATACGACCGAGCCTCATCTGACGGCACCCGCGGCACTTTGTTGTATCGAGCGCCCAAGAAAAAACGCGGCGGCCGCAAACGCGAAGCTGCCGAGATGCGCGGCCACCTCGATGGCTGCAGGGGATGCCTCATAACCAATGAGCGCGTACAGCAATTGTCCGGGTAGCGATTGCTCAGGCAGTATCGCAGACGTGTTCCAGAGTGGACCCGCCGTCGAAATCCAGTCGGCTTGGATCAGCAAACGAGTAGCCTGCGAGGCCATGCCCGCAGCGATAAGGAACAGCAGGGCGACGGAAATCGGCACCGCACGCCGGGGTGGCTGTGCAACCAGCAGGTAGTAAAACAGGACGCCAACGCTGAATCCTATGCAGGCGCCAATCAGCGAGCCCACACCGACGGCTGAAAAGAAATCGCTCATGGTCCAGAATCCGGAGATGTAAACGAGAATCTCGGAACCTTCGCGAGTGATGGCGAAAGCAACCGCCGACGTCATCAGTGCAAGCAACACGGCGTGCGAACTCCGCGGATTCGTTATCTTACGGCCAACAAAAAACACGGCTACGGCGATCAACAGGAAGGTCGAGTATTGAATGCTCGCATTACACACTTCCTGGCCGACACCCTCGAATAGCTCAGAAACCGGCTCCAGAAAATAGCCGTAGGCTATGGCGCCGAGCAGCCCGGCCATCAGAGCAACGATGGCCCACCGACTACCGAGCTGCAAGAATCGCGAGCACGCCAGAAATACGCTCAGCAACAGCGCGGCTTCGAGCACCTCGCGCAAGATAATGATGACGCTATTCAGCAGCACTGTTGTCGTCCTGAACGATAATTCTTCCTAATGCCGTTTGTGGATTGAACTCACCGAAGAACGGGTATTCGCCGGCGGGCAGGGGCCCGATAAAGACAATGGCTTTACGACCACCGAGAATCACTTTTTCCCTATTGAGTTCATAGCTCTCGAACTCTTCCGGAGTTTCATCGCGGTTATAGATAATGAGTTTCACCTTGGTGTCGGCCGGGATCGTTAATACGTCCGGTTCGAACAAGTGATTGCGTATTTCGAGTTCGAAGACCGGCGTTGCGGCATAGGCCGTGACCACCAATGTCGCGGCCAGGAGTCCAGCCCCAAGAAATACACGCGCTAGTTTGGAAACATTGCTCATTGTCTGTTCATACCATCGCCTGTTCATACGCTGGGTTTTGAAAGGTCCGTAGCCACGGGAAACAGTACGCCGACGGTCAGGCCCGGGCCGCCTTCATTATTTTGCAGGCTGATGTTCGCATGATGTAGCTCGGCGATGTGCTTGACGATCGACAATCCGAGACCGACACCGTCAACAGCGCTGTCGTGCCGGTCGCCGCCAACGCGCCGGAAACGGTCAAATACCCGGCTGATTTCTGCCAATGGGATGCCAGGACCGCTGTCGGTGACACCTAACCATATCCCCAGCTCTTCCCGACCGATGTTGACCTCGATTGAAGCGCCCTCGGGCGAGTACTTGCTGGCGTTCTTGATGAGGTTGCTGATAAGAATGACCAGTGAGGCCCCGTCGCCAGTAATGGTTTGCGGTGTGCCGTGCAGAGCGATCATTTGCTGTTTACCCTCAATATCGCTGTACAGGTCTGCAATGACGGACTGCGCAACTTCGTTGAGGCTGAGGTCCTGCATGTTCGCCTGGTACTGCTCCGGTGCCGTGCGGTAGAGCAGCAATATTTGCTCGATCAGATGCCCCAGGCGGCTAAGATCACGATCCAGGACCTGCAATGCCTCGGTGTTCTCCGGAAACTGTTGCCTGAGGTTATGGACATGAACCTTGATGGCGCTGAGCGGCGTACGCAGTTCGTGAGCGGCGTCCGATGAAAACCGCCGTTCGCGTTGGACCGAATCTTCGAGTCGTCGCAACAGGTCATTGATGGCATCGACGACGGGTGCAAGTTCGACAGGAGGGTTTGCGGTATGCAAGCGCGACAGGTCGTCAGCGCGTTTGCTGCGCAGCTCATTAGCGAGCTGGCCGATCAGCGACAGCCCGTTCCCCACGACCAGCCAGACGATAGCGGCGATAACGGGAAGGCTCAGAACAATGGGCAACAGCGCCCGCAGGATGATGTTGTCGGTTAGTTCGATGCGAATGTCGATGCGTTCTGCGACCATCAGCCAGACTTTGGATTGTTGATCGAAGCGGCACAGTACGCGCCACCGGTAGCCCTCGAAATTCTCATCCCGGTAGCCATCCTCAAGACCGCTTATCGGTGTCGGACCGCTGTTCGCCGATCGTTGTACAAGTCTGCCGTCGGCTGTCCAGACCTGAAATGCCAGCCGGTCGGACGGTGGCTCTGATACCGGGTTGCGTGCCGGCCGCTGGGTTTGAATCAGTGCAGCCATGTCGGCCAGCTGCGTGTCCAGCAGCGCGACGGCTTCCGTGGTGCTCTGACGATAGCCGTAGACCGCAGCAATGAAATTGCCCAGCGTCACTGCGGATAGCAACGCGATGATCAGGTAGACGCGGATTGACTTCACGGTTTTCGAACGGTGTAGCCGACGCCGCGAACCGTCTTGATGAAATCACTGCCGAATTTTTTTCTAAGATGATGTACATGGACCTCAATCGCGTTGCTGGAGACTTCCTCGCCCCATGAGTACAGTCGCGACTCGAGTTGCTCACGCGTCTGTATTTTGCCGCAGTTCTCCAGCAGCGATTTGAGAACCGTGTATTCGCGGCGCGCCAGCTCCACCGGTTCACCCTTGCAAGCAACCTGCCGACTCAGTGTGTCCAGCGTCACCTCGCCGACTTCGATAGTACTGTCCTGAGTGGTGCTGAGTCGGCGTTCAATCACCCGCAGGCGGGCGATCAGTTCCGGTATTTCGAAGGGCTTGGACAAATAATCATCCGCGCCGCCGTCAAGCCCGGATACGCGCGCATCGATACTGGCTCTGGCCGTCAGTATCAGTACCGGTACTTGCGAGCCGGAATCACGAATACGTTTTAATACATCGAGGCCATCCATGTCGGGGAGCCCGAGGTCAAGAACGACAATGTCTGGAGGCTCGGTGCTGACGGCGTGCAAAGCTGCCTTACCAGCAGCGACGTGGTTAGTAACAAAGCCCTCGTTCCGAAGGGCTTTGCACAAACCGGCGGCAAGCGATTGGTCGTCTTCGACGAGCAGGACCTGCATTTGACGTTATCGTCTCCATGTCAATTGATCGGGACATTATGACCCAACGCGGCCCAGCTTTTCCCGAACCTCGACCAGTGCGGCCATTATTTCCTGTTGGCGACCTGAGTCGGCGACCGGCCGGTCGGGCCGGGGTGCGGCTTGTTGCGCTTTCAGAAGGTATTTTTCAGCGTTCTCGAAATCTTTTTGGTCCCGGAGATAATCGGCGTAGAAGTAGTTCGAGTCGATTCCGTCCGGATTAATCTCCAGTGCTTTCTCGAGCAATTGTACGGCTTTCTTGTCGCTGCCAAAACCCAGCGGCCAACCTGGCACTTTGAAGTACAGCGTGCCGAGACTTGCGTATGCCGAGCCATCCAGCGCCTTGTCGTTGATTTTCATCGAAGCTTCCAGGCTCTTCTTCGCCTGCTTCGCAAACGACAGTGCGCCGACGCCGCCTTTCACGCCGGCAAACGCCGACTTGATGATGCCGTTCCAGACCAGAATCTCGGCGGACTTCGGGTGATTGACGGCTGCCGTTTCGGCACGCTCGATCAACGCTTCGTACGCCTTGATCTGCGCATCGCCTTGCATCTGGTAGTTGGCAACGGCCCAGTCATGCTGCAGCTCGGCGACGATCTCGTCGTTCGTTTCTGCAAACAGGGTTATCGGCAGCAGTAACGTTAAAAAGAACAGTTTTTTAACAATTTTCAGAGACATGGTAATTCCTCGGTTCATATTCCGTGTTTTGCAAAACGCCGTATCGTCGGCAGCTGCTTGCGCAGGCTGCTATCGACGACGGCAGGTAACAGAGCGTTGATACGCACAAAAAGTTTCTCCGGCCAGCCGATGCTGCCAACCAGTATCAGGCGCGCGCCCTCGGCGCTGAGTCTCTCCGCAATAGCGCGGCCGGTGCCCCCACTGGCACCGGTCAAGATCACGTTCTTGTTACGAATATCCATGATTTCCCTAGGCGGCCAGCGCGACGGAGGCTGGAATCGAGCGGAAAATGTCGGCATACAGTCGATAGAACATCTTCGCGCTGTGCATGATCTGCTCCTGGTCGCCTTCGTCGGTGATCTTGTTCATCAGTGATTCGAAGAACTTGATGTGATCCTGGTCCAGGGCGCCGTGAGAGCGCAGGTAGGAGAAGGCTTTGGCGGGCAGGTCGAGCGCTTTCTTGATTGCACCCGCGGCCTTGTCAGCAGTGGTGACACTGGTGCCCTCGAGGACCAGCACCATGCCGAAGAACCCGACGGGGTTTACGCGATTGATCGTGTCATAGGCATAAGCGACCATCAGTTCGGTTGCCGCTGACGGTTTGGAATGGCGCACAACCTCTTTGTCGAAACCGCATGCTGCGATGTCATTGAGGATCCATTCCTGGTGCCCCAGCTCTTCTTCGATATATTCGGCGACCGCCTCGCGTAACCATTCCTTCTCAGCCGGCAAGCGAGCGCCGGCGGCCATCAGGAGAGGCACCGTGTGCTTGACGTGGTGATAGGCCTGTGTGAGGAACTCGACGTAATCGTTGAGCGTGATGTCGCCACTCATGCAGCGACCGATGATGGGCGATGTGAGCAGGTGACCGCGCTCGTCTTGCGTCTCGCTCTGCAGTCTTTCGTAAAAGCTCATAAGCTGGAAACCTCTTTGGACATTGCGTACATGGCATCAATAGCCAGTTGATAAGTGAGTTCGATATTCGCGCGCTTCGGCCGGCCGTTCTCGGTTACCAATCCATTCTGAACAGTTAGTGGCGTCGGCAACCGGTACCATGTGGCAATGCGCGCATAGTCCGGCAACTTCAGGTTGACCTTGCGGATCCAGGCCGCGATATCCTGATCATTTGCTGCCGCATCACGCGGGTGAATGAGTGCGACGCAATACGGACGATCGTCGCCTACCACGCAAACCTGCTGTAGCAGCGGTCCTGCCAACAGCTCACTCTCGACCCACTCCGGCGACAGGTTGCGACCGAAGCTCGTAATGAACTGGTGTTTGATGCGTCCATCGACATGTATGAAACCATTGTCCGCGATGTGGCCAACATCACCGGTATGTACACGGTCCTTGCCCCAGCTGTCCGGTTGGTTGGCGTAGCCCAGGAAAGAGCTGCCCGAAACGATGATTTCGCCATTCTCCGTCGTCACTGAGACATGGGGCAACGGACGGCCGACCGAGCCGATATTGTCATTGTCGGGTACATTCAAGCAGACGACGGACGAGCACTCGGAGAGTCCATAACCTTCGAAAGCCGGAATCCCGACGCTACGCGCTTGCCGCAGCAGCTCCGGTGCGACTTTGCCACCACCCACGGCGACGAACCGCAACGACTGGGGGGGATGCCAGCCGGCGGCTGCCGCCATAGTCAGCGCTTTCAGCATTTCAGGAACGAGGATGAGACTGTCGGGCCGATGCCGCTGAATGCTCTGCAGCAGCTCGCTGAGGTCAAGTCCGGAGGAGCCGGTAAGGCCAACTTCGGCGAGCGGCGGTGCCACGACGGTGCCGCCGGCAATCAACGGTGCGTAAACGCCCGCGAGATTTTCCAGCAGGGTGCTTAGCGGCAACAGGCAAAGATGGCGAGGGTGTTCGATATCAATAGCCGCGGCCAGCGAACTAGCCAGCGTTATTTGCTGCGAGACGGAGAGGCAAACGCCCTTGGGTGTCCCCGTCGTGCCGGAAGTAAAAGTAATTTTCTGCGTAGTATCAGGCAGCAGTATGTCGGCAGCCGGCGCGAGCCGGTAGAGGCGCGTTTTATCTTTTGCACAGCGGCAGAAATCAGCCGCCCGCGCCGCGTCGGACAGGGCGGCCGGCAGCCCGCGATCCGTGATGATGGCATCGACACCGCTGCTGGAGATGGCATGCAGCACCTGCGCTTCGGAGAAGAAAAGAGGCAGCGGCACGATGCGGATTCCGGCAAGCTGACAAGCCAGATCTGACACTATCCACTCGATGCCGTTGTCGACGTACAACGCGACGCTGCCAATACCCATCGCTTGAAGTTGCGACGCCAGGTTTTGAGTCTTTTCAATTAGCTCGGAACGCGACAGGCTGATGCTGCCGGATTCAAGGACGCGGTCATTTGGCGAGCTGTCATCTCGCAGGAAGTCGATGATTGTGCGGTTCATTAGCCGGCTCGCTTGAGGTCGGCTGCCATTCGCAGGATTGGGCGGCGCAGCTGGCGAACCAACGCTGCCAGCTCCGGTTGTTTGGCGACCTGGGCGGCGGCAAGGCGAACATCGCCAACGATCACCCGCGGCTTGGATGCATAGTAATCGCCCCAGTCAGACGATCCTTCCTGCAAACACGACGCGTCGGCGCTGCAAAGCGTGCGCGAGGAGAAACTCATCTTGCCGAGCATCGCTTCGACCTGCGGCGTCGCTGTACAGGCGACCCAGCGGTAGCCGGCGCAGCTCAATACGGTGGCAAGAACGGCGAACAGGGCGTATGCCTGACCCGGCACATTGGCGGCCAGATTGCCGATCTCGACGACCTGGGCGCGATCCACGGGGGTCTGGAATGTCTGCGCGATGGCCTGTTCGATCGGCTGCTCGAGGTACTGCTCCAAAAAGAGCTCGGCGCTGCTCGCGGGCTGAATGCCGACGACGGCGCCGAGTGCCTCGGCTACGCCCAAACGGAGTAAATTGGGGAGAAACTGTCGCAGTTGCGCCCCGTATGTCCGCTCAAACCGGGTTTTGATGCTCATTTCAAGCTCATCGCGTTCGGCCGACTGCGGCTGCACCAGGTCAAATGACAGATTATTCGGGGCCGGCGAGCGCCGGAGGTGCCTGGCAGCGCGGGCTTGCGGCTCGAAGTTCGGGCGATGTGCGATATTCGTTGTCATGGCGGGTCCAGCGGGCGTATTACGATGATTGCCAGACTACCGGGCGAACCTTAAGACAACCTTAGGACCTCATGTGACGTTATTCACAGTTCCGTCAGCGGGGCGGGGGCGCCCAGCGAGTAGACGCCGATGACCGGCAAATGGTCGGAAATATCCAGGGTTCCTTCCTGCAAGACGTGAGCATCGTCCAGCGACCACTGATCGCTGTAGAAGAGATAATCGATCGTGCGGTCCGGCCCGCTGACTGTCGGATCATTAGGAAAATGGGTGTACCAGGCCGGCGCGTCATCCGATGTCAAAGAGTGAATTGCAGGAACGCCGCGGTATTGATCGTACAGCGGTTGAATATGCGAGATTTCGTCATACTCGCCGGTGTCAGCGGCGAGGATCCGCTGTCGCTGGCGACCCGCATCCGGTGGCAGCAGGTTCAAGTCGCCGCCGAGCACCCACGGGATTTGCGACCTGTCGAGCGCTTGCAGTAGCTCTGTGGTCTTTGCGATCTGCCGTTCCATGATGCCGGTGCCGGCACCCCAGGCATCGAAGTGCGTATTGATAATGGCGAGCGGCGTGCCGTTATCGGTGGCGATTCGAGTCTCCAGTAAGGCACGCTGAAAATTAAAAGGCCGGACCAGGAAGTTGCGCTCCTTTTTCGGCAATTGATGACGCACCGAATCGGTCATTCGGTATTTCGACAGCGTGACCAGTTGCATATCGACAGGACCAAGCACGTCGGGATGAAAAATGAACTCCGCTTTCCAGTAGGAAGCTTCGGTTTCGCACGCATAGCGGTCAGCCGGTAAGCGGCTCAGAAGCTCGGCCGCAAGATCGATGTAATGGGTGCGACTGTCGTCGATACCGGTCATTTCCTGCAGCAGGACAATATCGGGGTCTTCTCTCGTTATGACCTCGGCCACTTTATCCAGCGTCCAGAAGACATGCTCTTCCGACGGCTGGCTGGCCAGCGTCTTGTTGGCTTTCGCGACCGCTTCGAGTCGTTCCGGGTTGTTGATATCGACGTCGTAAAAGAAAACATAATTCTTGCTGGCCATGTATTGCACGTTGTAGCTCATGACTTTTAGCGGTTCGCCTGCCGCCCACATCGGCGCATCGGTTGAACAACTAAAGCTAACCGCTTCGATATCCTCAGGCGCATAGGATCGCAGCCACAGCACGCCAATCGCACTTGCGAAAACGAATGCCAGTGCGGCAATTACCTTGAATACGATTGAG
>CAZTQL010000041.1:0-19227 GCA_964615665.1 uncultured Woeseiaceae bacterium | reverse complement strand
CGTCCCTGACGCTCTCCAAGGTAGGGGGCGCCGTGTCGCGAGAGTCCTCACGAAGAATTACGTGCCAGCCAAATTGGGTCTGAACCGGCTCCTTCGTAAAGGCGCCATTCTCTAGTTCGGCAACAGCTTGTGAGAAGGGTGGAACCATCTGATTTGGCGAGAACCAGCCGAGATCGCCGCCGTTAGGGCCCGATGGTCCGGTCGATTTTTCCTTCGCAAGTTCGGCAAAGTCCGTGCCGCCAGCAAGTTCCGCGATGAGGCTTTGTGCTTCTCCCTGCGCCTCAACGAGAATATGGCGCGCCTTGAACTCGAGCGTTGGTGCAAGTGCCAATTGCTGTTCATAGGATGCCTTGATCTCGTCATCCGTCGCCTGGTGCGTTGCCAGAAAATCGGTTGCAACCGCCTGAGCCAGTATTCCACGAGACTGTAGCTCCAGCTGAGCTTTGGTTCCTGCGTTATTAGCGAGCTCTTTTGCGCGCGCTTGCGTTGTCAGCAGATAGATGTCCGTTAGTTCCTTCAGAGTATTCTCACGCTCGTCAGCCGATGCCTGGGCAGCGGGCTTTTGAATACGCGATTCAAGGTACATATTGAACACGTCGTTTGTGATTTCGGTTCCATTCACGGTTGCCGCCGTCTGTCCCCACGACTGGGTCGATAAGGCTAGAAGAAAAGCACCGGCTAGAGCTGCCGCTCGATAAGCTCCAGGAGATCTGGAAGCAGTTTTCAATGTCATTGTTGTAATCCTCTATGCAAAGTGTGCGCATGATATACGATCAGACGTCGATCACGCGAAAAAGCTCCGGCGAATTTTTAGATCTTGGTGTTACTGCTCGCCAGGTGCATAGGCGCGAATGCGCAATGCGTGAATATCCGTTTCCATCAAACTACCGAGCGCGTCATAAACCAAACGATGGCGTTCCAACGTGCGGCGCCCCAGGAAAACCTCGGAGACGATCATTACGTCGAAATGCCCACGCCCATCTTGCGCGCCCTGATGACCGGCGTGCAGATGGCTCTGATCCTTGATCCGCAATTCATCAGGCGTGAGCGCCTCCTGCAGAATCCGTTCAATGGTATCGACGCGATCGCTAATCATGGCAGGACAGGCTTGAAGGGCTTCACCGTTACTTCACGATAGACACCCGCTGCGACATACGGATCCTCATCGGCCCACCGCCGCGCTTCCTCAAGAGACTCGAACTCCGCCACTACCAGGCTGCCACTAAAGCCCGCCGGTCCAGGCTCGATTGCATCGATCGCCGGGTTTGGTCCGGCCACCAAGAGACGTCCCTGCTCGCGCAATCGCGAGAGACGAGCGAGGTGCGCTGGCCGTGCCGTGGCCCTTTTCTCGAGGCTGTTCTCGACATCCTGGCTGACCAGTGAATACCACATGGGATTTATTCCTTCTCCGGAACATCGTTATCGCCGAGCTTCTGTGCAATCCAGAGCGTCTGGGCCAGCATGAAAACGAACGTCAACGCCATCAAACCGAACACTTTGAACTTCACCCAGGTTGCCTCTGAATAATTATAGGCAACGTAAATATTCAGAGTACCGGCCAGAATGAAGAACAAAACCCAAATTACGTTCAGCTTGTTCCACTGAGTTCTTGTGATTCGCTCGAGCGGCATGCCTTCCACCAGGCCGAAAAAGCGCTGCACCATCGGTTGTTCTCCAATCCAGAAGCTGCCGAAAAAAACGACGGCAACGACCCAATAGAAAACAGTGGGCTTCCAGAACAGGAAGTACGGGTTCCTGAAGTACAGCGTCAGCGCACCTGCAATCAGCAGGAAGACGGTCGACCAGAAGTACATTTTGTCGAAAATTCTGGTTCGCAGGTATTTAACGATCAGACCGATAGGCATGGCGATCATCAAGACCACCAGGGCGAAGTAGATACCCTTATAGGCAAATGCACCGAGAAATAGAATGAGCGGTAGAAACTCGAACAAAAGATTCATGGGAAAACTAGGCGGCTGAGAAAGGGATCGAATAATACGCAATTTGGCGTATTCGTACCATTCGATTGACGGGCTATGACTCGCTGCGCGACTCGCCTACAATCCGCCGGTGGCGGCAATCATTGACATACACCCGGAAGACCCTCAGCCGAGGAGAGTGGCCACTATTGTGTCCATTATCCGCAGCGGTGGTCTGATCGCGTACCCGACGGATTCGAGCTACGCCTTTGGTTGTCACATCGGCGATAAAAAGGCGATGGATCGAATTCACCGCATTCGACGGACGGATCGTAAACACAACTTCACGCTCATTTGTGCAGATCTTGCCGAGATCGGTCTGTACGCTCGAGTCGAGAACTGGGCCTATCGGATGATCAAGTCGCTCACTCCTGGCCCTTACACATTCGTGCTGCCCGCAACGCGCGAGGTGCCCAAGCGGTTGCAAAACCCGAAGCGCCGAACTATAGGATTGCGGGTTCCGGACCATCGGCTCGTCCAGGATATGCTCAAGGCGCTGGGCGAGCCCATTATGAGTTCAACATTGACGCTGCCGGGCGACGACAGGCCGCTGACAGATCCTCTCGAAATTGACAGGCGCATCGGCCATGAGATCGAGGCAATCGTGGATGCTGGTCCCGCTGGCGTTGAGCCTACAACGGTGTTGGATTTGTCAGGTGGCTCGGTCGAGGTGTTGCGCGTCGGTCGCGGCGACGTTAGTCAGTTCACTTGATTCTGGCAATTTGCGTTAGAATGCGGCCAATCCCGCCGGAACCTTTATGAAGCCAGAATTAACAGTCCTAACGCCCGCCGATGCGCCCAAGCCGCCGCAGGACGAAAAGCAGTCACCGGCTCAGGCGGAGATGCCGTTCGCGGTAGTGGACGGCGAGCCTTTAACGACGCTGCCGCAGGACCTGTACATCCCGCCCTATGCGCTGCAAGTGTTCCTGGAAGCGTTCGAGGGGCCGCTGGATCTGCTCCTGTACCTGATTCGTCGCCAGAACATCGACATTCTCGATATCCCGATTGCCGAAATCACAAAGCAATACGTGCAATACATCGAGCTGATGAAAGAAATGCAGCTCGAACTCGCTGGTGAATATCTGCTGATGGCAGCGATGCTGGCGGAAATAAAATCACGCATGCTGCTGCCGCGTCCCGTAGTCGAGGAAGAAGAGGAAGACGATCCGCGTGCCGAACTGGTCCGCCGTTTGCAGGAATACGAGCGTTTCAAGAAAGCAGCCGAGGACATCAGCGAGCTGCCGCGCCTGGAACGGGACGTGTTCATTGCCGGTGCGGACGCTCCGGAACGCAGAGTGACGGAAAAGCTGCCGGACGTTACGCTCAAGGAGTTACTCCTCGCTTTTCATGATGTACTGAAGCGCGCGGAGATGTTCTCCAAACTTCATATGCAGCGAGAGCCGCTGTCTGTGCGTCAACGAATGAGCGAGATCCTGTCTCGCATCAAGGCCAGTCAGTTCACCGGGTTCGGCGAGCTGTTTGACCCCGAGGAAGGCCGCATGGGTGTAGCAGTTACTTTTGTCGCGATACTGGAGTTGTTGCGCGAGTCCGTCATCGAGGTTGTGCAGGCGGACGCCTATGCGCCGTTGCACGTTCGTGCGGCGTCAGCAGTGCGGCTAGTCTCCGATGACGGCAATTTGGAACCTGACGAACTTACAGAATAGAGCTGAGATTCTTCTTTCATGGACAGTACTGAAATCAAATATTTTGTCGAAGCAGCGTTGCTGGCTGCCGGGCGCCCCTTGAATATCGACCAGTTGAAAGGCCTGTTCGACGGGCGAGGCGCCCCCGATAAAGCCGAGATACGGAAAGTGATTGCCGCGTTGAATGACGAATACTCGGAGCGTGGCATCATAGTCTCAGAAGTTGCTTCCGGCTTCCGTATGCAGATCAAGTCGACGATGGCTGGCCGGCTGCAGAAACTCTGGGAGGATCGACCGCCGCGCTATTCGCGTGCTTTGTTCGAGACTCTGGCACTGATCGCCTACCGTCAACCGGTCACCCGCGGCGAGATCGAGGAGATTCGTGGGGTATCGGTGAGTTCGAATATTGTGCGCACCTTGCTCGAGCGAGACTGGGTTCGGGTCGTTGGTCATCGTGATGTCCCGGGCCGCCCGGCGATGTTCGGCACGACGAAGGCCTTTCTGGACTACTTCAGCTTGAAGAAGCTGGAAGATCTGCCGCCCCTGGCCGACCTGTCGGACTGGGAGAGCCTGCGGGTACAACTGAATCTACCCGAGGTAGAGGATCAGGCCGGCGGTGGCGCCGAAATGGAGGCAGATGCGGCAGCAAGGGATCTGCCGATCCTCTACGGCGAAGAGGCTGCGGATCCTGAAGTTGAGGCGGACAAGCCCCACCTCACGGTCTTGACGTCCAACGCCGATTCAGAGTTAGAGGCTGAGGAAGAAATACAAGTATCGGAGTGGCCGGACTCGGTTGGCTGATCGTATCCAAAAGGTATTAGCGAGCGCAGGGCACGGCTCGCGGCGGAAAGTCGAAACCTGGATCAGAGAGGGACGCCTCACCGTAGATGGTCGTCAGGCTGAGCTCGGCGAACCTGTCGATGGCTCAGAGAAGTTCGCGCTGGATGGCAAACTGCTGTCCGTGCGTGGCACCACACAGCCGCACCGGCACATTCTCTACAACAAACCCGGCGATGAGGTCACCAGCAGGGAAGACCCTGAGGGCCGCAAGCTGGTTTTTGACAAACTGCCGGTCATCAAGGGTGCCCGCTGGATCGCCGTCGGCCGTCTTGACCTGACAACCACCGGTCTGCTGATCTTCACCACGGATGGAGCGCTGGCAAATGCCTTGATGCACCCGTCCGCCGAGATCGTTCGAAAATACGCTGTCCGAGTGCACGGCAACCCCTCCCGCGAGGAGCTTGAGCGACTGATCGCCGGGATTGAGTTGTCCGATGGTCTTGCCCGATTCGGGACCGTCGAGCATGCTGGTGGCGATGCGGCTAATCGCTGGTTCAATGTGACCTTGACGGAAGGCCGTAATCGCGAGGTCAGGCGACTCTGGCAGGCATTGGGCTACGAGGTCAGCCGACTGATCCGCGTCGCTTACGGTCCGATTGAGCTGCCGCGAAAGGTGCCTCGCGGGCGTTATGCGGCGCTGGCACCGGGTCAGGTGCGGGCACTGTATCTGGCTGCCGGGCTCGCCGCTCCAGGCTTACCGGCACGCAGCAAGAAAAAGAAAAACTTCTATAAAACCAAACGATAGTAGATCTTTATTAATCCACTTACTCACTGAGCGTCGAAGCTCTGGCCGGTGATTCCCTTGCTGTCTGGCCCCAGCAGGAAGATGTAAGGCGCCAGAATCTCCTCAGGTCGCTTGAGCGCGTCCCGATCCTCACCCGGGTAAGCGGCCAAGCGCATTTTGGTGCGAGTGGCGCCCGGGTTTATGCAGTTAGATCGAAGCTTGCCGTGTCGATGCTCGTCGGCGAGCACCTCCGACAGGCCTTCCGTCGCAAATTTCGACACTGCATAGGCGCCCCAGAAAGCCTTGCCGGTACGACCAACGCCGCTACTCGTGAAGATGACGCTTGGGTCTTCCGACAGCTGCAGCAGGGGCATCAAGACTTGTGTCATGGCAAAAACCGAGGTCACGTTTACGTGCATGACGCGCTGCCACATAACCGCATCGTATTGGTCGATTGCAAATCGTTCGCCAAGGATGCTGGCGTTGTGGACGAGTCCATCCAATCGGCCGAAGTCGGCCTCGATACTCTGTGCCAACGTGGTGTATGACTCACTGTTCGCGGCAGCCAGATCCAAAACCGCAATGGAAGGGCGAGGTGCCGAGCCAATGGCCTCGATGGCGTCATAGACTTTTTCGAGCTTCGAGGCGTTCCGGCCATGCAGTATTATCTGCGCGCCGAGCGTCGCGGCCTGCAGGGCCAGGGCTCGACCTATACCGTCTGAGGCGCCGGTAATCAGAATTATACGATCCCGCAGTACGTCGTCTGGATAGGAGTAACTCTTGGGATCCAGGCTCATGTATCGCTGCTCTCAATCATCGTGCGCGGTACGGGTTCGAGGGTCTCGATTTTTTCGATTTCCTTGTTGGCATGGACGCCCAATTCAACAAATTTCCGCGCCCCGGGCAGCACGCTCCGCTCCAGTGATCCGACCGCCCGATTGTAGTTCTCGACGCTGCTGGCCAACTGTCGGCCAACCCGATTCATGTGCGTCACGAATGTCGCGAGCCTCCCATACAGGTCCTCAGCGAGGATTCTGATTTCCTTCGCATTGTCGGCGAGTGCCAATTGCCGCCAGCCGTAAGCAACCGCTTTTAGCAGCGCGACAAAGCTCGTGGGCGTTGCCAGGATGATCTGCTTCGATAATGCGTACTCGATCAGGTCCGGCTCTTCGTTGAGGGCGGCGCTGAGAAACTGGTCGCCCGGGATGAATAGAATGACGAACTCGGGACTCTCGTCGAACTGCTCCCAGTAGGCTTTCGAGGCCAGCATCCGGATGTGCGCGCGGACATTTTTGGCGTGCCGCTCGAGGCCGAGCTTGCGCTGCGCATCATCGGGTGCCTCAGCGGCCTGGAGGTATGCGTCCAGCGGTGTTTTCACGTCGACCACTAGCTCGCGGTGATCCGGCATCCGCACGACCATATCCGGGCGGATACTCTGAGTCTCGCCGGCCACGTGCACTTGCTCAACGAAATCGCAATGCTCGACCATGCCGGCAAGCTCGACCAGTCGGCGCAGAGTGATTTCACCCCAACGGCCCCGTACCTCAGGCCGCCGCAATGCGTTCACCAGATTTTGAGTTTCCTGAGTCAGGGACTGTTGACTCAGCTGCATCGCCTCGAGCTGGTTCTTGATGCCGCCATAGGCTTCGCTGCGTGCCTTTTCCAGTTCGGTAATTTGCCGTTGGGAGGCTTCGAGCGAGTCGCGGATTGGTTTGACGAGCGCCTCGACGGCTTTTTCCCGTTCGCTGAGCTCACGCTTGGCGCGCTCTTGTTGAGTGCCGAGATTCTGTTCAGCGAGTCGCAGGAAACTCTCGCTATTGGACTTCAGCGACTGGTTGGAGAGGTTCGTGAACGCCTGTGTCAGCTTGAGGTTGGCCAGCTCAAACGCCGCTTCACGCTCGGCCTGCAGCGCCTCCTGATTCATCAGGTTGCTCTCGGCGGTCGCGATCTCTCGAAGTAGTGCTTTACGTTGGTGCCGGCCGATCAGCCAGACGAGCAGGGCGCCCACAATAAAACCGATCGCCAGGGCCCGTGCGCCAACGTCGAGATAGACAGGATCTATGGTTAGAGAAATCATCAAATATCAACAGTGACTGCCGCACGAATGATCTGCGACAGCTCGTCAGCGGTCAGCGCAATCATATCAGCCCCCCATTCCCGTGCATCGTCGTCTTCGGTGATGTAGCCGTAGCCGGCGGCAATTGTGGCCGCGCCCGCGCGCAGGCCCGCTTCGATGTCGCGGGCGGCGTCGCCGACATAAATTGTACGATGGGGCTCAACTCCGGCGATGTCACAAGCCAGGAGCAGTTGGTCCGGCTCTGGCTTGCGAACTGCCAGGGTGTCTCCGCTTATGACGCACGCGCTGCGGCTGTAAAGGCCGAGCTGCTCGAGCAGTGGATTCGTCAGGTGCTCAGGTTTGTTCGTTACCACGCCCCATGGGCAGTCGGCCTGATCGAAACTGTCGAGCAACGTATCAAGACCAGCAAAAATCGTGCTTTCTTCGCACAGTCGTTCGGCATATCGTTCGACGAACTCCCCGATCATGGTCTCGCGACCCTCCTCATCGACGTCCGGAAAGCCGATACGCAGCAAACCCATGGCACCGTTCGATACGTTCGAGCGCCCCAGTGCATAGCTCACAGGATCGTTACCATGATCTTGCTGCATAATCTGCAGCGTCGTGACCATGTCGGGTGCTGTGTCCACCAGCGTGCCGTCGAGGTCGAAAAGCACGAGCTCAAATGCGTTGTCCTGAATTTGCATCAGGGTGCCACTCGCGTGAAGTACATCAGGTAATTGACATCAAGATCCGGCCCGAGCGAGTACTCTTTTGTCAGTGGGTTGTACAACATGCCAATGCTGGCCTGCAAGTGCAGCCCGGCAGCCCTGGCCCAACTTTCCAGCTCTGATGGGCGGATGAACTTTTGATAGTCGTGCGTTCCGCTGGGCAACAATTTCAAGACATACTCAGCACCAACAATCGCAAAAAGAAATGATTTTGGATTGCGGTTGATCGTCGAGAAAAACACGTGGCCGCCGGGCTTGACCAGCTCGGCGCAGGAGCGGACAACCTGTGCCGGATCGGGAACATGCTCGAGCATTTCGAGGCAGGTGACGACGTCGAATTCGCCGGGGGCATCGACGGCAAGCGCCTCAGCCGTGCACTGCCGATAGTCCACAGACGCGCCCGATTCGTGTAGATGCAATCGGGCGACGGCAAGTGCGGCCTCGGCCATATCGATGCCTGTCACTGTTGCCTCGGCGGCTGCCATCGATTCCGCAAGGATTCCGCCGCCGCACCCGATGTCGACGGCGCGGGTACCGCGGAGCGTCACGTGCTGCCGGATCCAGTCCAGCCGCAGTGGATTGATGTCGTGGAGAGATTTGAAATCGCCGTCGACATCCCACCAGCGCGACGCCAAAGAGTCGAACTTGGCCAGTTCAGCAGGATCCACGTTGTCCGTAACGGTTGTCATTGTCTTATTACCTTCGCGGCCGTCTTTAGCCGCAGTCTTTAACGGCTAATGGGAGCGAATCGCTCGCGCCATTCGTTACTGCGGGCCAACAGGCTGTCGGTATCGATATTCACGAGCTGGCCGTTTTCGAGCTGATGTCGGCCGGCGATCCAGACGTCGGTTACCTGATCCGCACGTGCTGCATAAACGAGTTGCGAGATTACGTCATAGACCGGTTGGCTGTTGACTCGTTCAAGGTCAAAACAGGCGAAGTCGGCTGACTTGTTGATCTCGATCGACCCGATGCTCTTTTCGAGTCCCAGCGCCTTCGCGCCGCCGAGCGTTCCCATCTGCAGAGCCTCATTCGCCGTGACGGCAGCAGCATCATTGGCGCTGGTCTTTGCGAGCAATGCGGCAAGCCGGATTTCCCCGAGTACATCAAGCACGTTGTTGCTGGCGGCCCCGTCCGTTCCCAGTCCAATATTGATGCCGGCCTCGCGATAATGGGCCAGCGGTGCAATGCCACTTGCCAGCTTCAGATTGGATGTCGGGCAATGGGCGATGCAGACACCGGCATCGGCGCTTCGCGCCACTTCCGTGTCGGTAAAGTGGACTGCGTGCACGGCCAGCAGCGACGAATTCACGAGACCATTTTCCTGCAGCCGCTCAAAGGGGCGTTTGCCAGTATCGTGCAGCGACGCCTCGATCTCGGCGAGCGTCTCGTGCAGGTGAATCTGTATGCGAACGTCAAGCTGATCGGCCATGACCCGGAGTTCGGTGAAGTTGTCGTCGGATAAGGAGGCGGTGGAATGCGGCACGAAACAGGTCGTAATCAGAGGGTGATCCGCAAATGGATCGTGCACCAGGTCGGCACCTTTCTGCAGATACTCATCGAAGTCGTGCGCCCAGCTGGTCGGAAATTCGATGACCGGTGTTCCGACCATCGCTCGCATACCGTGGTCAATGGCAGTCTCAGCGACGATTTCAGGAAAGAAATACTGATCGCTGAAACAGGTTATTCCCGCCGAGATCATCTCCGCTATGGCCAGTTCTGTGCCGTCTCGCACCATCTCCGCACTCACCCAGCGCTTCTCGGCCGGCCAGATACCTTGACGCAGCCATGATTCAAGGGGGAGGTCGTCGGCGAGCCCTCTCATCAGGGTCATCGCCGCGTGCGTATGGGCGTTGACGAGACCGGGCGTGAGGGCATGATTCGGTCGCTCAATAACAACGCTTGGCTGGTAACGATCCCTGGCCTCAGGCAGCGGCAACAGGTCGACAATCTGGCCATTGGTGACAATAACGGCATGGTCAAGCAGCACCGAGCCGGCGGGGATAACGGGAATGCACCAGCGCGGCGCTATCAGGGTGTCACAGTGTTGCATTATCGCCGCAGTATACGCGTCGCTCAGGGCAGCGCCAGCCGTACATTTGAGGCGCTTCCAGGCGCTCGAAACGCTGCTGTTTACGGGGCCGCTGTGGTATCATACAAGCCTTGATCAGGAGCCCGGACAGCGGCTTTTTTAGCCTCGTAAAAGTAACCATTTAGTCCGCTTGAAACCCACAATGAATTGATGCTCATATTCCGCTCGCAGGGGCGGGGTTGCGCTGAGATTTTAAGCAAAATAAGCAGGAAATTATGGCCGAAGTAGCACAGGAACTGTTGTCAGTCAGTCTCGAGAAGGAGATGCAGCAGTCCTACCTCGATTATGCAATGAGCGTCATTGTCGGGCGCGCCTTGCCGGACGTCAGAGATGGCCTCAAACCCGTGCATCGGCGTGTGCTGCACGCGATGCGGGAGCTTGGCAACGACTTCAACAAGCCCTACAAGAAGTCGGCGCGCGTCGTCGGTGACGTAATTGGTAAGTACCACCCACATGGCGACTCGGCAGTCTATGACACGATCGTGCGCATGGCGCAGCCGTTTTCCCTGCGCTACATGTTGGTCGATGGCCAGGGCAACTTTGGCTCCGTTGATGGCGACTCTCCGGCAGCCATGCGCTATACCGAGGTGCGCATGGCCAAAATCGCGCACGAACTGCTTGCCGATATCGAAAAGGAAACCGTTGATTTTGTAGAGAATTACGACGGTTCAGAGAGCGAGCCATCGGTGATGCCGACGCGCATCCCGAATTTGCTCATCAACGGCTCATCGGGCATCGCGGTCGGTATGGCCACCAATATTGCGCCGCATAATCTCACTGAAGTCATCGGTGCATGCCTGGCGTGTATCGAGAATCCCGACATCGATGTGAAGGGACTGATGCAGCACATTCCCGGGCCGGATTTCCCGACAGCCGGCATCATTAATGGCGCCGCCGGCATTTATTCGGCGTACCGAACGGGTCGTGGGCGGGTCCATATTCGAGCCCGTAGCAACGTGGAGATCATCAACGCACGTGGTAAAGAGGCGATCATCGTCACTGAACTGCCGTACCAGGTGAATAAAGCCCGGTTGATCGAGAAGATCGCGGACCTGGTGCGCGAGAAGCGCATCGAGGGCATCAGCGAGCTGCGTGACGAGTCCGACAAGGACGGCATGCGTATCGTTATCGAGTTGAAGCAGGGCGAGGTCAGCGATGTAGTGCTGAACAACCTGTACAAACAGACACCGATGCAAAGCGTGTTCGGCATCAACATGGTTGCCCTGCATGAAGGGCAGCCAAAGCTCTTGAACCTGAAGCAAATGCTGCAGGCATTCCTGGCGCACCGCCGGGAAGTTGTTACCCGCCGCACCATTTTTGACCTTCGGAAAGCTCGCGATAGGGCGCATGTCCTGGAAGGACAAACAGTCGCGCTGGCAAATATCGACGAGGTGATCGCGCTCATAAAGGCCTCGGCATCGCCAGCTGAGGCAAAAGCCGCACTTATTGAACGCTCCTGGGCGCCCGGCGACGTCACGGAGATGCTCGAACGGGCCGGCGAGACCGATACGCGGCCCGACGGGCTCGCGGCCGGTAGTGGCCTGATTGATGGCGCCTATCGTCTTTCCGTCGTACAGGCACAGGCCATTCTGGACCTGCGCCTGCACCGCCTTACCGGCTTAGAACAAAGTAAAATTGTTAATGAATACAAAGAAATATTGGAAAAAATTAAAGGACTTTCTGATATTTTAGCGGACCCGGACATGCTCGTTGAAGTCATCAAGGCGGAATTGGAAACGGTTCGCGAAGCCTACGGAGATGAGCGCCGTACCGAGATAGTCCAGGATCATTCAGACCTCAGCGAGATAGACCTGATTCCCGAAGAGGAAGTGGTCGTGACGCTGTCACATGCCGGTTACGCGAAAGCGCAGCAGCTGGATGTCTACCAGGCGCAGAAACGCGGCGGTCGCGGTCGCTCCGCGACGAAGGTCAAGGACGAGGACTTCATCGACAATCTTTTTGTCGCCAATACCCACGACACGATCCTGTGTTTCTCCAGCCGCGGCAAGGTTTACTGGCTGAAGGTCTACCAGGTGCCGCAGGCAAGCCGCGGCTCGCGTGGCAAACCGATCGTGAATCTGTTGCCTCTTGAAGACGGCGAAAGAATTAACGCCATCAGGCCAATTCGTGAATACGCGGACGGCCACTTCGTCTTCATGGTGACGGCGCAGGGAACCGTTAAGAAGACGCCGCTCAGCCAGTTCTCGAGACCGCGTGCGAGCGGCATCATCGCGGTGGATCTGCGCGAAGACGACAAGCTGGTGGATGTCGCCATCACGGACGGCGATGCCGAAATTCTGCTGGTCGCCAGTCACGGTAAGGCCATCCGCTTCCGCGAAAATGACGTGCGGCCCATGGGACGTGCGGCAGCCGGCGTTCGTGGTATCAAGCTACCTAAAGGAGACGAGGTTATCGGCCTTTTGATCATCAATGAAGGTCCGATATTGACGGCGACTGAGAACGGCTATGGCAAGCGTACGCCGGTCGAGGACTTTCCGGTGCAAGGCCGCGGCGGGCAGGGCGTTATCGCCATCCAGACCACCGACAGAAATGGTAAGACCGTTGGTGCGCTGCAGATCGCCGAGGATGACGAGATCATGCTGATCAGCTCGAATGGCACCCTGGTGCGCACGGCAGTAGACGGTATCTCGATTGTGGGGCGCAACACGCAGGGCGTACGGTTGATCCGGGTCGAGCGGGGCCAACGATTGGTGGGTCTGGCGCGTATCGAATCGATTGAGGGCGACGAGGACAATGAGGACGACGAGGACGACGAGTAACGCACCGATTTAGTGCATCGCCGCAGCGATGCCGGTTTAGATGATCGGGCTATTTACTTAGTGCATTTACGTCGTTAAACCGTAACAATACGCGCCCTATAATCACCCCTGTATCGTCTTTTCAAGGACCAGAGCGACATGTCTCGCGTATTCAATTTCAGTGCCGGACCCGCGGCGCTGCCCCTGGAAGTTCTCGAACAAATCCGCGACGATCTTCCCGATTGGCAAGGCACCGGAATGTCGGTGATGGAAGTCAGTCATCGCAGTAAGGGGTTTGTCGCGTTGGCGGAACGCGCCGAAGCCAGTGTGCGGAGTTTGCTCGGCATTCCGGATGATTACAGCGTGCTGTTTCCGCAAGGAGGCGCGACGCTTCAGATGTCGATGGCGCCGCTAAACCTGACCGGCCCCGACGACACGGTCGACTATGTTGTCACCGGCAGCTGGGGTAAAAAGGCGGCCGGCGAGGCCAAGAAGTTTTGTAACGTGAACGTGGTCGCCGATGCTTCGGACAAAAACTTTACTTACATCCCCGCCGAGTCAGGCTGGAGGCGCAGCGATAACGCTGCGTACCTGCACTACACACCCAACGAGACAATCGCCGGTGTGGAATTTCACTTTGTGCCCGGTGGCGATGTGCCGCTGGTTGCCGATATGTCGAGCACCATTTTGTCGCGCCCGATAGACGTGAGCCGTTTTGGTGTGATCTATGCCGGTGCGCAAAAGAACATCGGACCGGCCGGCATAACGCTTGTCATTGTTCGTAACGACCTGCTGGACAGGGTGCGACCTGATAATGCGCACCTGATGACGTGGAAGTCTTACGCTGACTCCGGGTCGATGACAAATACGCCGCCAACCTTTGCCTGGTATGTCGCGGATCTGGTCTTTGACTACCTGATAAAGCGCGGTGGTCTTGCGGCAGTGGCCGAGTCGAATGAACGCAAGGCAAAGAAACTGTATGCCGCCGTTGATGCATCCGACTTCTATAGCAACCCGGTCAGCAAGGACGCTCGCTCATGGATGAACGTACCCTTCATTCTCGCTGATGCGTCGCTTGACGGAAAATTCCTGCAAGAGTCGCAGGCTGCGGGCCTGACTAATTTGAAAGGGCATCGGTCGGTCGGTGGCATGCGGGCGTCGATCTACAACGCGGTCAGCGAAGAGGCTGTCGATACGCTTATCGAGTTCATGACCACCTTCGAGAAATCCAACGCCTAACCAACGCGTGCGCGAACGATGCGCCGCTACAGAGAATAGGGATCATGTTTAAAGTACTCACACTCAATAATATTGCGGTCGAAGGCCTACGGCACTTGCCGCGCGAACGGTATGAAGTTGCTTCTGAGATCGCACATCCGGATGCCGTGCTGCTGCGTTCTTACAACATGCACGACATGGACATACCGGACACTGTAGCGGCGATTGGGCGAGCCGGCGCCGGCACCAACAACATTCCCGTCGATGCGATGAGCGGCAGAGGTGTGCCGGTATTCAATGCCCCTGGTGCCAACGCGAACGCAGTGAAGGAACTGGCGATCGCGGGCATGCTCATCGGGGCACGCAATTTGTGCAACGCCCGCGAGTACGTCAACGGTCTGACTGAAACCGGCGAAGCGTTGAGTAAGGCCGTCGAGGCCGGCAAAAAACAGTTTGTTGGTTTCGAGTTGCCGGGCAAGACGCTCGGCGTCATTGGGCTTGGCGCCATCGGCGTGGAAGTGGCCAACGCGGCACTGGACCTCGGTATGAAAGTGGTGGGCTTCGACCCGTCGATCACAGTGCGCAATGCCTGGCAGCTTTCCTCGGGTGTGGAGCAGGAAGAGACACTGGATCAGCTTTTCATGCACGCTGATTTCGTCACGGTACACGTGCCACTTTTGGACGCTACCCGCGGTCTTGTGAATGCAAGTCGCATCGCACTAATGAAGGATGGCGGCGTGCTCATCAATTTTGCGCGAGGCGGGGTCGTTGATGATGCGGCCGCACTGGCTGCCCTGGATAGCGGCAAGTTGCACGCGTTCGTTACCGATTTTCCGACGCCTGAGCTGATGGCAAATCCGAAAGTTGTGGCGTTGCCGCACCTCGGCGCATCAACCGGTGAGGCCGAAGCGAATTGCGCAGTCATGGTGGCCGAAAACGTCAAGGACTATCTGGAGAACGGTAATGTGCGTTTCTCGGTCAATTTCCCGAAGGCGCATCTGTCACGTCTGGATGCCTGGCGTATCACCGTAGCGAACGCAAACGTGCCTAATATGGTCGGTCAGATTTCTACCTGTATCGCGAATGTCGGCCTCAATATCGAGGACCTGCTCAATAAGTCGGTTGGCGATTTCGCTTACACGATCGTCGATGTCAATGGCGAGCCGTCTGACGCACTCATCGAGGAAATCCGCTCGATAAACGGCGTTCTAAATTTGCGAAATCTGGGTAAGCCTGTAACCTGACAGCGACGTTTCATGTAGGAGCGGCCCTTGGCCGCGAATCGCCCGCTACGTGCCCTCGGGGTGCAAGGCGGGCTCCCACGGCGGATTGGGTTTGTATGGCAGGAACCGACGACAAATCGGGCAAGATGAATCTCGCCGAGATTCGCCGGTGCATCAACTCCATCGACGAACGCATTCAGGCGCTCATCAATGACCGCGCGAAAATTGCGCAGCAGGTGGGCGCGGCAAAGGGCGACCTCGTGGCAGCCGTTGACTACTATCGGCCCGAACGTGAGGCGGAGGTTCTTCGGTCTGTGCTGGAACGCAACGAGGGGCCGATGCGCGACGAAGAAATGTTGCGGCTGTTTCGCGAAATCATGTCGGCGTGCCTCGCACAGCAGGAACCACTGAAAATCGGTTTCCTCGGTCCCGAGGGTACCTTTACCCAGACGGCTGTTTTCAAGCATTTCGGGCACTCCGTGCGCGCGCTGCCGTTTCACACAATCGATGAGGTTTTCCAGGAGGTCGAATGCGGGGCCGCTGACTTTGGCGTGGTGCCCATCGAAAACTCGACTGAAGGCTCGGTCAACAACACGCTGGATATGTTCCTGACGTCGCCGCTGAAGATCGCCGGCGAGATTGAGCTTAAGATCGAGCAGCACCTGATGAGCAAGTTCAAGGGGCTTGAGAATATCGAACGAATCTGCGCGCACGAACAGTCGCTCGCGCAATGTCGTGGCTGGATACGGGAGAACCTGCCGCACGTTGAGTTGATCGGCATGTCGAGTAACGCTGCCGGTGCGCGACGTGCGCGTGACGAGGAGGGCACCGCGGCAATCGGGCCCGACGTTGCCGCCGACGTTTACGAACTCAACGTCATGGTGAACAACGTCGAGGACCGGCCCGATAATGCAACGCGATTTCTCGTCGTTGGACGCAGGCTGCTGTCAGCGAGTGGCGAAGACAAAACAACTATTCTGGTATCGACCAGCGATACAGCCGGCGGTGCCGGCGTTCTGCATCATCTGCTGCAACCGCTGGCCGAATTCGGCATCAGCATGACCCGTATCGAGTCCCGCCCGTCACGGC
Organism: uncultured Woeseiaceae bacterium; assembly: GCA_964615665.1. Lineage (GTDB taxonomy): Bacteria > Pseudomonadota > Gammaproteobacteria > Steroidobacterales > Woeseiaceae > UBA1847. The sequence continues at coordinate 2,873 of CAZTQL010000041.1, read as the reverse complement.
GCCGCAATTGGGACTACGTCTTCTTCATCGATCTGGAAGGGCATGCGGAAGAACCGCCGATTGCCGAGGCGTTGAAAAAACTCGAGGCGAGCAGCTCGCTGTTCAAAGTCCTGGGCGCTTACCCTAAAGCGATCGGCTAAGAAGCCACGCCGCATGCATTTTATCGTCACACCATCATCGATCGGGGATGCGACACTCAGCGTGCCGGGCGACAAGTCCGTCTCACATCGAGCGCTGCTGCTTGGCAGCATCGCCGAGGGCCGCACGACGGTTAGCGGTTTTTTGACGGGCGAAGATTGTCTCGCAACGCTTACTGCCATGCGCCAACTGGGAGTCACCATCGAGCAGCCGGGGCCGACCGAGCTGTCGATTGAAGGTGTCGGCGTGCACGGCCTTGAGGCCTCTATTGACGAACTCGACCTCGGCAACTCTGGGACAGCGATGCGCCTGATCGCGGGACTACTTTGCGGACAGGACTTTGGCAGTGTCCTCGTCGGGGACAGCTCCCTGACGTCGCGCCCGATGGGTCGCATCATTCGCCCTTTGACCGACATGGGAGCGAGTATCCTGAGCAACGATGGAATGCCGCCGTTGCGCATCACCGGCAACGGAAGCTTGCGAGCCATCGATTACGAATTGCCGGTGGCCAGCGCCCAGGTGAAATCTGCGGTGCTGCTGGCCGGACTTTACGCGGATGGCACGACCAGCGTCACGGAGCCCGCCGTCACCCGCGACCACACGGAACGGATGCTGGGATCGATGGGCGTTCGTGTCTCAATCGATGGCGCCCGGATCAGCGTCGATGCTGGGCAAAGGCTCACCGGATGCCATGTCGAGGTGCCGGGCGATCTGTCATCGGCAACCTTCTTTATCCTGGCAGCAGTGCTTGCAGAAAATGCGGAGCTTGTTATCCAGAACGTCGGCATTAATCCCACGCGCACGGGAGTGATCGATATATTGCGGTCAATGGGCGCCGATATCGGCATCGAAAATGCTCGCCAGCTTGGTGAGGAGCCCGTTGCCGAAATACGGGTGCGTTCGTCGCAGCTGCAGGGCACGCAGGTTGACCCTTCGCTCGTGTCATTGGCCATCGATGAGTTTCCGGCCTTGTTCGTGGCCGCTGCTGCGGCCGCAGGGAAAACTGTGTTCAGCGACATTGGCGAGCTTCGTGTCAAGGAAAGCGACCGCATCGGCGCGATGGCGAGCGCTTTACGGGCCCTCGGCATCCGGGTCGATGAATCCCCTGACGGGGCGACCGTTCACAGTGGTCAGTTTACGGGAGGTAGCGTGGACAGCCACGGCGATCACCGTGTGGCAATGGCGATGGCGGTTGCGGGGACAGTGGCGACTGGCGAGGTCAAGATCAGCGATGTCGACGCCGTGGATACCTCATTCCCTGGATTTGCTAACTGTTTGGTCGCAGTTGGCGCTGATATTTCGGTCCGGGAGGATAATTCCTCATGACTCGGTTGGTACGGGTTATCGCGATCGACGGACCCAGTGGATCCGGCAAAGGCACGATCGCGCGGCGCGTTGCCGACGCGCTAGGCTGGCACTTGCTCGACAGCGGCGCCCTCTACCGACTGGTGGCCCTGGCGGCTGGGCGCAAGGGCATCTCCCTCGATGATCCGTGCGGTGTGGCCGAGGTAGCCCGCGCCCTGGAAGTCCGCTTTGACAGTGATGAGGTTGGCAGTGAGCTGATTATCCTCGAAAGGCAGGACGTCACGCTCGAGGTCAGGACCGAGGAGGCCGGGGCCGGGGCGTCGCAGGTGGCCGCAATCCCTGAGGTCCGACAGGCGCTGCTCGAACGGCAAAGGGCGTTTCAACGGCCGCCAGGGCTGGTTGCAGATGGCCGGGATATGGGGTCTCACGTTTTCCCGGATGCGGGGCTCAAGATCTTCCTGACCGCAAGCGCTGAAGAACGCGCCAGAAGGCGCCATAAGCAGTTGAAAGACAAGGGCTTGGATGTTAGCCTTGCCGCCCTTTCACGGGACATAGAGGACCGTGACCGGCGGGATTCCGAGCGATCGGTGGCCCCGCTTAAGCCCGCAGAGGACGCCAGGATTCTGGACTCGTCGGGCCAGTCGATCGAAGCGGTGACGCAAACGGTGTTGGACTGGGTCTCAGACCTCTAGAATTCTAAAGAAGGACAACGGATGGGAACGAACAGGATGTTCGCTCCCTTTTTATAATGACCGTCGGTTGCAGGATGCGACTTGGCGATTGGGTGGGAACGCGAGTTCCTGTGGGTTTCTTAACATGTCTGAAAGTTTCGCTGAATTATTTGAAGAGAGTTTTGCCAGTCAACACATCAAGCCGGGTTCCATCATTATCGGCACAGTTGTCGCGGTTAATGACGATGTAGTTCTCGTCAGTGCAGGCCTCAAGTCTGAGGCAGTAATACCCCTGGAGCAGTTCAAAAACGATAAAGGCGAAGGCGGCGTATCCGTCGGCGACGAAATCGAAGTCGCGCTGGATGCCGTTGAAGACGGCTTTGGTGAGACCAAGCTGTCGCGTGAGAAAGCTATTCGCGCACGCACGTGGATTGATCTGGAGAAGGCGTTCGAAGATGGTGCGGTGGTTGAAGGCACGATCAACGGTCGCGTCAAAGGCGGATTTACCGTCGAAATTGACAATGTTCGCGCATTCTTGCCGGGCTCGCTGGTCGACGTACGTCCGGTTCGCGATCCTGGTTATCTCGAGGGCAAGACTCTCGAATTCAAGGTGATCAAGCTCGACCAGCGTCGCAATAACGTCGTGGTTTCACGACGCGCCGTGGTCGAAAAAGAATACTCCGCAGAGCGCGAAGCGCTTCTCGAGGGGTTGCAGGAAGGGCATACGGTCAAGGGTATCGTCAAGAACCTCACCGACTA
>CAZTQL010000040.1:0-19483 GCA_964615665.1 uncultured Woeseiaceae bacterium | reverse complement strand
TCCGGGACGACCACGTCATGCTGGAGCACGCGTTTTACGATCAGGACGGCGAGCTGGTCAAAAAGCTGGTGTCGCTGGACGTCGGCGAAATGGGCGGTCGCACGATCGCCAAGCGACAGCGCATGGTCAAGACTGATAACACGGAAGAGTGGACCGAGATAAGCGTTATCGACGTTGAATATGAAGTCGATCTCAAGGACAGCCTGTTTACGTTGTCGAACCTGCGAAATCCACGAGACTAGCCAGAGATACCGTCGATGAACATTGTCGTACGCCTTGCGTGGCGCAACCTCTGGCGACATCAGCGTCGGACCTGGCTGACCGTCGGCGCGATGGTGTTCTCGAATACGCTGCTCGTGTTCATGATCTCGATGCAGTTCGGCATGTACGGCCTGATGATCGACAACACGCTCAAAGTGTTCACCGGGCATATGCAGATACAGGCGCCGGGTTACAAGGACGACCAGAAAATGCGGCAGACGGTGCCCGATATTGTGCCCCTCGCTGACCGTCTGAGAGCCGAATTTCCGGACGAGAGCATTGCCGCACGCGGCTGGGCGTTCGCGCTGGCATCCAGCGATGAGCGCAGCTACGGCGTCGGGATATTTGGTGTGGAGCCCGAGTTCGAGCCGCAGGTGTCGAGCATTCCCGGACTCATCGAAGAAGGCCGCTATATCGAGCGGTCGGATGCTACCGAGATCGTCATTGGCGCAGTGCTTGCCCGCAACCTGCGCGTCGGGATCGGTGACGAACTTACGCTGTTGGGTAGCGGTCTGGACGGTTCATTCGCCGCGGCGGTGGTGTCGATCGTTGGCATCTTCGAAAGCGGTGTGCCGGATGTCGATCGCAATATCGCCCAGATGCCGTTGGGCGCTTTTCAGGACATATTTTTCATGGAGGGCGCGGGACATCAGGTCGTCATCAGTGCACCGTCGCTGGAGGCCGCCGAAATTGTGCTGCCCGAGATTACTGCGGCGCTGCCGACTGACGCTGACTTGGTCGTGCACGATTGGGATGCGCTGCAGCCTGGCCTGAAACAGGCAATCAAGGCTGATATGAGCAGCGCCTTTTTCATGTACGGCGTCCTCGTGATCCTGGTTGCTTTCAGCGTTCTCAATACGCAGCTGATGTCCGTGCTGGAACGTACGCACGAGTTTGGCATCGTCATGTCACTCGGCCTGAAGCCCGGCCAACTCGGGCGCCTGGTCATGCTTGAGACCGCCTTCCTCGGCCTGATTGGTTTTGTCCTTGGCGCGATTGGAGGTGCAATATTGACGGCCTACTTCAGCGTCAATGGTCTGTCTATTCCTGGCATGGAAGAAATGGCGGCGAACTTCAACCTGCCCACGCGCGTGTATTTCGAGCCGACGGCACTGACGATGGCTATCGGCCCGTTCGTTGTTTTTATTTTTACGCTGCTGGCGGCCGTCTATCCCGCGCTGCGCCTGTACAAGCTGCACCCGGTTGAAGCGATGAGGGCGAACTGATGCGCATGCTGCCGGTGCTCACGCGACTCGCCTGGCGATACCTGTGGCGCAATCATCGGCGCACCATCATCATGGTGAGCGCTATCTCGGTCGGCGTGTGGGCGATGATCTTTATGACAGCCCTGTCGCGCGGCATGGTGGATCAGATGATCGAAGACGGCGTCAGTGCCTTACCGGGGCATGTGCAGGTGCACAACCCGCTGTTTCTCGATGACCCGAGCGTCGCCAACCGTATTTTGATCAGCGACGCTGAGCTGGCACTCACCTTTGGCTCGATGGATTTCAAAGCCTGGTCGAGCCGCGTCAAAGTGCCGGCCGTGATTGCCAGCGAATACGAATCGCGAGGCGTAACGCTACTCGGCATCGATCCTGTCGCCGAGCGAGCGTTTGGTTACCTCTCTTACGATGAAGTCGAAGGGCGCTTTCTTGAGAGTGTCGATGACAATGGCATCGTTATTGGCCGGAAACTCGCGGATAAACTGGAAACCAGGGTCGGCAAGCGCGTCGTGCTAATGAGCCAGGACCCGGACAACGAGATTGCCGATCGCGGCTTTCGCGTTGTGGGCCTTTTTGAGTCCGAAGTGCCGGCGTACGAAGAAGGCAACGTATTCATCGGTAAGAAGGCGGCGCAGAAGATGCTGCGCATTGGCGATACAACGACCGAGATCGCTTTTCTGGGCGACAGCTATCGCGACGTTGAGCCAACCTATGACAAGGTCGTTGGCAGCGTTGACGGCTCGCTGGATATCAGCCGCTGGAATGAGGTTGCGACCTATCTGGGCTCCATGCTCAAGGTCATGGACGGTTTTGTGATGATCTGGATGATCGTGATCTTCCTGGCGCTTTCTTTTGGGCTGATAAATACGCTGGTCATGGCGGTATTCGAGCGGGTGCGCGAGATCGGCCTGATGCTCGCGCTCGGCATGAAGCCGTCGAATATTCTTGGACAGATTCTTATCGAGTCGATGCTGCTGCTGTCAGTGGGTCTCGTCATCGGTAACGTGCTGGCCTGGTCAACGATTCAACCCTTGCGCGGCGGCATCGATATCTCCGCTGTCGCTGATGGCATGGAGATGATGGGGGCAGCCAGCGTTCTGTATCCCCGGTTGTATTTAAGCGACATGATCCTTGCGAACGTGATCGTGTTGACTCTTGGATTTCTCGCGAGCCTGTCCCCGGCCTGGCGCGCGTCTCGGTATGAGCCGGTTGAAGCAATAACCAAGGTGGGATGATGGCGGCGGTACGTTGTGTGGATCTGTGCAAAACCTATCGGCAGGGTGACGAGGACATCAAGGCGCTCGATCATGTCAGCATCGATATCGAGCAGGGTGGTTTCGTTTGTCTGTCCGCACCGTCCGGCGGCGGCAAGACAACCTTGTTGAACGCAATCGGCGGGCTCGACATGCCGGACAGCGGGGAGGTCTGGGTAGCCGACCAACGTATCGATCAGCTGAGCAAAAACCAACTTGCGGAACTCAGGCTGTCCAGCATCGGTTTCGTGTTCCAGGCCTACAACCTGATCCCGGTCTTGACGGCGCAGGAGAACATTGAATTCGTCATGCAGGTGCAAGGCGTTCCCGCGGCTGAAAGACGTGAAAAGTCGATGGCGATTCTGGAGGAGGTCGGTCTGCAAGGTCTTGAGGACCGGCGACCGGCAGAAATGTCGGGCGGACAGCAGCAGCGCGTTGCCGTCGCGCGGGCGATTGTCTCCCGGCCGGCGCTGGTGCTGGCTGACGAGCCGACGGCAAACCTCGACTCGAAAACCTCGGACGAACTCATGAAGCTCTTCACCGCGCTCAACGAACATCACAATACGACCTTTGTAATCGCGACTCACGACCAGCGCGTCATGGGCTATGCAAAGCGCCTGGTGCGCATGCTGGATGGTCGCATCGTCGACGACCTCAAGCAGGATGCGGCTTAACCTCTTCATACTGTGCCTGTTGTTATCGGCGGCGGCCGGCGCTGATAACGGCGCCATCGAGGTTGGTGGCCATACGAAATTTGCGTTGACCAGCCAGGCCTATCCCGACCAGAGTCTGTTCAGGGACCTCGTCGGTAGCAATACGCTGGATCTGAGCGGCGGCCTGCGTCTGAATTTCAAGGCGAATTCAAAGCGCTGGTCCTTTGATGCGGCGTACCAGTTGTTGGGCTTGAGCGGTGACAGTGTCGAACTCGGCCGCTCGTTGCCTGGCGGCGCGAACATCTTCTTTCCCGGATCGCCCAATGATGACCGCCGCCTGTTGAACCTCACGGACGTCATCGAAGACAACGCCGATACCGTGCTGTTACATCGCATCGACCGGTTGGCTGTGGGTTACGCAAGCGAGAAGGCCGTTGTCCGCTTTGGACGGCAGGTGCTGTCGTGGGGCAACGGTCTCTTTTACGCGCCCTTGGACCTGGTCAACCCGTTCGATCCGGCGGCGGTCGATACCGAGTACAAAAGCGGCGATGACATGCTGTACACGCAGTACCTGCGCGATTCCGGCGACGATATTCAGGCGGCCTACGTTATACGTCGTAATCTGATCACCGGCGATGTTGATGGCGAGGAATCGACGGCTGCGATCAAGTACCACGGGTTTGCCGGCGAGTTTGAATACGACGTGTTGCTGGCACAGAGCTACGGAGATTCCGTGCTTGGATTTGGTGGAAGCAAGAACGTGGGTGGCTCGGTCTGGACCGCGGATGCTGTGGTTACTCGAACCGACAACGACACGTACGCACAATTCGTCACGAACCTGACCTACTCGTGGAACTGGTTCGACCGGAACATGAGCGGTGCCATCGAGTATTTTTTCAACGGATTTGGGCAGCGGACCGGCGCCTACGATCCACTCAGCCTGACGAACAATCCGGACCTGGTCGAGCGGATAACGCGGGGCGAACTCTTCTCGATCGGACGACACTACCTGGCCGGTAGCGTGACCATTGAAATGACGCCGCTCTGGGTGGTGACGCCGACATTGCTAGCCAATCTGGCTGATCCGAGTGGCCTGTTGCAGTTTGTGACGAATTACAGCCTCTCCGACAACATGACCCTGCTGGGGAGCATCAACGTGCCGCTGGGACCCAAGGGCAGCGAGTTTGGGGGTGTTAGTGCCGGCCAGCCGGATCGTTACCTGTCGGGAGGCGCAGGGTTGTTTGCCCAATTCGCCTGGTATTTTTGAACGGACCGATTCAGCTAGCGTTGCAGGCTGGTCATCAGACGCCGAAAACCGGCCTCGATCTCAAGCTCAAACACCGGATCCTTACTGTGGGCGTATTGAGAGACATCGACCTCCGGTGTGTTTTCGTCGAGCATCTGGTCGATACGTTTAAACAGGTCACTTTCTTCCCAGCTCATGTGCCGTCTTAAGCGTTCGACATAGCCTGACATGTCGTCGACCAACTTCTCGCGGCGCACAGCGCCACCCATGTTGATTGCTTCCACGTCATCTCTCAGGGCAGTACCTAGCTCGGCAATGGCAACATGATCGGCCGGCACGTCGTCGAGTCCTTCGGCGAGGTCCGGCCGTTCAGCCTGCAGTTGGCGATAAACGATGTCTTCCTTCGGGTGATGCACAGCGTCCGGATAGACGGTCATATAGCGCATGATCTCGTCGATCAACTCAAAATCCGGGTCCTCGCCCGAGGACGTAGCTCGCACGACATCATCAAGCACATCAAGAACGATGGACATGTTGCGATGGTCGTCGCGCAGTTCCTGCATCAGCGTTTTGGCATTGGATGACATCGGCACTCCCAAGTGTGTTGGCTGACCAGTATCGAACAAGCAGCGGACAGCAAGCTATGCGGATTATCCCCTACGAAGGCGCGACTTGCAGCCACGCATCGTAAAAGGGCCGGCATTGAGCCGGCCCTCGTTACAGCGGTAAAGCACGCAATTAGCGTCAGAAGAACTTCCGCGCCATCCCGAGGATATCGTCGAGACCACCGCCGGACTTGCCCCCCATGCTGAGCAGATCGCCCAGTGGGCCCAGACCGCCTTTTGATACTGACGATCCCAGTTCCTTGCCACCCGATGACTTCTTGCTCATCGCGCCCATTGCCAGAGTCGCGAGCAGTGGTAGCGCTTTCTTGATCAGGCTGGCACTAATGCCCGTATCTTTGGCCGCCACGGCCGCTACGTTACGACTGACGTCCTTGCTACCAAAGATGTGACCAAGAATGTTGTTGCCGTCCTTGCGCGTCTTCTTCGACGCGAGCAGTTCCGGCTTGTCGATATAGCGATCGTGCCCGCCGCTCTCCAGCGCGCGACGCAGCCCAGCCAGACCTTTATCGTCGGCCGTGTTTTTCTGCATGCCGCGCATGAGCGCCGGCGCTAGCGCCTCGACCAGCTTGGACGTATCCGACGATCCGAGCCCAACAGTTTTGGCCAGCTGGCCAAGACTGCCGCCACCGCCGGCTGCTTTCAGTAAATCCATGAAGTCCATTGGAATTCCTTTTTTGGTTTATTAGTCCAGCGGAATCTTGATCTTCTGGCCCGGATAAATCTTGTTCGGGTCAGAAATGATGTCGCGATTGGCTTCGAAGATCTTCATGTACTTGCCGGCGCTGCCGTAGAACTTCTTGGCGATACCGCCAAGCGTGTCACCGCTGGCAATTTCATAAAACTCGGCTTTCTCTTCCGGTTCATCAGGTTTCGGCGGTGGCGCTTTGAGATCGTCAGCGACCACTTTCTCGACGCCCTTGATGTTGCCGGCAATCAGAACGGCCTGGTCACGTACGGCCTGGTTGGAACAATCACCACATATCGTTGCCACGCCATCGTCAAACTCCACGGTGAGATCCTTGATACCACTGGTCTTAATATCGAGGTGCTGTTTGATGTTCTCAGCGGCTTCGTCATCAGTATCAAAAATCTGACGGCCAACATCTTTTACAAAGTCGAACAATCCCATAGTTATATCCTCTCGTTTTTATAACCCGCGTATTGTAACAGGCGCTATAATGCTTGTTATGAAAAAAAGAGGTAGAGCCATGCGGAAAAGCACGATTATTGTGGCCGTGGCGGCCGCATTCTTGACGGGCTGCGTCGTCAATCCAGTCACCGGCAAGCGCGATTTGATGATCGTGAGCTCGGCGGCAGAGATCGACATGGGGCGCCAGAACTATGCGCCTATGCAGCAATCCCAGGGTGGTACCTACGACGTCGACGCGCAGCTCACGCAGTACGTACAGGGCATTGGGAGCCGGCTGGCTGCTCAAAGCGGCGTCAATTTGCCGTATGAGTTTGTTGTCCTGAACAACTCGGTACCCAACGCGTGGGCGCTTCCGGGGGGCAAAATCGCTATCAACCGCGGTCTTTTGACTGAACTAGAATCTGAGGCGGAGCTGGCCGCCGTTCTCGGCCACGAAGTGGTGCATGCCGCTGCCCGTCACACGGCCCAGCAAATGTCCCGCGGCACGCTGCTGCAGGGGCTGGTATTTGCGACGGCCATCGCGTCCAGTGACAGCGACTACGGCAACCTTGCCGTGGGCGGAGCCAATGTCGCTGCGCAGCTCGTTACCATGCGATATGGCCGCGAAGCCGAACTCGAATCGGACTACTACGGCATGCAGTACATGTCGAAGGCCGGCTACGACCCGCAAGGTGCGGTGGCGCTACAGCAGACCTTTGTGCGCCTCAGCGAGGGTCGCCGCACAGACTGGCTCAGTGGTCTGTTTGCCAGCCACCCGCCGTCCCAGGCGCGTGTGGAGGCCAACAGATCGACCGCCGCCGCTCTGCCGCCAGGCGGTAACCTCGGTGCCTCGGAATTTCAACAGGCGATGAAAAAGACGCGTGCCGCCAAGCCCGCCTATGACATTTACGACGAGGGCCGCAAAGCACTGTCCGAGAAGAAGATCGACGAAGCGCTGACGTTGGCCAATAAAGCGCTCAACCTGTTCCCGGAGGAGGCACATTTTCACGCACTGCGCGGCGATGTGCGACTGGTTGCTGACAAGTACGACATGGCAGTGACCAATTACAATCGGGCAATACAGCGCCGCGAAAACTTTTTCTACTATCACTTGCAGCGCGGTATTGCCAAGCAGGAGCTGGGCCAGACAGACGGCGCCGTAACTGATCTCGAAAACAGCATCGCGCTGTTGCCAACGGCGCCCGCGCACTTTGCGCTCGGCAACATTGCGAAAGCGCGGGGCAACTTGCCGGAGGCAATCAACCACTACAAGGTCGTTGCACAAGCGGGCGGCGACTACGGCAAGGCAGCGGGTGCAGAGCTGGTGAGGCTCGAGCTACCATCGAACCCAAGCGCGTACGTGCTGCGACGCTGCGACGCGGATGCCAATGGCAAACTCGTGGTATCAGTGAAAAACGATACGGCAGTTCAGATCGCCGGTGTTCAGGTGATGGTTGAATACACCGGTTCGTCAGGTCGGGCAGAGCAAGTGGTACACGTGATCCGCGGGCAAATTCCGCCGGGGCAAATCGCCAGCGTCAATACCGGTCTCGGACCGTACACTGATGGCTCGAACTGCCCGGTCAATGTCATCGCCGCGCAAATCGCCGAGTAAACGAGAGGAGCACCCGAATCGGGGGGGCTCAAATGGCAGAGATGGTTGGACTACTTGTTCTTCTCGTCGAGTAGTCGCTCCATCTCGTCCATGATCGAGTTCATCTTGCCGACGATCGCTTTGTAAGGTTCGGGCGTTGCCAGGTCAACTCCGGCATTCACGAGGAGTTTGTAGGGATAGTCCGAGCCACCGGCTCGCAGCAGGTTCTTGTAATTATCGATGCCTGCCTCACCTTCATTAACGATCTTCTCGTACAATGCAGTGCCGGCCGTCTTCGATGTCGCGTATTGGAATACATACATATTGCGATAAAAGTGCGGCACGAACATCCACTCGTTCGTGTACAGGTCATCAATGATCACGACACCGTCGTCGTGGCCATGATACCGGCGCAGAATTTCGCCATAGATGTCGGAAATGCGGTCGCCGGACAACGCTTCGCCACGCTCCGCTGCTTCATACAAGGCCAGTTCGAATTCCGCGAACATTGTCTGACGGAAAAACGTGCCGCGCATGCCCTCCAGCGCATGACCCAGGTAAAAAAGCTTCTCGTCGATCGTTTCCGCATTTTTCGACATGTAGTCCTGCAGGATCAGCTCCAGCGATGTTGACGGAATTTCAGCAATGAATGTGGCGTAGCCGGCGGTCTCGAACGGTTGTGCCTGCTTCGCGTAGACCGTGTGCATTGCATGGCCCCACTCGTGCGCAAATGTGGATAGCGACGAATAGTTGTTGTCGTGGTTGAGCAGCAAATAGGGATGGACATCATAGGCAAAGCCGGCCATGTAGGCGCCTGCGCGCTTGCCACGCTGTGGATAGACGTGCATCCAACGCTCGTCCATTGCTTTTTTCTGCAGGCTCACCCAGTCATCGCCAAGCACCGACATCGCTTCGAGCGTAATGCGCTTGCTGGATTCGAGGTCGAAGCGTTTGTCCAGCGAAACGAGCGGTGGATAGATATCGTAATAGTGCATTTGCTCCAGACCGAGCATGCGCGTGCGCAGTTTGAAGTAACGATGCAGTGTTGGCAGCGACTTGTTCACCTCGGCAATCAGCGTGCGGTACACCGCCGGGGGCAAATTGTCCTGGAAGAGCTCACGTTGCAATACGCCGTCGTAGTTACGCGCTTTGGCGAGTGCAACCTGGGTCTGCAGGTGCGAGTTCAGCACCATGCCAACGGAACTGCGGTACTCGACCCACTTGTTCCAGAACGTGTCGAATGCGAGTTTGCGGTCGTCACGATTCGCGCTGCTGCGTGCTTTGCCATAGCCCTGCGAGTCAACGACGATTTCTTCGCCTGTTGAAAGCTTGATCGTTGGCCACGGAATATCCGAATTGGCGAGGAGGGAGTAAGTGCCGCCCGGTGCGCCGAAGGACTGCGAAAAATAAGACAACGTTTGTTCTGTTTCAGGGCTCAGCGTGTGCGGCGCGTTGCGCAGACTGTCATCGAGCTGATAGGCAAACGGGGCGAGACGGGGGTCTTCAGCGACGTAGGACTCGATGACTTCTCGACCGACGCTGATTAGCTCTGGCTGCATCCAGGCGGTTGCCTCGCCGAAACGGGCAAACATGATCGTGGCAAGTTGCCGCCGCTCCTGCATTTCGGACTCGCGCAGGTCCTCGTCGGCGTTGAGCGAGGCATAAACATACACGCGTCCGGCATTTCTATAGGTGTCGGAAACGAGCCGGTAGGTTTGGTACAGATCATCGGCGCTCTTGCCGAGCGTACCGCGGCGCTCTTCAATTTTCTCGAAGTCGGCCATGACGGCCTCGCGCGCAGCGTTCCAGGCATCCACGCTTGGAAAGAGGTCCGTCAGGTCCCAGGTGGCTTGTGGGTCCAGTTCTGCTGAATCATCCGCAATCGCAGATGGTGACGCGAGCAGGACAAATGCCGACAGCAGCGGCAGCAGCAATTTATTCATGATATTCACCGTGAGTAATCTCACTGGCCCTGGACTGGTGAAACCCCGAAAAAGTTTCACCGCATCCAGGCGACTTATAGGAAAAGTCATGTGATTATACGCCGGTTGCCACGCGCGGAGAACGACATGCTGAGAGTCATCGCTGCCATTTTCATTAGTCTGATTGCCGGGTTCGCTGTTGGCGCCTGGGCCACATCCGACGCGCCGACCGCCGGCGGGGAATCGGCGGCGATGCCATCCGTTCACGATGCTGGCTCAGCGGCGACGCTGGCCGAACGTCTTCTCAGTCTTGAGCAGTTAATTGCCGAAGAGCGTGAGGCGCGACTCGAGCTTGCAGGCCAGGTGCAGGACCTGATCGACGACATCGAGCGCAATGACCTGGCCGAATCATCCCGGGCGGCCGAAAGTTCTGCAGCGAACAGCGGTAGCGAAGTCGTCCGGGCTGGGAGCTTTCGCCGGTCGCGGGATTTCGCATCGATGATCAGGAATTTCGAGGATCGACGGCTGCAGGGCCTGGTGGCCGGGGGTTTTTCTGACGACGAGGCCCGCCGCGTTCTGCAGCGCGAGTCCGAGGCCGAGTACAAGGCGATGCGGCTGGCGTGGGAAGCGCAGCGCGAGGGCGCGCCGCTCGACCAGCTGGCTGCGCTCAACGATCCGCAGGCGCTGCTGCGCGCGGACCTTGGCGACACTGACTATGAACGTTTCTTGGAGGCGCAGGGGCAGCCAACCTCGGTACAGATTACGCGCGTGCTGAATGGCTCCCCGGGTAACGAGGCCGGATTACAGCCGGGTGACCAGATTGTCAGCTATGGCGGTGAACGAGTTTTTAACGTCACCGATATGCGCGAGCTGACGCTGCAGGGTGCCGCCGGCGAAGACGTTGTCATAGAAATCGACCGCGAGGGGGTCAGAATGCAGCTTAGTGTGCCGCGCGGCCCTGTTGGGATCACGGGCTCGGGCGCCAATATTCGCCGGATGAATCGTTGGGGTGGCGGCTAGCTCGAGCGTCGCAGCCGTCACACGGCGGTGGATAATGCTGGCGGTCAGATGCAGAATGGCCGTCCAACAATAAAGACAGGTTGGCCTAACCCTTGAGTCTGCTGCGCTACACGATCCCCAATAGCTTCACCGCTCTGAGCTTGTTGCTCGGCATTGCGTCAATTGTGACGACACAGCTCGGCGATCTGGAGTTTGCCGCCTGGCTCATCGTCTGGTGCGGGCTGCTCGACGTGATGGATGGCCTGGCGGCCCGGTTGCTGAAAGCAACGTCGAACTTTGGCGCAGAGTTTGATTCGATGGCGGACCTCGTTTCATTTGGCGTGGCACCCGCGGTGCTCGTCTTGAATGCCGGGCTGCAACTGGGTGGCATCGAGTACGAGTCTGGCCAGTTCTGGGTCCTGAGCGTTGCCGTGGCCGTATTCGCTTTAGCCGGCGCAATGCGCCTGGCGCGATTCAACCTGGTTTCGGAAGAGTCGAATACGGGGTGGTTTGCCGGCGTGCCAATCACCGGAGCTGGCGGCGGACTGATTTCCTCGCTGGTATTGGTTCTGCTGCACTACCCCGATATTGCCGTATCCCTGCCGTTGCACCTTTACCTGCCGATACTGATGTTTGTTCTCGCGCTGCTGATGATCTCACGCCTGCGTTTTCCAAAGGCGAAAATACGCAAGAGCAAACTGATCAACACGTTCCAGGCAGTCAATATTGCGGCGGTCTACTACTGTGGCATCACGCGCTCGTGGCCCGAGTACCTGTTGGTCATGGCTATCTTCCTCCTGATATCAGGCATTATCGCAGGCCGCATCACTCGCGACGCCTGACTCTGGAGTGCTGCGGACGTTGAAACACCTGCCTCTACTATTATCGTCGTGGCTTTGGCTGTGTCTGCCACTCAACGCGTTCGCCGCTGATACGGAACTGCCGCTGTCGGAATACGAGGCCCTGGAAGGGTTTGTCGATCTCTTCTGGGATGAGGGTGACGGTCGATTGCTGATGCGCATCGAGCAGTTCGACGAGCCGTTTATCTACCAGACTTCATTACCGCGCGGTGTTGGCTCCAACGACATCGGGCTCGATCGTGGTCAGCTCGGGGCAACGAAGCTGGTGCGCTTCATACGCAGTGGGCCCAAAGTGTTGCTGGTAGAGGACAATCTGCAGTTCCGCGCCACCACGGATAATCCCGACGAGCGGCGAGCGGTTGCCGAATCCTTTGCACGCTCGGTCATCTGGGGGTTCACGGACATCGATGCGAGCGCTGCGATCGTTGTCGACGCAACGCCGTTTTTCCTCAGCGATACACACGGTGTGGCAGGGCGTTTGCAGGCAGGGGGCGAGGGCAGTTACACGCCCGATGCGTCGCGCTCGGCGGTCTTCCTGCCACGGACACGTGCGTTTCCCGATAACACCGAAGTGGAAGCGATCGTCACTTTCGTGGGCAAACCGGAAGGCAGGTATCTGTCGACCGTTGTTCCGGACGCCAGTGCGGTGACCGTGCATGTGCATCATTCGATGATTCGACTGCCCGATGATGACTACGAGCCGTTGCCCTATGATTCACGAAGCGGCGTTATCGGACTGCGCTACGACGCTGGTGGTTACGCCGACTACGCGGCACCCATTGGTGAGTCGATGATCGTCGATTATGGTCGGCGTCATCGGCTGGAAAAAGCCGACCCGGGATCGGCTATCAGCGATGCCGTCGAGCCTATCGTCTACTACCTCGATCGCGGTGCCCCGGAACCGGTACGCAGCGCGTTGCTCGAGGGCGCTCGCTGGTGGAACCAGGCGTTCGAAGCCGCGGGTTACCGCAATGCCTTCCAGGTAAAGCTGTTGCCGGAGGGCGCCGATCCGCTGGATGTCCGTTACAACGTAATCCAGTGGGTGCATCGGTCAACGCGTGGCTGGTCGTACGGAGCTTCGGTGCTGGATCCGCGCACAGGAGAAATCATCAAAGGCCACGTCTCACTCGGTTCTTTACGTGTCAGGCAGGACTATCTGATCGCGGAGGGCCTCCTGGCGCCTTATCAGGGTGACAATGTGCCCACGACAATGATCGACATGTCACTCGCCAGGATTCGGCAGCTGTCAGCGCATGAGGTGGGGCACACGCTGGGCTTCGAGCATAACTTTGCCGCCAGCACGCAGAATCGCGCTTCCGTCATGGATTACCCGTTCCCGATGATCGGAATCGATGATAACGGCGAGCTTGATTTTACCGCCGCTTATGACGACAAGATCGGTGACTGGGATAAGCGCGTGGTGTTGTACGCGTACCAGGATTTCCCGGGTGCGTTCGACCGTGATGCAGAGCGCCGCAAGATCATGGACGAGACAATCGCACAGGGCTTCAAGTATGTAGCGGAGGGGGACTCGCGATCTTTGTCGGCGTCGCATCCGGACGGCAACCTGTGGGACAACGGTGCCGACGCTATTGCTGAGCTCGAGCACTTGCTCGACGTGCGCCGCATCGCGTTGCAGCACTTTTCCGCGAATAACATACAGGTCGGCCGACCACTCGCGACGCTCGAAGAAGCGTTGGTGCCGGTTTACCTGCTGCATCGGTTTCAAATTCAGGCGGTCGGCAAGCTGATCGGTGGCCAGTACTTCACCTACAAGCTGCGTGGCGATTTGCAGGATGGAACGCGACCCGTAGCGGTTGCTCGACAGCAGCGCGCGATAGAGGCACTGGTTGCGACACTGAATCCCGATGAGTTGCGGCTATCAGCAGAAGTTATCGAGCTGATCTCGCCGCGCGTGCCGAACAATCCAAAAACGCGTGAATCGTTTGCGGGGGCAACCGGGATCAACTTCGATGTTCTGGCGCCAGCTCGTAGTGCTGTCGCGCTGACCCTGCAAGTGCTCCTGGAGCGCACGCGGGCGGCCCGCATGGTGCGTGCCGGAGCGCCCGGGTTTGATGCCGTCACGCGCGCTGTGCTGGACGCCAGCTGGTACGCCAAACCACGCGGCGGTGTCGATGCTGCGATTCAGCGGCAGACGAACATCCAGGTTCTCCACGGTCTCCTGCGACTCGCGCTTGACCCGTCGGCCGACAGCGATGTCCGAGCGCTGGCGCTGGACGCGGTGAACGGACTGGAGCAGTGGCTTGGGAAGCAGTCGCCGCGCGACACGCTGCTGCGCGCGCATTATGGGTTGGCGCGCGCTGAGATTAAGCGGCTGAAGGCGGAGCCGACCGCGATCGATAGCGTCATACTGGAAGCGGCGCCGCCCGGATCCCCTATCGGTTCGCGCTCGCAACGGAGTCATTGATCGTGTCCACGACCGTCACCGTACTGGTTGTCTATCTCGGCATTCTGCTGGCGCTTGCGATCTGGAGTCGGCGTGAAACGCACACGCTCGCCGGATTTTACCTTGCGGACAAGAAGCTCCCTTTCTGGGTGGTTGCATTCAGCACCAATGCCACGGGCGAGAGTGGCTGGCTGCTGCTGGGACTGTCCGGCATGGGCTATGCCGTCGGTGTGCAGGCTTACTGGGTGGTTGTCGGAGAGATTTCGGGCATCGCGCTGTCCTGGTGGCTGATTTCGCGGCGCCTTAAGCGCTTCGGTGATGAAACCGATTCGATCACGATACCGGACGTGCTGGTCGCAAAATTTGCCGACAAGTGGCACCTGGTTCGCGGTGTGGCCGTCTTGATCATCGTTGTGATGGTAACGACGTACGTTACTGCGCAGATGGTGTCGTCCGGCAAGGCCTTCAGCAGTTTTCTCGGCATGAAATATGAAACCGGCGTCATCGTCGGTGCTGTCTTTATTATTGGTTACACGTTTATCGGCGGCTACAAAGCCGTTTCGTACACCGACGTCGTACAAGGCGTGTTGATGTTGCTGGGGCTCATCGCGGTGCCGCTGGCCGCTATTATCGCGTCCGGTGGATTGGGCGAGGTACGAAGCTCGCTGGCGTATCAGGATCCCGCGCTGCTCGACATGTTTGCTTTCTCGAGCGGTCACGCGTGGATTGGCATCGCCAGCTTTGTCGCCATCGGGTTGCCATTCCTGGGCGTGCCGCAACTGCTGATTCGTTACATGTCGGCGCGCGACGATGGGGAGATCAAAAAGGCCCGCATCATGTCTGTCATCGTGCTGCTGATCTTCACGACGGGCGCGGTCACGGCAGGGGTTGCCGGGCGTGCTCTGTTTCCGGGGCTGGAGGATAGCGAGACCATTTTCCCGGTTCTTTCCAACAACCTGTTCCCGCCCGTGATATCGGGCATGCTGCTGGTGGTCGTGCTGTCGGCCATCATGTCGACCGTTGATTCACTGCTGTTGCTGTCCTCGTCGGCCGTCGTACGGGATGCCTACCAGAAAATTATGGGCAGCACCGAAAGCGATAGCGTGTTGTCGAACTACGGCAAGATCGTGACCGTGATTATCGGCGTCATCGCTGTCTTGCTGGGCATTCAGGAGCCGCGGCTGATCTTCGACTTCGTACTCGCCTCGTGGTCCGGGCTTGGCTCGGCGTTTGGCCCCGTCATAATCGCGCTCCTGTACTACCAGCGTACGACCTGGGAGGGTGTGCTTGCGGGCATGCTGGGTGGTTTCACGGCCAGCGTCCTGTGGCTGACCTCGTTCAAGGCCGATTACTACGGACTCTACGAAGCGATTCCCGGTTTTATCGTAGGCATGGTGCTGACTTATGGCGTGAGCTGGCTGACCAGCGGCAAAAAAAATCACGCCAATCTGTAACCAAATGCGCGTCGGCGCCCTATAAGCGGGTATGAACTCACTGTTTAAGGATTTTTCGATGCGATATTTCAAGTTCCTGATCGTACTGCTCGGCCTCGTAGTACCGGCATTGGCTCACGCGGATGCCTCCGATATTCCTGCTTCGGCAACCTGGTATATCCACGCTGACATCGACGCAATGCGCGGCGGCAAGGCCGGCCGCGCCGTATACGACTGGCTGAATGCCGAGGTTTTCGAGGAGATCCGCGAGGAAACCGGCATCGATCTCGACAAGGAGGCCGACCGCATGACGGCATTTGCCGCCGCCGGCGAAGGCCCGGTGATCGTTTTTGACGGCAGTATCAGTACCGAGACTCAGGACAAGATCGTTGCCCTCGCTGCTGCAGCGTCCGAAGGTGACCTGCAAACATTGAAGTCGTCGGGCAAGGCTTACTATTTCTTCGACAACAGCAACGGCTCGGCAGACCATGAAAGCGAGGAAGATCAGGACGATGATGAAGATCAGGACGATGATTTTGATATTGATATGGGCTCGCTCGACGAGGCGGCTTATATCAGTGTTGCCTTGAAGAACAAGGTACTGGTCACGAATACAGAAGAGCAGATGAAGGCGCTGCTTAAGAGCAACGGTAAGATCGACT
This sequence comes from uncultured Woeseiaceae bacterium, assembly GCA_964615665.1. Taxonomy (GTDB): domain Bacteria; phylum Pseudomonadota; class Gammaproteobacteria; order Steroidobacterales; family Woeseiaceae; genus UBA1847. The sequence continues at coordinate 3,215 of CAZTQL010000040.1, read as the reverse complement.
CGGCCAAAAAGGAAAAAGGCGCGCTGTTTGTCTTACGTGCTGAACGCAGCCTGATTCAGGCGGGTGTAAATGCGGTGGAGTTGGAGGCCGATAACGATTGGGACTCGAACATTTTGCGCAACACGAAACAGGTTGCCGTGCTGCTTGCCGACCTTGGCGAAAAGCTCGGCTTCGAAGCGCAGCTGATGACCAATGAAGCCGAAATGGCGAACTCGATCGCGAGCATCGTCCGGGGGCTAATCAGCTTGCAGGCGTTCAACGACGATTTGGACCCGGAGGTTTCCGCTATTTTGCAGGCAGCGAAAGTTGATGTTACGGATAACGTGCTGAAGCTCAGCCTCGCGCTCGACCCCGAAACCGTTGTATCGGCACTTGAGGATTGAGACGCAACTGATTGCCGCCGCTCAGGCCGGTTCCGCGGATGCATTTGCGGACCTGGTGCAGCTGTACCGGGACAGGTTGCTACGTTTCCTGCTGACACGCTGTGCCAGTTACGCGGATGCGGAAGACGCACTGCAGGACACGCTGATTAGCGCTTATCGTTACATCAGAAGTTACGATCCGCGTTGGCGGTTTAGTACCTGGCTATACCGTATCGCAATTCGCAACGCCGGTAAGCTTGGCACGCCGAATGTGGTTGAGCTCGGTGACCTTCGCGATGAGGAGAATGACCCGTTGCTACAGTGCATCAAAGCGTCGGAAACGGAAAATCTCTGGGTCAGTGCGCGAGCCCTGCTTAACGATGAAGTGTTTGCTGCCATGTGGTTGCGCTATGCCGAGGACCTGTCAGTTAACGATATTTCCGCGGCACTGGACCGCAGCGTGTCGTGGACAAAGATTAATCTCATGCGTGGTCGCCAAAAGTTGGACGCGGCGATGAACGAAACGAAAAAGACGAGTGAAGCCTATGGATAAGTTAGCCAGTCGATTACGCCACGACGCTGAAAGCATCGACGCCAAAGTGTCCGATGAACTCGATAGCCGTATCCGAGCATCCTTGCGCGGCGTGACGCCAATGACCGATGAGGTGCCGACAAAAGAACGTACGCGACCTGCCGGTTTCTGGTGGGCGAGTAGTTTGACCGGCATTGCGGCTGCTGCTGCCCTCATTGCGATCATCAACTCGCAGGAAGAAGTTGTAGCGCCTGCAGCCACACCGACGAACATTCTTGCGGCCGTGCCAACCATAAACTGGAAGGCGGAAACGGCGGTAATGACCGCGCAGCTTCAGCAGGAGCTAGATAACCTGCAGTCCGACATAAAGAAGGCAGAGAAGCGCGTCCGGGAGGAGGTTGGTCTCTGATGTTGTGGAAAATACCTACTTATTCCACTAAGGTGGTCGCTGGGGTCAGTTCGCAGGATCTGCAAGAACCGGCGTAACTCCATGATAATTAAACTAATGCAAACGAGGATTGCGACCGAAGACAGACCGCGAACTGAATAAGATAAGAAGAACGGTGGCGGCCTAATTCGCTGCCGAGCTCAACATCACAACGAATACAAAGGATGCATCAGGTATGCCTTTAGCAGTTGTTTTGATTCTGCTCGTCGTCGGTTCAATCATTTTTCACTTGCTCAGTCCCTGGACGTTCACCGAGCTCGCGTCGAACTGGGGGACGGTTGACTCCACTTTTGACGTCACGCTCTACGTGACTGGCTTTGTCTTCGTTACCGTCAACCTGTTCATGGCTTACTGCGTGATCAAGTTCCGCCACAAGAAAGGCGCGCGCGCGAACTACGAGCCGGAAAACAAGAAACTGGAAACCTGGCTGACGGGCATCACAGCTATCGGCGTCGCCGCGATGTTGGCGCCCGGGTTATTCGTTTGGGCGGATTTTGTTGACGTGCCGGACGACGCGCACGTTGTCGAAGCGGTGGGTCAACAGTGGCACTGGACGTTCCGCATGCCGGGCGAAGACGGCAAACTCGGCGAGGTGGATGCTGAGCGGATCACCGATGACAATCCGTTCGGCATGAATCCGGATGATCCGAATGGTCAGGACGATGTGCTGGTCTATAACGGTGAAGTTCACTTGCCGATCGACAAGCCCGTCAAGTTCCTGTTGCGCTCGAAAGATGTATTGCACGATTTCGCGGTAGCCCAGTTTCGCGTCAAAATGGACCTGGTGCCCGGCACGAATACTTTCCTGTGGCTGACTCCGACGAGAACCGGACGTTTTGAGATTCTTTGCGAGGAGCTCTGCGGCATGGCGCACTACACGATGCGCGGTGCCGTTATCGTCGAGGAAAGTGATGACTACCAGATCTGGCTCGCGAATCAGCCCACATTCAATGATCTAAGTACGCGGTTGGCCGGCGATCCAAATATTGGCGCGGCGCAGTATGCCGTGTGCGCGACCTGTCATGGTCAGCAGGGCGAAGGCATCGTTGCGCTGAACGCGCCGAAGATTGCCGGGCAGAGCGCCTGGTACCTGAAGCGCCAGATCATGAATTACAAGCAGGGGCTGCGTGGCACGCACGAGGGCGATACCTTCGGTGCCCAGATGATCGGCATGGTCGCGACGCTGCCGGACGAGAGAGCCGTTGACAACGTTGTTGCTCATATCCAGACGTTTCCTGATGCTGCGGTCGCTCCGTCAATTCACGGTGATCTTGCGGCCGGAAAGAAGCACTACAACATCTGCGCTTATTGCCACGGCGGCGACGGCATGGGCATCAAGGCGATGAACGCGCCGCGTGCGGCCGGTATGTCTGACTGGTACATGGCACGGCAGCTGAATAACTTCAAGAACGAAGTTCGTGGCGGCCATTTGCAGGACCACTTCGGTAAACAGATGGGCTTTATGGCCGACGTCCTGCATGACGAACAGGCGGTTAACGACGTAGTGGCTTACATCAACACGCTGTAGTTTCAGCGCGACGAACGAGCGAGTACATAAAAACAGGTACAAGGGGAACCGGATGGCGTACGTTGCAATCGCAGATCGTGATCACGAAATCGAGCATCACGATCCGCAGACGTTCATTACGAAGTACATTTGGAGCCAGGACCACAAGGTCATCGCCATGCAGTATGGCATGACCGCTATTTTTGTCGGCCTGGTTGCACTTGGCTTGTCGGCGATGATGCGACTGCAGCTGGGTTTCCCGGATCAGTTCTCGTTTATCAACCCGGAAAACTATTATCAGTTCATCACGATGCACGGCATGATCATGGTGATCTACCTGCTGACGGCGCTATTCCTCGGTGGCTT
>CAZTQL010000039.1:0-19559 GCA_964615665.1 uncultured Woeseiaceae bacterium | reverse complement strand
AGGATTTGAACCTCCGACCCCTTCGTCCCGAACGAAGTGCGCTACCAGGCTGCGCCACGCCCCGACCGCGGGACGCGAATGTTACCTGAAGTCATCAGGTACAGCCAAGCCCTCATTGTCGGTGAGATCATGCCGGCGGGCAGCAACCCTTATATCAAAGAAGCGATGACCTTTATCAAACCACCTTAGCGGGATCGACATTCGCGTTCAGGCGGAACAGATTGGTCGGATCGTATTTCTTCTTTACAGCCAGCAGCCGTTCGAAATTGCCCTGGTAGTTCCCGTGCCGAATCGCACTGGATTCGGCCGCCGTATCCACCGTGTAATAGCCATCGGTGGCAGGCTCAAGGGTCTTCCAATAGTCGCGAATGTACTGCACGTGTGGCGCTGAGTCGTTGGTCAGCGGCCAGCCAACGACCACCAGCATATTCGCTTTCGACTTCCTGTGTGCAAACGCCGTTTCCTCAACCGCAACTTGCCCGATGGCACCACCCGAATGCTGGAAATAAATCGTAACCGAGCGTCCGTCCATGGGCTCAAAGCCGTCAATGATCCGGTCTATCAGATTGTCGGACAAATCGTTGATGAAGCCGCTCTTCAGGTATTCAGCATTGCTGCGCGGATCCGTATTGTCCCAGCTCCTCTGGATTTCAACGTAATCGCGTGCATGTACGGTATCGACTACCGGCTTACCCAGCGCATAAAACGGCGCGAGGACTTTGGCAGCGTGGCTCTCTTTGCCCGAATAACAGACGTGCACACCGGCGACCGCGCTCGTGCCCTCGAGGTCCGAAGCCAACATCAGGTCGCAATACAGCTCGTCAGGCCCATCCATGCCATATTCCCGATACACATTGATGACATCACGAACCTTGGCGAACGGGAACAGGATTTCACCGCCGACCACGGTACGTTGCATCGGATGCAACTGGTACTCAAACGACGTAGCAATACCGAAGTTACCGCCGCCTCCTCGCACGCCCCAGAACAGGTCCTGGTTCTCGTCGGCACTGGCGTGCAACATGCGTCCGTCGGCGGTCACGACGTCAACACCCTTGACGTTGTCCAGCGCGAGACCAAAACGACGCCCGACGCGGCCAAACCCGCCCGCCAACGTCAAACCGCCGACGCCGGTGTGCGAAACGGTACCTGCTGTCGTAACCAGGCCGACGGCCATTGACTCACGATCGAGTTCGCCCAGCAGACTACCACCGGCGACATAGGCAGTTCGGGAAGCGGCATCGACGCGGGCGTGTCGCAATGTTGAAAGGTCGATTTGCATGCCGCCTTCGCAGGTCGATTTACCGCCGTAGCTGTGACCGCCGCATTTCACCGCTAGAAGCATGTCGCGCTCGCGCGCGAAATTTACTGCGTTTCGGATATCCGTGGCGCCGCTCGGCTGGACTACCAGAGCCGGATGCTTGTCGATACCCGGATTCAGCACGCGCCGCGCTATTTCATAGCCCGGATTGCCGGGCAGCAACAGATTGCCCCGCAGGCTCTCCGCCAACTCTTTGACAACCGCCTGTTCAAGCTCGATCGGCTTTCTATTTCCGGTGACTGCGGCAACCGCGCCCGAAACGTCGGTCAATGCTTCGAAGTCAGCGGCGAGCGCAGGCCCGGTGGCAACGGCGACGCCGGCTGCAACAGCTGAACGCAAAAAGATTCTTCGGTCCATAGCTTTCCCCAATTTTGGTTCTTCTTGTAACGATGAGTATACAACGGATATTCAGGTGATCAGCGGGCCCGATATCGATTAGACTGCTTGCTCATGCATCGCTCGATCGACAGCAAACTACCCGACGTCGAAACTTCGATTTTTGCTGTCATGACGCAGCTCGCAAATGACACGGGCGCGATAAACCTCGCGCAGGGATTCCCGAGCTTTGAGCCGCCGCGCGAGTTGACTGAGCGCGTTAACCACCATCTCAACAACGGCGGTAATCAGTACGCACCGATGACCGGGATTCCGGCCCTGCGACAAGTGATCGCAGACAAGACGAACGCTCTGCAGAATCGCGACGTCAACGTTGATTCCGAGATTACTGTCTGCACTGGCGCGACGGAGGGATTGTTCAGTGCCATCCACGCTGTCGTACATGACGGCGACGAGGTCATCGTCGTGGACCCGGCGTATGATTCTTATGAACCGGCCGTCGCATTGGCAGGAGGCGTGACCCGGCATGTGCCGTTACGGCTCGCAGCCAACGGTCACGACTTCACTATGGACTGGCAGCGACTGCAGGAAACTCTGTCAGCAAAAACGCGCCTGATAATCCTCAATTTCCCGCACAACCCAACCGGTGCGATTTTGTCACTCGCCGATCTCGACACACTGGCGGAAATCGTGCGCGCCAGCGACTGCCTGCTATTGTCGGACGAAGTTTATGAGCACATCGTCTTTGACGGAAACGAGCACATTAGTCTACTGCGTCACGACGAGCTGTGGGAACGCTCACTGGTCGTATCCTCTTTCGGTAAGACGTTGCATGCAACGGGCTGGAAACTCGGCTATTGCGTCGCACCGGATTGGTTATCCGCAGAGTTCCGTAAAGTACATCAGTTCACAACGTTTTCGGTCAGCACACCGATGCAGCTCGCCGTCGCGGACTTTCTCCAGAGCAATCCCGAGTACTACCATCAATTGCCCGCTTTCTATGAGAAAAAGCGTGACCTGTTCTGTCACCTTCTTTCCGGCTCCCGTTTTCGCTTCACACCGGCGCGCAGTACGTTTTTCCAGGTTCTCGATTACGGCGAAGTAACGGACGAAGATGACGTCTCGTTATCGAAGCGCTGGACGCATGATATTGGCGTCGCATCGATTCCCTTAAGCGTGTTCTGCGAGCAGTCGTTTACCGGCACGCGCCTGCGGTTCTGTTTTGCCAAGGATGACGCAACACTGGAAAGGGCTGCGGAAAAGCTCTGCAAGCTCTAGGCGCTACCTAACTGGAACGCCAGCAGCGCACCGAGATACCCGATAGCAGTCATATAGGCCCAGGCAAATACGGGCCAGCGCCACGTATTCGTCTCGCGTCGGATGACGGCGAGCGTCGCAGCACATTGCAAACAGCAAGCATAGAAAATCAACAGGCCGATAACCATCGGCAACGTGAACACTTTGTCGCCGTTCGGCCACGTTGATGCTTTCAGCCGGCTGGACAACGTGCCAACGTCGGCCTCGTCACCGACCGCATAAACCGTGCCCAGCACCGCAATGACAACCTCGCGCGCTGGAAACCCAGCGATGACCGCTGACGACACGCGCCAGTCCCAGCCGAGTGGCGCGAAAACAGGCTCGACAAAATGGCCCGCACGGCCCAGCCAGCTCTGTTCCATCTGTGCCGCGGCCGCCAGGTTATCGATGCGCCGGTACTGATCGGCCAGCTCGCTACCGGACAGGGAATAAGTGGCTACTGCACGCTGTTGTTCGACCTGTAAACTAATCTCGCCCGATCGCGGGTAATAAGCGAGCGCCCAAACCAGAACGGCGACTACAAATATGACGGTTCCGGCTCGGTAGAGAAAAACCTTTGCACGACCCAGCAGTTGGATGAAAACAGTCTGCAGGTTGGGACGACGAAACTCAGGCAGCATCAGCGCGAACGACGGCTTGGGCCCACGCAACGCAGTTTGTCGCATGAGCAGTGCTGTCAGGATGCCGGCAAAGATGCCGAACAGGTACAAGCCAAGTAACACAAGCCCCTGCAAATTCATAAAGCCAATCTGCGTCGCCGGCACGAACGCAGCAATCAGCAGCGCATAAACTGGGAGCCGTGCGGAACAGGTCATGAACGGGGCCGCAAGTATGGTCGCAATACGATCGCGGCGATTTGGGATCACGCGCGTTGCCATGATGCCAGGAACGGCGCAGGCGAAGCTCGAGATCATCGGAATAATCGACTGCCCCGATAAACCGACAGCGCGCATCGCCCGGTCCATCAGGTACGCAGCACGTGCCAGATAGCCTGAGTCTTCGAGCAAGATTATGAACAGGAACAGAATGAGGATCTGCGGCAGGAAAATGATGACGCTGCCGACACCGGCAATGACTCCGTCGGCAATCAGGCTGGATATCGCGCCATCACCGAAGGTGTTGATCACCGCCGTGCCAAGCGCCGAGGTTGCGATATCGATTAAATCCATGACCGGCGTAGCCCATGCGAAAACCGCCTGAAAAACAATCGCCATGACAACAAAAAGGCCAATTGTTCCGGGTATTGGCCGATTGAGGAAACTCGTTACGCGCGTGCGCCACGAATGTAGCCGCGGCGTCGAGCGCTGTACCTCGCGCTGGGTTTCGCGAACCCATTTGTAGCGAATGCGTGCGTCCACAGCAATCGGCGGTTCGCCACCAAATAATTCTTCACGCAGCGTTTCAAGCTTACCGCCGGCTTCGTTGCCCAGCTTGTCGAGTATCGGTTGGTTCGTCTCAGTCGCACCGTCGATCAGTAAGCGCTCTATTTCAGCAAACCGGACCGGTTCCGTCGCGGTGCCCGCGAGTGCTTGCGCTGCTTCCGACAATTCCGGCCAGAGCGCAATTCTCTCAGGCGGCGTCTTCGAGCGAATACTGGTGATCGCCCGGCGCAACTTCTCGAGCCCGGCACCCGTCGTTGCCACGACCGGATAGATCGGTGTGCCACCAAGCAACTGACTGAGCCGTTCGACATCGATACCGATACCGGACTGGTCAGCAGCATCCGACATCGTCATCGCAACAATTACGGGCAGCTCCAGATCGAGGAGCTGTTGTACCAGGAACAAACCCTGGTAGAGGTTCGTCGCATCGAGCACCGCGAGGATGCCGTCGGGCTCTTGCGTGCCTTCCATGCGACCGAAGATCACGTCGACCGTGATGTGTTCTTCGAGCGAATGAGCGCTCAGTGAATGCGTGCCCGGCAGGTCAACCAGCTCGGTGGTCGTCTTATCGAATTTGAGGATGCCGATGTGGCGTTCGACGGTAACGCCGGGATAATTGCCGATCCGCTGCTTGAGACCGGTAAGCCGATTAAACAACGTACTCTTGCCGGAATTAGGAGTCCCAACAACCGCTACGCTGGCGTCTGGACGTCGGCTAAGGGCTATCTGATCGGCAGGTATGCGAATTTCTGCGGACTTAGTCACCAGCCGCTACAGGCGAAATCTTGAAGTGCCTTGCATGTTCCTGGCGCAAGGAAATGCCACAACCAAACAGCCGAAATTCCATCGGATCTCCACCGATTGCTGCGCCAGCGTTCTCGATCTCGGTACCTTCGACAAGGCCGAGGACCATTAGGCGCAGAACCTGCGGATCCGTGGCATCCACAAAGTTGATAATGCCCCTTTGGCCGCGCTTGAGCGTGGCGAGAGTTTTGCCGTTAATTGACATAACTATCTATAAATACTGGAATTTCAGCGCCTTTGGTGAGTATGGGAGAAATGGTAATGATTCGCATTACGATATGCAATAGGCAATTGTACGGATGGGTCACAGTTCCAGTGTTCAGCTTGCATTCATTGACTCGCGGTTAGCGTACATGAACAACGACCAAGGCACTGTCAGCTACTCACCGCGAGGACCGCCAAATGATCACACGCCCCCGACAACCAAGAGTTTCGGTTTCTGTACACCCTTCACCCAGCACAAATATGCGCATCTTCCTCTCGGTTGTATTGCTCGCGATTGTCATCTTCGCGAGCGGCACGGCACTGGCCAATACACCCACCATTCGCCTGTTCCCCACTACCGTGGTCGAAGACCTGAAACAAACCGGCAACGTCGCACGTGATATGGAATCAGGCCTGCAAGAGGTGATCGGACGACTCGATCAGCAGCAAGCACTCTATGTCGAAAGCAAATGTGACGGTGCCGAGGGCGACACCGGCTGCGAGCGGCTCGCGCGCCAGATCGGTGCTACTTATCTCGACATGCTCACGATCATGGAAGAGCGTCTGCCCGACATGGAACACACCGTTAATAATACGCGGCAGAGTCTCGAGAAAAGCCTGCGTAATGAGCTCGGCAAGAAAATGACGCCGTGGACCTTGCAGGAAACGCTAATTGGCGGCAATGCCAACAATGCGGCGACACAGGCGTCCCCGACCTTACGCGGTCGCTCAGGCATGCGCCTTTCGGAACGTTTCAAACAATATTATCAACTGGTCGCCACGTCCGGCGCCAAAGGTGACCAGTCGCTTGCGGTGCTGGCGTCGGACATTTACCTCGACATGGAAGAGACCACGCTGCTGATTCAGCGAACGCGGCAGGAAATCGCCCGCGCGACACTGATGGAGCAGCTGAATCAGTCGTTCGGCATCATCACACCGGAAATGATCGAGGTCGTTGGCGGTGTCAAATCGATACTGTTTGGCGATGAAGACGGCCAGGCGCTGGTAGCCGGGCCGCCGCCTGGCAGCATCGAAGAAGCCTACCGCAGCCCGCTCGAACAATGAGCAGGTCAACCATGAAAACCACGACCGTGAGGAGCGCTCTCGTGAACGCCAAACTTAATTTCAAACCCGTGTTAATTATCGCCACGCTGTTCGCAACGTTGGCGCTGACCTCGTGTGCGTCAACGACGCCAACCTGTGCAAGCCCCCAGACAAAAGACCTGGGCAGAGCCGTAACGATGGTCCAGGCATCTCTGATGGAAGGCTGCCACGCCCATTTTGATCGTTATTACGATGACTTGCTGTCGATTGCCGAGGGCGACCCGAAACCCGAGAACAAGCGCGAGTTCAGTCAATTCCTGGTGTGGTCGAGCGACAACGGCTTGCTCAGTAATCGACAAGCGCAAGACTATTACAACCGTTATTTCAATATCAAGTTCATGTCATTGAAAGGCGACTACAACAACTGTTCACACACGTGCCCCAATAAACAGAAGGTGCTATTCGATATGGAACGTGAGCTGTCCGACAAGGAGCGCGGACTGCTCAGAGTCAGCTTGGACAATGAAGGTTATTACCGGGCGGACCAACTCTATCAGGAAGTTGAGCTGGTGCTCGAGGCAACGTGTACCGCCTGCGCGGCGGGCCGGTAAATCGAATCGCAGCAAATACGATGAACAAGACTCTGTTGTTCATGAAGGGGCTCATCGCTGGCGCTTTGGGAACATTGTTGGGCGTGTCGGCCACGCTTTACGTCCTGAGTCGGGCTGGCTTGATTGTCTTCAGCGAAACAGCCGTTGCCAGCCCCGGCGAATGGCTGCAATGGGCCTATACCAACCTCGGCTCATCGATCCCGGTGTTTGCAGTACTGCTGCTCGCTTACTTTGTAACGCTCGGTCGACTGAAAATCGCGCTCGATCAATCGCGCGCGATCGACCAGATCGTGCAGCTCGACCACCTGACGGACATCTGGACGACGCTGTTTTTCGGAACAGGGGTGATCTGGACGGCGATTGGCATGCGAAGTGCGCTGATCTTTGCGCTTGGTGATCGCGACGCGGCCCTGCAGCAGGGCGCATTCGCGATGCTCGAACGCATGGTCGACGGCGGCATCCTGTTAGCCCTGTCGACGACAATATTCGGCGGCATTGGTGGCTACCTGATGCGCGTCTATAAGACCGTTACGCTTGGGACGCGATTGCAGCAGCAATACGACCAGGCAGCACGGGCCGATACATCCGAGATGCGCGCGAGCCTGACTCGCATCGAACAGCACCTGAGCAAAGCACCCCTGGACGAAGCGCCGTCGAACGAAACATCGTCGAACAAAGCACCGTCAAACATAGGGTCGCTTGAGGCTGCATCGTGATGCGGTCGCCGCTAGCCTACCCGCTGAATCGCTCGGCTGATATGGACGGCGGCGGCGCCGCTGATCTGCAAACCGACATCATGCGATTCATGGCGATTCTGTCGCTGTGCCTGGTTGCAATATTCGCACTGGTGCAGAGCGTCCCCCTGACACCGACCCCAGCGTCACCGACCCCAGCGTCACCGGCACCGCCGACTGCAGAACCGGCTGCAGTGACGCCAGCGGAGCCGCCGATCGACATGCCCGCCCCGCCTGCCAGGACAGTTGAGGCTAAAGTGGAGCCAACCAAGACCGACGCGCCCAAGTCCGAGACCGATCCCCAGCAGATCGCGCTGACGCGACCAAAATGGGTTCCGAAAACTGCCGCGGCCAAGACCAAGCCCGTGCCAGCCGCGAGTCCCGCTGTACCGCCTCCACCGGTGGAGGCGCCGGATCCGATTGGTTTCACACTGCGCTTTGAATCCGATGCCGCATTAATGCGCGCCGTCGCTGCCGGACAGGTCCGGCTATATGCCATCTCAGGCGGCCGCGCTCAGCGCATGGCAGTTAGCGAAAGCCGGGTCAGTTTCTGGGACGCGTCAACACCCAATACGTTTCACGAAATGGAAACAACAACGGTACCGCCTGCCGTAATCGATGCGCGCAAGCGTAGCGGCGCTGCGAGCCAGGATGTGAGCTGGGGCGTTACTTTGCCGGGCAAATTGAAAACGCAGCTCGACGCGCTGATGCAGGCACACACCGGCGGCTCATTAATTATTAGTGCGGATGCCAACATTCACTGGGAGGCCACATGACACGCCGTATCCTGATTATGCTGACGCTGGTGGTCGCGCAAGCGATTCCCGCTGTCGCCGAGTCACGAGAGAAAGATCTCGACCAGTGGCTTGAGCGCGACCTGGTACCTTATGTGCAGGAACAGCTGCTACAACATCCGCGTTTCAAAAACGAAACCGTCATGTTTGTCGTGTTGCGCGATAACGCGCCAGCCTCAGGCAGCAACGGCCTGGCGCTCTCCATTCGCGATCAGCTGCTGGCCGCTGCGGTCTCAACACCGGGCGTTTCGATCGGCTGGCAGCAGGGTCGCGGCGGCACCTCCCTCAATTTACAGCCGCAGGACTGTAGTCACGACGATGTGCACTATTACATCGGTATCGAGTTGACGCAGAAACTCGACAGCACGTATGCGGTCACTGTGAGAGCGCTGGATCTCGAGGATCGCAATTGGGTGACCGGGTTTGGCAAACGCTGGCAGGGTCGCTTGAGTACGACCCAACGACAGGCGATGCGCCAGTCCAGAATCGACGAGACCTTCCTCGGTGCTCGCGATGTGCCGTTTACGTTGGCACAAACGGACCTGCTGGCCGCACAACTTGCACACAAGCTCGCCTGCACACTGCAGAAACGTGTTTCCGAAGAGTATGTTGTCGCCGCAGAGCTGACTGAACCCGACGCGCCGGAGCTTCGCGGGACGGTAGAGCTCATCAGTAATAATCTCGCCAATCGGCAGGCTTTGACGTTCAGTAGCGATGCTGGAACAAGCAATGCCAGCTTAAGCGGCAAAGCACATCACATTGACGGCGTGCTCTATCAGTATTGGATTACGGTAACGCCGAACGATGACAGTGCCGATGTCAGCGCCCTTGGTGCGAGCGCGTACATTATCCTGCCAAGCGTTGATACGGCGATTGCCACCACGCCTCCGGCCAGTGCTCCGGTACAGAAGCGTAAAACAGAGCGACCGGCCGTCGTCTCTGTTTCCAATGCGGGTAAAGACGCCCTGATTAGTCCATTGCGCATCGTGCGTCCAGAATCTCTTAACGACTGCGGTAGCGGCGATATCCAGTTTCGTGCTGCAAGCTACCAAAACGCCAGTCGCACCTGCTCGTTGTTACGAACCGAGGCGCGCGAGAATGCCATCGTTTTTTTCCTCGAGCACCAGGCGAATTACGGACTCGTGCGACTCGCCGATAACGAATGCCGTGAGCGAACAACGCCACGAATCGCGCGCGGCGGGCGCAACGTGAGCTTTCCAATTCCAAGCACTACGACCTCGCCGCGCAATTGGCGGGAAACCTACGAATGGCAGGTCGCACCCGACCTCGACACCTACTACGCCGTTGTTGTGACCGACGCTGGAGTCGCGCGGCGCATCGCCAATCATATCGATGACTTGCCTATGCGGTGCTCCAAAGCAGTACGGCAAGGGCTGGAAGACGACGCGCTGCGTGCGTGGCTTGCGGACTTTGCGATGCTAACGGCGAGATCCGCAGAGCACGTGGATTGGCGCGCACTACAGGTTAAGGACGTCTTGTAAGGAGGCCATTATGATCCGTTTGATTGGCATACTCACCGGCTCTGCCCTTGCAGTGGCGGCGATCGTATTTACTTTTGGGGTGCCCGAATTGACACCAACGGCTGCCATTGCTGTGCCGGAGTTCGTGCCGCAGCCTGAGGCAACGCCGAACACCGACGTTAACATCGTGGCGTCGAGCGATGAGGCATTACCGGTGGCCACCGTTATTGAGGACATGACCGCACCCGTGGCCGAAACAGTGGCCGCACCCCTGGCGGAGATCGCTGCCGATCCTGTTGTGCCCGCGCCTGCGGCGAGTCCCTCTCAGAACTGGTATGCCTTCTGGAGCCCGTTCCGCAGCGAGATCGCGGCCGATGGCTTTATCTCCGAGCTCCAAAGAACGACCGGTCTCGATTATCGGGTCGTGAAGCTCAAGCCCGGCATTTACGAAGTCGCTTTTGCCTATTTCGATCCCCTTGACCGAGACACCAAGCTGGACCGCATAGCCGCGGCGACCGGACTGGATATGAGTGGTGGATAAGCTGTCTTTGCGGCGCAGAAAACCGTCACTTGTCGCCGGCCTGTTGTTGCTCACGCTCGTTGTTGGGGCCTCCGCGAACAAACAGGACCTGAATACCGCCTGGCAGGACTATGCCGATAATCGGGCATCGCTGCAGCCCGCGTTCCGATTTCCGCACGCGACCTGTTTTAGCGCTGCCGCGCTGCAATATGAACTGCCTGAGTCACTGTTGCTCGCGGTAGCCCGAGGCGAAAGCGACTTCGAAGCCACCGCACGTTCGCGCGCCAACGCACATGGCGTCATGCAAATTCTCTGGCCGGGTACGGCCAGGCACCTCGGCATTAATCGACTGAGCGACCTCTACGACCCATGCACCAACATCGACGCCGGCGCACGGTACCTGAAGGAGTTGCTGGCACGGTACGACGGTAACCTGCATTTGGCGCTTGCCGCGTACAACTACGGGCCAGGTCGTATTGCGCAGGATGGCAGCGCTATTCCATCAGGGGCGAACTGGTATTCCGGCTACATTTTTCGGCATCTGAACTATGTCCTCGGCAACAGCCAGACCCGGCCGGCTGTTGCCGACACACTGTATTCGGATATCGGCCAGTCAACATTACTTACGTTCGGCGAGCCGTATCGTGCAGAAGCGTTCATCGAACGCCTTGAGGCGCGCTCGCCCGGCCTTAGTCTTGATTGGTTTCGCCGCGGCACCGGAGAATTTGAGGTGGTGATGACCTATGCCAGTCGTGAAGAATTTGATCGCAGTGCGCGCAAACTGGAAGGCGCTGGCTACCGTGTCGACTAGCAGCCTGGCCTGCCGATGTCATTGGGCAACACCGATTCGATACGCTCCATTACGTCGAGACGGTGCACCAGATCATGGATATAGTCGAGACGGTCCGTCTCCAGGACCAGCACCTCGCTCAGCTCGTAGCGACTGATCCAGCCCTCGTACAGGCGATCGAGGCGCTTCAGGTACGCTAGCGGCACGTCCCGCTCCATTCTGCGCCCACGCAATTGAATGCGCTGGCGGAGTGTCCGCATCGAACAGCGCAGATAGATCATCAGGTCCGGTGGTCGAATCGCATCGAGTATTGCCTGGTAGAAGCCGCGATACGTATCCCAATCGCGCTTCGAGATTTTGCGCATCTGATGCAACGCCGTTGCAAAGACTTCGGCATCTTCAAAGATCGTCCGATCCAGTGCGACGACGCCGGGTTGTCGATCCAGCTCCTGGTGCAGGCGAAATTTGTTGCTCAGGAAATAGAGCTGCGACTGAAACGCCCAGCGCTTCATGTCTTTGTAGAAATCGGCAAGGTACGGGTTCTCGTCATTGGGTTCATAAAACGGTGAGACGTCATAAGTCCGGTGCAGGAACTCGACAAGCGTGGATTTGCCGGTGCCCATGTTGCCGGCGATAGCGATCGATCGTTTCATGACACGCTAACCATACCGCATTCGCGTCTGGCATCCACCCGGAAGATCACCTATGCTCGACAGCCACTTTATGCGAGCGAATAACGTGAAAAATCGCGATCCGCAGGTGCTTATCAGCGAGAAAGAGATCAGGGCCCGCGTCCGCGCTCTGGCCGACGAGATTTCCGCCGACTATGAAAACAGCGGCGAGCTGGTGCTCGTCGGCGTTTTGAAGGGCTCGTTCATCTTCCTGGCCGACCTTTCGCGTGAGCTGAAGATCCCGCGCGTTATCGAGTTTATTGCGGTATCCAGTTATGGCAACGACAGCCACTCCAGTGGCGCAGTGCGCCTTGTCATGGACGTGCGCGGCAATATCGAGGGCAAGCACGTGCTCATCATCGAGGACATCGTTGACACCGGCCACACGCTCCAGTACCTGATCGGCATGCTCGAATCTCACGGCCCGAAATCAGTCAAGACTTGCGCGCTGGTCCGCAAGGCCGAGCGCGCCGAAGTCGATGTTGACGTCGACTACCTGGGCTTCGACATTCCCGACGAGTGGGTTGTCGGATACGGCCTTGATTTCGCGGAACAGAATCGCACGCTGCCCTATATCGGTGTCATAACGCCCGACGACTAGTGGTCTGCACAGCCGTCGACCTCGACCTCGACGGTCGAATGACCTATTCCGTATTCCTGCTGCAACAACCTCTTAACATCTCGTACGACAGCCGATTGACTCTCAACCGGCCCGCCGACAGTAACGTGCATTGTCAGCATCAGCTGCTGCGGTGTCAGGCCCCAGATATGCACATGGTGAATGCCGTCGACACCGGGTACGTTGCTAATAATGTGCTGCTGCATGGCGGCGACGTCCAGCCACTCCGGCGCGCCCTCCAGCAGTACGTGCGCACTGCGCTTCACCAGTGACCAGGCGCTCCTCAGAATCAGTCCGGCAACAGCGATCGACAGCAATGGGTCGATGAGCATCCAGCCCGTATAGATAATCACAATTGCCGCTACAATTGCCGCGATTGAACCGAGCAGGTCTCCCGCAACGTGCAACGCGGCGCCGCGCATATTCAGGTTGTCCCGATCGCCAGTGTGCAGCACAACAAACGAGATAAGATTGACGACCAGGCCTGCCGTGGCAACGACAAGCATCGTCTCAGCCATAATCTCGCGCGGGTTCAGGAAACGGCTGAAGGCCTCAAACAAAATCCAGCCAACGATCACGAGCAGACTTAGACCATTGACGAAAGCCGCTAGAATCTGGAAGCGTTGGTAACCATAGGTAAGGCTGCCATCGGGCGGACGCCTGCTGACATGAAACGCCATCGCCGACAGGCCGAGCGCCATCGTGTCAGTGAGCATGTGTCCGGCATCGGCTAGCAGCGCCAGCGAACCCGAGAGGATACCGCCAACGACTTCAACCAGCATGAAGGTGCCGGTCAGCACCAGAGCGATGCTCACCCGCCGCTGGCTACCTGCGTGCGTGTGACTCATCGAGACAGGTCCGTGGTTAAGAGACAGAGCGCAGGCGGGAAGGACGTTCGCTTGACCATTCGGGGAGTCTGTCAGTCCGGACCAACAAAAAAAAGCGGCTTCTCGCGAAGCCGCCTTTTTACAAACCTACGTAAGAACGCGGTTCCTGCCCCCTGAGCCCCCGCCAAGTCGTGCCTGAAGGTGTTGCAACTCGGCACATAGCCGAAGTGTTGCTGAAAGGCTACGCTTGTTGAGGATCAAATTCGCAGAAATATCGCCTTTTGTCAATCCTTTAGGATCTCTGCAACGCTGACCGCACCGACACTTCGCATTTTTGTTGCAGTAAAGCAACATATGAGAAACGGCTCATTGCGAGCAAAATCAAGGCTTAAGCGCGACTCCTTGCAAGCTCGTCCTGAACATTGCAAACCAGATTGCCGACTCCGCCGATATCGACCTCGACCGTATCACCCGCTTCGAGCCATACCGGCGGTGTGCGCGCCGCGCCAACGCCGCCCGGAGTGCCGGTTGCAATGACATCGCCCGGCATGAGTTCAGTGAATGTCGAGCAGTATTCCAGCAATGCCGGAATGTCGAAGACAAGATCGGCGAGGCCACCGCGCTGCATGACGGCGCCGTTGACGCGTGTTTGCAGCAATAGGAAGGACGGATCCGGAATCTCGTCAGCCGTTACCAGCCACGGGCCCATAGCACCGCTGTTGTCGAAGTTCTTCCCAGCGGTGAATTGCCCCGTGTGCCGCTGCCAGTCACGCACTGAACCGTCCATAAAACAACTGTAGCCAGCCACGTGACCCAGCGCCTGCTCGCGGGCAACGTGACGTGCCGGTTTGCCGATAATGACCGCCAACTCACCTTCAAAGTCGTACTGGTGCGAGGCCAGCGGTCGTAACAGCGGCTCCTGGTGACCGACCAGGCTGCGGGCAAACCGTGTAAAGACCACGGGATAGTCCGGCAGTGCACGACCCATTTCCTCGATATGTGCCCGATAGTTCACGCCGACACAAAGAATCTTGTCCGGATTTGGCACCGGCGGCAGAAACTGAACATCAGATAACGGCAGCGGCGCGACATCCAGGTTGTCGGGTAGCTGTCCCTCCGCCCCTGCCCGCAAGACAGCACGCAAATCGGCGTAGTCAGCGCGAAACGCAGGTGTCACAGGCGAGATGCCATCTTCGACGACGAGCCCGTAACCGGGCTCACCACCGTGGATGAAACTCGCCAACTTCACGACACTTTGCTCATTGTCATCAGCCGCCCTACTGGAATACCTGCTCGGCGTCCACAATCGTCACCTTATCCTCGGCGAATCCGAGCACCGTGCTGGAGATCGTCGCGTCCTCGTCCAACAGCTCCTGCGACTTGTCGGCGTCGTACGTCATTGGTGACGCTTGATCAGAAATCAGCCGCTGCCGGAGGTCCGCGGCATCTTTGGTGACGAACACAAACTGCATGTCGTCCGTCTGCAGGTTTTCGCGAATCACGCGGTTAACATCGGCCAGCGTCAGCTTGCTCAAACTATCGCGCACGTAGTCCGCAAAATTTTCAGTCTCGTAGTATTGACTGTCGAACGCATAACCGAGCTGCCGTGATTGTCCGTCCATCAAAAGGCTGACGTACTTCGAGAGAAACGCGCGTGTCGTCTCGAAGTCCGACTCGCTAACGCCCTCTTCGATCAGTTTTTGCATTTCGAACATCGCGGTTCGGGTCGCAAAATGGGCATTGTTGTTATCGCGAAGCGGTCTCAGCCACACCTGGAAGATCTGCTGCTGGCGGCCGAGGTTCGTGTCCGGCTGTGTCAGGAACATGCCACGCGGGAAGTACTCGATGTACGCATAATCGCCATAGTTCATACCGCGCTCCTCGCGAATACGCTGGTACAAATGGCTATTGACGCTGCGGTGCTCGCCGAAGTAACTGCGAACCAGCCACAGCGCGACCCAATCCGGATCACCGCGCCTGAGCTCGATCGGAAAACCGAATGAAACCGCAACCGCCGGCGTTTCTTTTTCGATCAGTAGCGCCTCGCGGCCATCCGGAGACGGGGCAGCAGGCACGGCCAGTTCAAGGCGCTCGCCGGTCTCCAATTTCTGCAGGTCATTACCGATCGCTTCCGGAAAACTATCAGGGTACCCACCGGCAAGGCCAACGGTGATATTCGCCACCGTATAGTTCGAGCGGTAGAAATCTTTGACGTCATCCAGCGTAATCGCTTCGAGATCGCTGACGTTGCCCAGGTTATACGAACCGTACGGATGCTCGCTGCCGTAGGTCGCCGCATACAATGCCTCCTTGCCCAGCTCCTCATCGTTGTTGCCGACGAGATCCGTGCGGATAGCGTTGATCAGCTGCGTTTTGATGCGCGTGAAGTCGTTTTCCGACCAGGCCGGGAACAGCAGCTGACCGCGAACCAACTCGTACCAGGCGTCAAGATTATCTTTGTGCACCTGGCCCGACAGACGCGTCATTTCCTTGTCTACATGAGCGCCAAAGCCTGACGCAATCGGGTACATAGCCTCACTAATTTCCTCAATCGATAGGGCTTCTGAGCCGCCGTCCGAAATCATCGCGGCCGTGAGGGCTGCCAGGCCCTTCTTGCCATCGGGGTCGAAGCCGGCCCCTGTGTTGATGAGGAACGCAACATCGACAAGCGGTGATGTCGATGACGGGTTGGTGACGAACTCGACCGGAACTGCATCCACTGTATTCACATCGGGTAGTTTCGCGGCTGTTGCTGACCCGGCTGTCTCTGCGGGCGCGTCGACCATGCCTGTGGCGGCGGCGACCGAGTCTACTGATGCCTTGCCGTGAATGCCCTCGATGCTGGCGTCGTTCGATAACGTAAATGTCACTCGCTGGCTATCGATAAAGTACTTGTTCGCCATGTCACGAAGGTCGGTTGCTGTCAGCGATTCATAGGTATTGAAAACCTCGTTGACTGTTTCCGGTGTCCGTGAGAAGTGCACGACCCTGGCGAGCATTTCGGCGATGCCGGTCGAATTGTCGAGATTCGAGGTAAAGCCGTAGCGCAACCGGGACTTGGTCTCCTCGACTTTGCTGTCCGCAACCAACTGCGTGCGCGCCTCGACAAGCGTGGCATTGATCGAATCGCGAACATTGGCGACATTTTCGACGTCCGTCAGTCGCGCCCCGATCACCAGCAGGCCGGGGTCCTTTTGATCCGGAAAGTAGCCGAACAGCTGATCGACCGCCTGATCCTGGATGACCAGTTTGCGATACAGATCGGAAGACTGCGAAAAGTATATCGATGAAATCAGATCGAGAGCCGGCATGTCTTTTTCGGTGGGAATGTAGGCCGGGCCGCGATAAGCCACGACGTACCACGGCTGTGTCGGCCCTTCCCACTGCAGGTGCTCGTACTTGGGACCGTCCAGCGGCGGCTCAACAGGGATATCTGCGTCGTAGTCACCTTGCTCCCAGTCACCCCAGTATTTCTGGACCAGCGCAAACGTCTCTTCGGCATCGAGGTCGCCGGCGAGAATCACGACGGTCTTCTCAGGCCGGTACCAGCGATCGAAGAACAGGTTGGAGTACTCCATCTGATCCGGCATCGCCTCGATGTCCTCGATAAAGCCCATCGTCGTGTGTTTGTAGGTATGCACCGTGAACATCAGGTCACTAATGCGCTCCAGCATCTTCCTGACCGGGTCCGAGTGGTTCTTGAGATATTCGCCTTTGACGGCCAGCGCTTCGGTTCGAAACTGCTCCTCGGTGTAATTTAATCGTTGAAAACGATCGGCCTCGAGTTCGATGACCTTTTCAAGATCGGCCTTGGTGAATGTAATGTGGTAGTTGGTGTAGTCGTCCGTCGTGTACGCGTTCTGATCGGCGCCTGCCTTTTTCAGGATGTCGGCGTAGACATCTGGCGGATACGCTTCGGTACCACGAAACATCATGTGCTCAAAAAAGTGTGCGAAGCCCGACTTGCCCGGCTCGACTTCGTTCCGCGAGCCTGTCTGTACGGGAATCTGGATCGAGACGATATCCGGATAGTCAGTCGGTACAACAATGACACGCAGACCGTTATCCAGATCACGCATCAGGTACGGCATGTCGAAGATCTTGTCGGACGCGGCCGTTCCGTCAGCCGCATTAGTCGACTCCGCCGTCGTGTCCGTTTCCTGCTTGCCACCACAAGCGGCAAGCAGCGATGCGACGACCATTGTCAGCAACCAGGCCGACAAACCCGAATTCATATTTCCCATGTAAAGCGCTCCACTAGGCTTTGGGCTGCACGTTTGACACGCCACGTGCAAAAGAGATCAATGTTATCGTGTCAGCCGTCGCGGCGCATCCCCGGCAGGCGTGCTTGCCAAGACGACGGCTGCGGCTGTCACACGGAGTCCAGGTGAAGTCTTTCCTATTACAAACAATTAGTTATGTCGCTATCTTCGTAATCTTTCCCACAACAGCCGGTGCGGAGACGGTGCTGACCAACGTCAATGGCTACACGCCGACGGCGTGGGGTCTCCAGCAGTTTTCGACGATGGTCATCGACGACGGCGGCCGGATCGTCGCGGTCGGTAGTGAGGACCTGCTTGGCGATCAAGGCCCGACAGTTGTCATCGATGCTGGCGGCAAGACTGTCTTGCCGGGCCTCATTGACGCGCATGCACATGTGTACGGACTGGGGTTTGCCAAGAGCACACTCGACCTGGTTGGCGTGCAAAGTCTCGCCGCGGCAACGAAACGCATAGGTGACTATGCGAAGAGCAATCCGAACGTCCGCTGGATACAGGGGCGTGGCTGGAACCAGGTGTTATGGCCTGTAAAAAAGTTTCCGACGGCTGCCGATATCGATTCTGTCGTCAGTGATCGCCCGGTGTGGCTACGGCGGATCGACGGTCATGCCGGTTGGGCGAATTCGGCGGCCCTCCGCATTGCGGGCGTCGACGACGACACGCCGGATCCAATCGGCGGCAAGATCATTCGCGACCAGCGTGGTCACGCAACGGGTGTTTTGATCGACAAAGCCATGAACCTGATGGTCCGACATGTCCCTGAACCGGACAAGAACGATTACCGTCGAGCCATAAAGACGGCGATCGACAGTCTCGTCGCGGAGGGAATCACGGGCGTCCACGACGCGGGTATCGACCTCACCAACGTCGAGGTTTATTTGTCGATGGCCGACATCGATGAACTCGACATGCGCATCTATGCAATGCTTGGCGGTGCGCGCGATGTTCTCGATGCAGTCGGTAAGCCACTGCGCGGTCAGGGTAATGATCGGCTGGATATCGCTGCAGTCAAATTGTACGCCGACGGTGCGCTTGGCAGCCGCGGCGCGGCATTACTCGAACCGTATTCGGATGATGCAGAGAATCGTGGCCTGCCGTTCTGGACTCAGGACGAGTTAAACGCTTTTGTTGCCAAGGCCAATACCTTGGGTTTCCAGGTCGGCATCCACGCAATCGGCGACCGGGGAAACCGCATGGCGCTCGACGCCTTTGCGCACGCGCAGGGCAACGAGTTATCGCTATTACGCAATCGCGTCGAACATGCACAAATCATCGCGCTCGACGACATTCCGCGCTTCGCAGAACTCGGCGTCATTGCCTCCATGCAACCCACCCACGCGACCAGTGACAAGAATATGGCCGAAGATCGCGTCGGCCCGGAACGAATTCGCGGCGGTTACGCCTGGCGTCGGTTACTTGACAGCGGCGCCGTGATCGCCAGCGGCTCCGACTTCCCGGTTGAGTTGTCCAATCCATTCCACGGCCTGTATGCAGCGATCTCACGACAGGACCGGGACGGGCAACCCACCGGTGGCTGGTACCCGGACCAGGCGCTGACAAGGATCGAGGCGCTGCACTCGTTCACGCTGGCGGCTGCTTATGCAGCGCACCAGGAGGACCGGATGGGTAGCCTGGAACCCGGCAAGTGGGCCGACTTTATTGTCATCGATCACGACTATTTTGAGATTCCCGTAGACGAGATCGATGACATTCGCGTGCTACAGACCTGGGTCGGTGGCAAAAAAGTTTTCGATTTGAAAGAGAAGGAACTGCTGCAATGATTGTTGAGCAAATCTGGACCGGTAACGCCTATCGCAACTTCAA
>CAZTQL010000038.1:0-19699 GCA_964615665.1 uncultured Woeseiaceae bacterium | reverse complement strand
ATGCCCACTGGTCGTCGGTGGCGACCATCGTCAATACGTCGTACTGGGCAACGATTTCGTCAGCCTGATTCGTCACCTCGGTATCCCAACGAACCTCGCCGTAGCCGCTATCGGCACGCAGTGTTTTCTGTTTGCAGGTCAGCCGGACTTTCAGGGTGTCGCCATAATTGACCGGCTTGGCGAAGCGCAGATCGTCAACACCGTAATTCGCCAGTACCGGTCCGAAGTCCGGGTCGACGAACAGGCCCGCAGCGAACGATACGATGAGGTAACCGTGCGCAACGCGGCCGACGAAAAACGGATTTTTTGCGGCGGCTGATTCGTCGGTATGTGCATAAAAATTATCGCCGGTGAATTCGGCAAAATGCTGAATGTCATCCAGCGTGACTTCACGCGACGCGGTGTTCAGCGTGTCGCCGACTGCCAGTTGCTCGAAGGTCTTTCGAAACGGATGCGTGCTCGATTCACGCTGCGATGCGCCTCTGACCCAACGGTTGCCGATTGCGGTCAGCGTTTGCGGCGATCCCTGGATGGCCGTGCGCTGCATGTAATGCAGCACACCGCGCACGCCACCCAACTCCTCGCCACCGCCAGCGCGCCCGGGTCCGCCATGAACGAGGTGCGGCAGGGGTGAACCATGACCGGTCGACTCGCCAGCGCAGTGGCGGTTCAGCACCAGGATGCGGCCGTGAAAAGCCGCTGTGCCAAGGACGATGTCACGAGCAACCTGGTTGTCGTTTGTGACGACTGATCCTGCGAGACTGCCTGCCCCGAGCCGCGAGAGTTCAATTGCTTCGTCCAGCGTTTTATACGGCAGCACGGTGCTGACTGGCCCGAATGCTTCGACCGAGTGCACGGCCGTCGACGAAAACGGTTTCTCGCAGTGGAGCAGCGTTGGCATGAAGAACGCCCCTTTCTCGATATCGGCGTCGACAACCTCGAATTCCTCGCTGCCTCCGAAGACTATTTCAGCCTGCTGCGCCAGTTCATGGACCCGGGCCCGAACCTCGCTTCGTTGCCCCTGGCTGGCGAGGGCCCCCATCGTTACGGTCTTGTCGGCCGGGTTGCCGATCCGAACCTCACGAAGCGCCGCGGCGAGGGCATCTACTACGTCGCCCACCAGGGGCTCCGGAGCAATGATGCGGCGAATCGCCGTACATTTTTGCCCGGCCTTGCTCGTCATCTCGCGCGTCACTTCCTTGATGAAAAAATCGAATTCAGGCGTGCCCGGAATTGCATCCGGCCCGAGGGTGCAGGCGTTCAACGAGTCCGTTTCGGCCGTGAAAGCGACAGACTCGCTGACGACGCGCGGATGTTGTTGCAAGAACTCAGCAGTGCTTTTTGAACCGGTAAATGCGATCGTATCCTGACAGTCGAGATGCTCGAACAGATCGCCAACGCCGCCACAAATCAGTTGCAGTGCGCCCTCCGGCAGGATGCCCGAGTCGAGCAGCCGCCTGACCATTAATTCAGTTAGATAGGCGGTACTGGACGCAGGTTTCACGATCGCCGGCACGCCGGCGAGCAGGGTCGGTGCAAGTTTTTCGAGCATTCCCCAGCAAGGAAAGTTAAAGGCATTGATATGTACGGCGGTACCCAGCTTCGGCGTGCAGATGTGTTGACCGATGAACGTGCCATTGCGCGACAATATTTCGGGGGGGCCATCGAGATAGACATGGTCGTTGGGCATTTCGCGGCGCCCTTTGCTCGAGAATACGAACAGCGTCGAAATACCGCCATCGATGTCCACCCAGCTGTCGGCGCGCGTAGCACCGGTTTGGGTCGAGAGGCTATAGAGCTCTTTCTTGTGCTCCTGCAAATGCTTGGCCAGCGCCTTTAGCATTTCGGCGCGCTCGTGAAAGGTGAAACGCCGCAGGTTGGGGCCACCGACCCGACGCGCATGCTCGAGTATCGCCATGAAGTCGAGGCCATCACTGGTGATGCGGGCAATCCGGTCGCCGCTGATGGCGCTTTTTAGCTGAGTGCCATCGCCGTCACCGTCGAGCCACTGGTCCTGCACGAAATTGCCGAGCTTCATCCTGTGTCTCCTCGCGATGCAGGGATACAAAAAATTATTAAATTTGAAATTATTCGTATCAGATTGTACGGTCAGCCGGTGCGAAAGCAAGCGACGACCTTATGACTCCCGAGACAGCCTGCCGCAAACTGGTTGATGAGTTTCGTGCGCGCCCGACATTGCGCTCTGGCTCACTGATCACCACCGTTTTTGGTGATGCGGTAGCACCGCGTGGCGGTACGGTCTGGTTGGGTAGCCTGATCAAGGTCATGGCCGGCTTCAGTGTGAGTGAACGGTTGGTGCGCACGTCGGCATTCCGGCTGGTCCAGGACGGCTGGCTAAAGTCGAAGCAGATCGGTCGCCGCTCCTATTACAGTCTGACGGAAGAGGGACGCGAGCGTTTCGATCAGGCAACGCATCGAATCTACGCGGCCCGGTCGTCGCAGTGGAATGGCGAATGGACGTTGCTGCTGACGGCGGCGCTCGACGCCGAGTCGCGAGAAGCGCTTCGCCGGGAATGCCGGTGGTTGGGATTTGGCAATCTTGCGGCCGATGTTTTGGCACATCCATCGCCGCAACCCGATGACCTTAATCTCACGCTGCAGCGCCTCGGCGTTTCTGAGAGCGTCGTCGTGCTCAGCAGCGCGACACTCGGAGGCGACGCGGCGATGCGGCAGCTCACCCGCGACTGCTGGAGTCTGGATGACCTCGACGAGCGCTATCAGGAGTTCGTCGAGAGATTCCGGCCGGTGCACGGCGCTCTGGCCGATAAACGACAACTCTCTGATAAATCATCGTTTATCGTACGAACGCTGCTCATTCAGGAGTATCGCAAGGTGTTGCTTCGCGATCCCTGGCTACCGGCGGAGCTGTTACCGAGCGGCTGGCACGGTGGCGCGGCGTATCAGCTATGCCGCAATCTCTATCGCACGCTGTACGCGCAGGCTGACGCTTACGTCGAAACGTCGATGGAGACGGCCGACGGTCCGCTGCCGCCCCCATCGCGAGACTATGGCCATCGGTTTGGCGGGCTTCCCGCTCGTTCACCACCGGTGCCGGAGGTAGCGTTCAATGAGTGATCTGTCTGCCGCAAGACGTCGTGCCGAGGTGCTGTTGGCCGGAGACAAGGCGTCGCAGGCTCTCGGCATGAGCGTCGACATCGAACGCGTCGGGGCGGCAACTGTGCGCATGGCGGTGCGCGACGATATGCTGAACGGCTTCGACGTGTGTCATGGCGGCATGCTGTTTGCGTTGGCGGATACTGCTTTCGCCTTTGCGTGTAATGCTTATGAACGTCCGAGTTTTGCCGCGTCGGCAAGTATCGATTTTCTGCGTCCGGCGGCGCTCGGTGATCAGTTATGCGCGATGGCGTCTGAAGAACACCGTGGCCGGAAGAACGGTTATTACACGGTGAGAATAAGCAACCAGGAGGACGAACTGGTGGCGCTGTTTCGTGGCCGCTCGTCGAGCTCCGGGGCGTCCACAGCCACGGTTTAAAATGATACTGAAAATATTGATAAACGTGAAAGACCGTGTCACATTGGAGAGCTACGGGCAGGGGTAAGAACGCATGTACACACAGGGTCTCGACCAGTCTGGCAATAAAGACTCCGGTGCAGCGAGCGAGGAGACCGTGCAGCAACTCGCGGCGTTCCAGGCGCGCGTCGACGCCGAAGAAAAAATAGAAGCCAAAGACTGGATGCCGGAGGCTTACCGACGCACGCTGATTCGGCAGATCTCGCAGCACGCGCACTCGGAGATTATCGGCATGCAGCCGGAAGGCAACTGGCTGACGCGCGCGCCATCGCTACAGCGCAAAGCCATCCTTCTCGCCAAAGTACAGGATGAGGCCGGGCACGGGCTCTACCTCTACAGCGCTGCCGAGACACTGGGCGTGTCGCGCGATCAGATGGTTGCTGATCTGTTGTCGGGTAAAGCCAAGTACTCGAGTATCTTCAATTACCCGACACTGACGTGGGCTGATATTGGTGCGATCGGCTGGCTGGTGGACGGCGCTGCGATCATGAACCAGATACCGCTGTGCCGTTGTTCATACGGGCCGTACGCGCGGGCGATGATTCGGGTGTGCAAGGAAGAGAGTTTTCATCAGCGCCAGGGCTTCGAAATCATGCTGACATTGGTTCGCGGCAGTGCCGAACAAAAGGCGATGGCACAGGATGCCCTCAACCGCTTCTGGTGGCCGTCCCTGATGATGTTTGGGCCCAACGACGCGAACTCGGAGCACTCGGCTCAATCGATGGCCTGGAAGATCAAGCGCTTCAGCAATGACGAGCTGCGGCAGAAATTTGTGGACGTAACGGTACGCCAGGCGGATTTTCTGGGCCTGAAAATGCCTGACGACAAACTGCGCTTTGATGAGGCGGCGGGGCACTACCGGTTCTCCGAGATCGACTGGCAGGAGTTCTTTGACGTAATCGCCGGCAATGGCCCGTGCAACCGGCAGCGCATGGAAAAGCGCCGCAGGGCTCACGAAGAGGGCGCCTGGGTGCGGGAGGCCGCGCACGCCTATGCTGAGAAACAGGCCGCCCGTGCGGCTGCTTGAGGAGGATCGCCCGTGACCGAAAAAGAATGGCCGCTCTACGAAGTTTTCATTCGCACGCGAGCAGGACTCAGTCATCGGCATGCGGGTAGCGTGCATGCTCCCGATGATCAGATGGCGCTCGATAACGCGCGCGACACGTACACGCGTCGCAGCGAGGGCGTGAGTCTCTGGGTCGTGCGCTCCGACAAGATCGTGGCGTCGGATCCGGCGGAATCGGCCGCGCTCTTCGACCCTGCCGAAGACAAGATCTATCGCCACCCGACTTTTTATGACATCCCTGACGGAGTCGAGAACCTGTGACTCCGGACCAGCAACTGACCGCCTATACGCTGCGTCTCGGCGATAACGCGCTGGTACTCGGGCAACGCATGCTCGAACTGGTCGCTGCCAGTCCGGAACTGGAGGAGGAGCTGGCGAACGCCAACCTCGCCCTCGACTACATTGGTCAGGCACGGTTGTATTACAGCTATGCCGCCGAGCGCGAAGGGCAGGGGCGTAGCGAGGACGACCTGGCATTTATGCGGCACGAGCATGAATTCAGGAACCTGCTTTTGCTCGAGCAGCCCAACGGACACTTCGGCGACACGATTGTGCGGCAAGTGTTGTTTGACACGTTCTATCAGCTACAGCTCGCCGCACTGCTCAGTTGCAGCGACGAACGACTCGCTGAGATTGCGGCGCGCGCGGCCAAAGAGGTGCGTTATCACCTGCGGCACGCCGAGCGCTGGCTGGTGCGCCTCGGCGACGGTACGGCGACAAGTCACACACGAGCACAGCAGTCTCTCGATGATTTGTGGCGCTACACCGGCGAGATGTTTGCTGCCGACGAATTGGACGAGGCTATGCAAACGTTTATTGACGGACCGGATCTCGAGGTCATCGAAGGCGGGTGGCAGCACAGCGTTGCCGCCATCGTCAGCGAGGCAACGCTGACGTTGCCAAGCGCGCGCAGCATGGCGGGTGGCGGCAAGCAAGGAATTCACACCGAGCATTTCGGCTTCCTGATCGCCGAGATGCAGCACTTGCCGCGCAGCATCCCGGGCGAGCGCTGGTAATGGCCGCCGTCAGCCGCGAACAGATCATGGAGTGGCTCGCCGATGTGCCCGACCCGGAGATTCCGGTAGTCAGCATTATGGACCTCGGCATTGTGCGTGACGTGCAGTGCAATGGTTGTGTGGTTGTTTCCCTGGCGCCAACCTATTCCGGCTGTCCGGCAACAGAAGCCATCGAGGCGAACGTTGTTGCTGCGCTGCAGGAACACGGGATCGTCGACGTATCGATCAAGCGGGTCCTGTCGCCGCCCTGGACCACCGACTGGATCTCCGCGGCGGGCTGCGAAAAACTCCGCGAGTACGGTATCGCGCCGCCCGCACAAGGCACGAGCAAGCGCGATTTGCTCGGTGCCGGACAGGTAGTGCCCTGTCCGCGATGTGCATCGCAGGAGACTGAGCTGGTCAGCGAATTTGGCTCGACCGCATGCAAAGCGTCTTACCGCTGTACGGACTGTCTCGAACCGTTTGAATACTTCAAGTGCTTGTGAGCATCGCGGCGTGAAGCAGTTTCATCCTTTGCAGGTCGTCGCCAAGACAGCCGAAACGACCGACTCCGTGCGCATCGCTCTTGCCGTGCCCGACGATCTCAAGGACGAGTTCGACTTCATGCCCGGCCAACACCTGCCGATAGAGCTGCTGAAAGAGGGCAAGCGCTTGCGCCGCACCTACAGTATCTGCTCCGCAAGAGGTGAATGGCCGCTGCAAATCGGCGTGCGCGTACAGCCGGGCGGACAGTTTTCGACTTACGCCGCCGATGAGCTCGCGGTTGGCGACACACTGCAAGCGATGCCGCCTACGGGCCGTTTTCACGCCAACCTTGACGCGGCAAACGACAAGTTTTACCTGGGTGTTGCCGCGGGCAGTGGTATTACGCCGGTGCTTTCGATCATTGCGTCCATCCTGCAAACCGAACCGCGCAGTCGCTGCGTGTTGTTCTACGGCAATCGCAAGCAGAGCACGACGATGTTCATTGACGACCTGTACGCGCTAAAGAATCGATTTATGGAGCGCCTGCAGCTGCACTTCGTATTCAGCCGGGAAGACCAGGAGTTTCCTGTTGCTGCGGGACGCATTGATGCTGACAAGGTCCATGAATTGATCGGGCGGCTCTGCGCTGGTGAGACCATCAATGAGGCTTTCATCTGCGGACCTGACACGATGATCGCATCGACTCAGCAGGCGCTGCTGGATTGCGGGTTGTCCGAGCAACAGGTGCACAGCGAGCGTTTCGGTGTACCGCGACAAGGCACCACGATGCCCGCTGAGGAAGCTGTCGCGGAGGCAGACCAGTCGACCGTAACGGTGATCATGGACGGGCACAAAAAGACCTTCGTCATGTCCCGAAGTGGCGCCAGCATTGTTGATGCGGCTGCCACCCACGGCATTGAGCTGCCGTATTCCTGCAAGGGCGGTGTTTGTGCGACGTGCCGTACTCACCTGCGTGAAGGTGCGGTTGTCATGGCCAACAATTACGGTCTTGAGCCCTGGGAGGTCGAGCAGGGCTACGTGCTGGCTTGCCAGTCGCAGCCACAGAGCGATAAGCTGACGCTGGACTACGACAAGTCCTGAACCTCGGGGTGGCGGATCAGGGTGGCGGATCAGGGTGGCGGATCAGGGTCGGCGGATCCCGTCTGGCCGCAAATGGCGCGATTTGAAAACTGCCGATCAGCGGCCTCGCGTAAAATTAGGGGTGAACCCGCGCCCGACGCAGGGAACAACAATAATCATCCAGCGCCGGAGGGCGTATGACAGATAGCCACACCGCGGCGGAATTGCCGGCCCGGAAAAACGCTTACGACTATGATGACCTGATCGAATGTGGTCACGGTGGGCTGTTCGGACCAACCAACGGAAGGCTGCCGAAACCGAACATGCTGATGACCGATCGCGTCACGTTGATCACCGACGAGGGCGGCAAGTACAGCAAAGGCCAAATCACGGCTGAGTTCGATATTCATCCCGACTTGTGGTTTTTCGAGTGTCACTTCGAAAGTGATCCTGTCATGCCGGGATGTCTCGGGCTCGACGCATTGTGGCAGCTGGTCGGTTTCTTTCTCGTCTGGCTGGGGCTCGAGGGCCGTGGTCGTGCGCTCGGTGTTGGCAAAGTGAAGTTCAGCGGGCAGATATTACCGACCGCAAAGCTGGTCACGTTCCAGATTGACATCAAGCGCATAATCTCGCGGCGCCTGAATATGGCGATTGCCGATGGCACTGTGTCCGTCGACGGACGCGAAATCTATACGGCCGAAGACCTGCGTGTTGGCCTGTTTACATCCACTGAAGACTTCTAGGGACGATTCATGCGGCGTGCGGTCATTACAGGTATTGGTGCGGTTTCCTGCATCGGCAATAACAAGGCGGAGATTCTCGACTCACTCCGACAGGGTCGTTCAGGTATCGTCGCGAACGAAAGTTACGAGGAAATGGGGCTGCGCAGTCAGGTCTCGGGCAGCTGCAATATTGATATTGCCGAGCATATCGATCGCAGAGTACGCCGCTTCATGGGCGACGCGGCGGCTTATGCCTACATTGCGATGCAGCAGGCGATCGACGATTCGGGGCTGGAAGAAGGTGACGTTTCCAACGAACGCACGGGGCTGATCGCAGCGTCCGGCGGTGCCTCGAGCAAGAACATCGTTGAGAGCGCGGACGTGCTTCGTGCCCGCGGCGTGCGCAAGATCGGTCCGTTTCGCGTGCCGCGGACGATGGGCAGTTCGGTATCGGCTTGCCTCGCAACGCCATTCAAGATCAAGGGCGTCAATTACTCGATTACGTCCGCCTGCGCGACCAGCGCGCATTGCATCGGTGCTGCAGCCGAGCAGATTCAGCTTGGTAAACAGGACGTGGTTTTCGCCGGCGGCGGTGAAGAAGAACACTGGTCGCTGGCCTGCCTGTTCGACGCTATGGGAGCGCTGTCATCCAAGTACAACGACGCCCCGGCGAGCGCTTCACGGCCATACGATGCAACGCGCGATGGCTTTGTGATTGCAGCGGGTGCGGGCATGGTGGTGGTCGAGGAGCTGGAGCATGCCAAGGCTCGTGGCGCGACAATCTATGCCGAACTGGTTGGCTACGGCGCGACTTCGGACGGCCACGACATGGTAGCGCCGTCGGGAGAGGGGGCGCTGCGCTGCATGCAGATCGCCCAGTCGACTGTCGAGGGACCGATCGATTACATCAATACCCACGGTACGAGTACGCCGGTGGGCGACGTCAAGGAAGTCGAGGCCATGGTCGAGATGTTCGGCGATAACATGCCGAACTTTGGTTCGACCAAGTCAATGTGCGGTCATTCGCTGGGTGCCACAGGGGCACAGGAGGCGATTCACTGCCTGCTGATGATGGAACACGATTTCATCGCGCCGTCGATCAATGTTAATGACCCGGATGAGGCCGTTGCCGGCCAACCGCTGATCACGCAGCGTATCGACAACGCCGGCGTCAAGACCGCGATGTCGAACAGTTTCGGTTTTGGCGGTACTAATGCGACCCTGGTGCTACAGAAGCGCTAGCACTCGACGAGCGGGACAAGCCGTTCGCTCTCGGCCATAATCGGTCACTATGACGATAGAGACGCTTAGCGAAACAAATTGTTTTGGCGGTCGCATGGGTTTCTACCAGCACGCGTCAACGACCAACGATTGCAGCATGCGTTTTTCGGTGTTCGTTCCGCCGCAGGCTGCGCATGGCAAGGTTCCGGTGCTGACTTTTCTTTCCGGGCTCACCTGCACCGAAGAGAACTTCATGGTAAAAAGCGGCGCGCAGCGTATTGCGGCCGAGCTCGGCCTGATGCTGGTGTCGCCGGATACCAGTCCGCGCGGTGACGGTGTACCTGATGACCCGGACAGCGATTACGACTTTGGGCTCGGTGCAGGGTTCTACCTGAATGCGACTGAAGCACCGTGGTCGCAGCACTACCACATGTATGACTACATCACGCGCGAGTTCCCGGGCATCGTTTTCGGCCATTTTCCGGGCGATGCCACCCGGCACGGTCTGACCGGGCACTCCATGGGCGGACATGGCGCATTGGTCATCGGCCTGCGCAACCCTGATCAATACCGATCGCTGTCCGCTTTCGCACCGATCTGCACGACATTGCACAGCCCGTGGGGACGAAAAGCGTTGGGCTACTGCCTTGGCAGCGATACGAGTGGCTGGCACGACTACGACGCCGCTGAAGTTGCGCGCAACAGCGGTAATGTGACGGCTTTCGATAAAATCCTGGTTGATCAGGGCGCCGACGATCCGTATCTGACCGAGCAGCTTCAGCCTGAACGACTGCAGGCGGCGTGTCATGAAAGCGGATTGCCGCTCGAGCTGCGCCTGCATGCAGGCTACGACCACGGTTACTACTTCATCTCGACGTTTATCGAGGACCATCTCAGGCATCACGCCGCGCGTCTTGGCGCCTGAGACAGGCAGCCGGCGGCATGGATCAGTGGCTCATCCTCGTTATGACTATGCTGGCAACCGGCGCTGTTGCCGGCGTGCTCGCCGGCATGTTCGGTATCGGCGGTGGCGTTGTCATCGTTCCGGTGCTGGAAGCGGCACTCGGACTGCTCGGCGTCGACGCCGCGATTCGCATGCACGTCGCCGTGGCGACATCTCTGGCCACCATCGTGCCGACGTCTATTTCTTCGGCACGCGCGCATCATCAGCGACAATCGGTCGACGTCGATATCGTCCGGCAGTGGGCGGTATTCGTGTTGGTTGGTGCACTGCTCGGTGCCTGGATCGCGGCACAGGTTCACAGCCGCGTACTGGCGCTGGTTTTCGCAACCCTGGCAATGCTGGTTGCGGTCAAAATGTTGCTGCTTCCCGAAAGCCGTAACCTGACGGACAGCGTGCCGAGTGGACCGCTCGTCAAGGTCATTCCAACCGCCATCGGCTGTTTCTCGAGCATGATGGGAATCGGCGGCGGCACGTTTTCAGTGATGACATTGACGTTGTTCAATACGCCAATTCATCGTGCCGTCGGCACGGCGGCACTGTTCGGCCTGGTGATCAGTGTGCCGGCGACGATTGGGTTCATCATTGCAGGTTGGGGCGACCTGCGTGTGCCGCCCGGGAGTCTTGGCTATGTCAGCCTGATCGGTTTCGCCTGCATCGCGCCCGCGACCGTACTGGCTGCGCCACTCGGGGCCAGGATTGCGCACGGATTTTCAGAGAAGCGTCTGAGCATGCTGTTCGGCGCGTTTCTTGTGTTTGCGTCACTACGCCTTTTCTACAGGGCCCTGCTATGAACCCATTGCGCCTGGCTTTGCTGGCACTGCTGTTGCTGGTCGCTGCGTGCGGCCCGCGGCAGCTCGAGCCGGACGCCGATATTATCTGCGACCAGTGCGATGGCTGGAATGAGCCGCAGCAGCCGTTTCGGATACACGGCAATACCTGGTACGTGGGTACCGACGGCTTGTCGTCGATACTGATCGAAGCCGACGAGGGCCTGATACTGATCGATGGTGCGCTGCCGCAATCCGCGGTGCTCATAGAGGCCAACATTCGGGGCCTCGGTTTCGACGTCCGCGACCTCAGAGCGATCCTCGTATCGCATGTGCATTTTGATCACGTCGGCGGAGTCGCGGCACTGCAGCGACTGAGCAACGCGACCGTGTACACGAGCCAGGCCGGGCGCGAGCCGTTGTTGGCCGGCAAATTATCAGATGATGATCCACAGTACGTCGAAGCCTCTGCCCATGTCGATTTGGCCCATGTCGATTTGGCCCAGGGCGATTTTGCGTACGGCGATTTTCCGCCGGTTCGAAACGTCGTTGCTATCAAGGACGGTGACGTCGTGTCGCTGGGGTCAGTGGGGTCAGTAGGGTCAGTGGATGTCAAAGCGGTCTACACGCCCGGCCACTCGCCGGGCGGCATATCCTGGACCTGGCAGTCGTGTGCGTTGGGCAACTGTTACGACATTGTCTACGGCGACAGTCTGAGTGCGGTGTCGGCGCCGGGGTTCGAATTCTCGAGCAGTGGTGTTGCTGACGACATCATTGCAAGCGCCGGGATTATCGGCGATCTGGATTGCGGCATCTTCCTGTCGCCGCATCCGTTCTTTTTCGGCATGAACGACAAACTCGAGCGCTTCGATCAGGGCAATCCGTTCGTGCAAAAACTCGCTTGCCTGCTGTACGCCGACTCAATGCTCGGGTGGCTGGAGCAACGATTGGAGGCTGAACGCTGATCGCTGATCCCTGATCTATAGGGAAGGGGAAGTGTCCGGCTGGCTCATGTGCTGATGGCCGTGCTGCCCGCTGCCCGGCGTTGCCGTGAACTTCATGACCGGCATGGCCAACGTGGCGAGGCCGAGCAAGATGATCAGCAGTCCGGCGCCGAGGCGCCTGCGACTCATAAATGCCGAAAGTTTCGATGCGCTGAGGCCGGTCGCAATCATCGCCGGCATGGTGCCGAGCCCGAAGGCCAGCATGACGAGACCGCCCGTGATCGCATTTGCGGTCGTCGCGGCCAGCAGTAGCACACTGTAAACAAGGCCGCACGGCAACCAGCCCCATAACAAGCCGAGGCCGAGTGCCCTGGGCGCGCTGGTCACCGGCAGCAAGCCTTGCGCGGCCGGTGCGATACGTCTCCACAAACCGGCTCCGGCTTTTTCAATGGGTGCCAATGCTCGCCAGTTGAAAGCAACCTGTAGCCCGACGAGCACAATCAGCAGACCGCTGATTAACCGCGCGGGCGCCGCCAGGCGCGGAATCGCGTCAACAAGCGTCCGCCCCAGGAGCGCGACAGCGGCGCCCAGCACGATGTAGCTGAGCACTCGGCCGACGTTGTAGGTAATTGCCATCGGCAGGTCACGGCGCAGTGAGGCGGCACTGGCGTTGACGGCGAACAGCCCGGAGATGCCGCCGCACATGCCGAGGCAATGCGCGCTGCCGAGCAGGCCGGTGACGAAAGCGGCGCCGAGGAGGGGCAGCGATTCAGTCATGTCTCATTACCGTCGCCCGGCTTTTTGTCATCATCCATGATGATGCGAATGGCCGGCGTATCGAGGTCGTCAAACTGACCGCTGCCAACCGCCCAGAAGAAAGCCCATACGGCCCCGCCGAGCAGCAGGAGTGCGAGTGGAATCAAAACGTAGAGTATCGACATCGTGAAGCAGCGCTATTCAAATCGACTAAGGCGAAGTGCATTCAACACGACGATCAGCGAGCTTGTACTCATGCCGATGGCCGCCGCCCAGGGCGGCACATATCCGAGCGCCGCCAGCGGTAAAGCAAGCGCATTGTAAACGATCGCCCAGGCAAGATTCTGCCGAACGATGCGCATGGTCTGCGCCGACATTGCGACCGCTGTTGTCAGCGGGGCGAGCGAATCACCGAGCATGATGATGTCGGCACTGGTCTGCGCGAGCGTCGCACCGTGCGCCGGTGCGATCGACGTGTCAGCGCCCGCGAGCACGGGAGCATCGTTGATACCGTCGCCCACCATGACGACGCGTTCGCCATTGCTTTGCGCAGCCTCGATAATTTCCAGCTTCTGCTGCGGCGAACAACCGGCGTGGAATTCCGCGATGTCCAGAGCTTCGGCGGTCTTCTTCACTGCCGCTTCCTGGTCCCCGCTAAGCAGCGCAAGGCGCAGGCCGCGCGCCTTTAGCGACTGCAGCGTTGCGGCCGCGTCAGGACGTAATGTGTCTTCCACCTCAAACCACGCAACGGCTTCATCGTCACAGCTCATAAAGACCTGTGTCGTTGAGCCTTCATTGCTGGCGATCCCAGCGCCCACAAACGCAGCGCTGCCCAGGCACCAGCTATGGCCATCGATGTTGCCGCTGACACCTTGCCCGACCTCGATGTGCTGTTCGTCGACCGGCGGCAACGCGTCGTCGAGTTTGAAGGCCTGGGCCAACGGGTGCGACGAGGCTGTCTCCAATGCAGCCGCAATACGGCGGCAGTCATAGTCGGTGTAGTTGTTGTCCAGCACGACAAGTGCCGTGATTTTTGGCGCGCCGCGCGTCAGTGTGCCGGTCTTGTCGAACATGAAACTGGTTGCGTGTGCCAGTGATTCGATGGCGTTGCCGTTAGTGACCAGCAGGTGCAATTGCGACAGGCGGCTACCTGCGGCGGCGAATGCTGCCGGTGTTGCCAGTGCCAGCGCGCAAGGGCAGGTGACTACCAGCACCGATAGCGTAACTTCGAACGCGCGTTCCGGCGCGATCAGGTACCAGACGGTTGCCACTACGGTGGCGACAAGCAGCAGTGCAATAACCAGGTAACTCGCAACCCGATCGGCCAACGTGACGAAAGCCGGGCGTGCATAGCGGGCGCGCTCGCTCAAACGACTGATCGTGCCCAATGTGGTGTCGCTGCCGGTGCAGGTCACCTGCATTTCCAGAAGCCGATCCAGGTTGACGCTGCCGGCCGCAACCGGATCGCCGGTGGATTTGCCCTGCGGGGTGGCTTCGCCGGTGAGCAGCGCCTCGTCGACACTGCTCTCGCCCTTGACGACAACGCCGTCCGCGGGAATTGCATCACCGGCCCGTATTACAACCCGGTCTCCGGCAAGCAGTTGGCTGACCGGGACGATTACGCTGCCGTCGGCCGAAATTCGCGTTGCGGTATTGGGAAGCAAAGACGACAACGCCGCGGTTCGGTCGATGGAGCGATGCCGGGCGCGCATCTCCAGAAACCGACCGAGCGTCAGGAAGAACACGAACATCGTTACCGAATCGAACCAGACGGCAGGACCATTGGTGAGCGTCGCATAGACTGAGGCGATGAAAGCTGTGCCCACCGCGATCGACACGGGCAGGTCCATACCGGGCTTGCGGGCGCGCAGCCCGCGCCATGCGCTGGCAAAAAATGGTCGCGCCGCGTACAGCACGACGGGCGTCGTGACCACCAGGCTGACTACTCGCAGGAAGCGCTGCATCTGGGCATCGATGCCCTGAAAGTCGCCGGCATAGAGACCGACGGCAAACATCATGACCTGCATCATCCCGAGCGATGCAACGAGCAGGCGTTTCAATGCCGTGCGCTGCTCCAGCAGTTCCGGCCGGACCTCGCTGTCGCTGGTCAGCGGCTGGGGCTCGTAGCCGAGACTCGCCAGCGTGCCCAGAACTTCAGAGAAGGCATTTTCTGCCGGCCTCCAGCGCACGCGTAACCGATGCGTCACCGGGTTCAACTCAGCGGCTGCGACGCCGGGCAGCCGCATCAACGCCGATTCAATCAGCCAGCTGCAAGCCGAACAATAAACGCCGCCAGCGTACAAGGTCGCCTCGGTGTCCTCGCCTGCGCTTTGGGTGAAAGCGGCCAGCATGTCGTCGCTGTCGAAGACTTGCCATTCGGACGCCTCTTCCGGGGGGCGACCGACACCCGGCTCCGGCGCTTCGCGCAGCGCGTAGTACTGGCTCATTCCGGAATCGCGAATGAGTTCAGCAACCGCCTTACAGCCCGGACAGCAGACTGGCTGCTGTTGGCCGGCGATCGATATTGTCAGATTGCAGCTTGCGGGAATCGGCAGCGCGCAGTGAAAGCAGGTTTCAGCGCCGCTCATTATTTTCGGCATCTGCCGGGCGTATCGTCAGGCTGGCCTGGCCCTGCCATTCTCCTGACAGTCGCCATGCGTCGCCGGATCGGAGCGTCACGTACCAGCGTCCGTCGGGAACCTCAACAAAGTGGCCGGACCATATGGGATTGCCCTCTGCATCCGGCTGCGCTCGATGCAAGGTGATCAGCTGGTCGCGATTGGCAAAGGCGGGGTGAGTGAACTCAAGCTCGAGCACTGCCGGTGCTTCATCAAGGACGCCCGCCCGCATGGCCGCGGAGACGGCGCCGGTATCAAGATCAATGGCGAGCAGCGCGGCGAGGTTTAATTCGTTGGCCAGGCGCTCAGCGCTGATACGACGTTCGGCAACAATCTGTATGCCGTCGTCCGACTTCAGCACCAGTGAGTCCGTCGTTTGCAGCGCGATCCAGACCGTCGACAGGCTGGCAATCACCGAAAACCCCAGCAGAGAAATAATGAACCAGGGCCAGAACTGCCGGTACCAGGGCTCGAGGTCTTCTCGTTCAGTGGCCATGTTCAGGGTGTTGGTCCTATAAAGCGGCTATCTTGCGCCGCTGTGACAGAATTGTCGTCAATTGCGGTCACGGCAAACTCGATCGTGGCGATGCCGTAAGCATTATCGCGTGCAGCGCGCACCCGGACCGGCAGCGTCATAATGTTGCCGCCGGCAATCGTAATTTCATCGTCGACACCGTCCAGCGAAATTCCTTCGACGCCGTCAACCGTCAGCGTGAAGCTGCGCGGATTCTCGCTCTGGTTAATCAGCTTCAACGTGTAAATATTTTCGATAAAGTTGTTCGGTAGTTCCCGATAGAGAGAATTACGATCTCGCATGACATCGATGCGCAATGGCGTACGCGTCGCCATAGCCGTGGCTAGCCCAACAATCAGTATGAGCAGCAACGTGCCATACACCAGCATGCGTGGTCGCAGCACTTGCGTGGTTTGGTTGAGCAGAGTGTTTTCGGTCGTGAAACGAACCAGGCCGCGTGGATAGTTCATCTTATCCATGATGGAGTCGCAGGCGTCGATGCAAGCGGCGCAGGCGATGCACTCGTACTGCAAGCCCTCGCGAATATCGATGCCGGTCGGGCATACCTGGACACAAAGGTGACAATCGATGCAGTCACCGAGTCCGGCTTCCTTGTGATCCACCGATCGTTTGCGACCACCGCGCGGCTCCCCGCGCGCTTCATCATAGGAAATAACCAACGTGTCCTTGTCGAACATGGCGCTCTGGAAGCGCGCGTACGGACACATGTATTTGCAAACCTGTTCGCGCATGTAGCCGGCGTTGCCGTACGTCGCAAAGCCGTAAAACAATCCCCAGAACAGCGTCCATCCACCGACGTTCAGCGCGAGGATTTCAACACCCAACTCGCGTATCGGTGTGAAGTAGCCAATGAACGTGAAGCCGGTCCACAGTGAAAACGTGATCCACAAGAATTGCTTGGACGCTTTCTTGCGGAACTTGGAAAGCGTCCACGGCGCTTTATCCAGCTTCATGCGTTGCGAGCGCGTACCCTCGGTGAACTGCTCCATCCAGACAAACGCTTCAGTCCAGACGGTTTGTGGGCAGGCAAAGCCGCACCACAGCCGACCAGCGAGTGCCGTAAAAAAGAACAGCGACAGCGCCGCGATGATTAAAAGCAAGGCAAGGTAGGGAAAATCCTGCGGCCAGAGCGTCAGACCCAGCAGGTGGAACTTGCGCGCGGGCAAGTCGAAAAGAACAGCTTGCCGATCGTCCCAAAGTAGCCACGGCACTGCATAAAACAGCCCGAGCAACACAACAGTTGCCAGCTTCGAAAGCTTGTCGAAGCGGCCGCCGATTTCGCGAGGATAGATTTTCTTGGCGCTCTCGTACATCGAGGCGCCCGGTGTGCTGTTCATTTCTGCCGGTGCTTAGCGTCGCGCCTGGGGGCAGTGCGCACCAGATAAGCCGTGACGCCGGAGCAGACAGCGCAGAGCACCCAGAAAAAGAAAAAGCCGGCCGCGTAGCCGGTATCGTGACTGATCACTGCGTCATCGAAGAAGAGGATGCCGAGTTCGACCGGGTCGAATAACGCGAAAAACACCATCGTGCCGACGGCTGCAATCAGGAACGAAATCCACACGACGGTGAAGGCCGCTTGCTTGTTACGGCTCCATTGTCGCGCGCCCCGGTACTCCTCGTTGATCATTCGTGGCAGGACTCTAATTCGACAAGCTGTAAATATACGCTGCCAATATCCTGGTACGGTTCTCGCCAAGCAGATCGCCATGCGCCGGCATGATGTTGTTGCGACCGTTGACGATGGTGGTATAGACCGCTTCCTCCGACGAGCCATGCAGCCAGATATCGTCCGTCAGGTTGGGAGCGCCGAAGATCTGATTGCCCGTGCCTTCGGCCGTGTGGCAGGCGCTGCAAAAAGCCAGAAACATCGGCTTTGCGCTCATGGCTGCCGCGTCGGCTTCCTCCAGGCCACTCAGGCTCCTGACGTAACTGACCATATTGTTGATGCCCTGTTCGCCGCCGAGCGCCGGTGCCAGGACCGGCATGACGCCGTTGCGGCCGTTCTTCAGCGTCGCGGTCAGGGCGGCTTCCGAGTTACCCCACAGCCAGTCATCGTCGGTCAGGTTGGGGTAGCCTGTGGCACCGCGGGCATCCGAGCCATGGCAGGTCGTGCAGTAGCTCGCATAGAGGCTCTTGCCGAGCTGGTTTGCGTCAGTGTTCTTCGACAGCTCTTCGAACTTCATGGCTGCGAATTTCTCATAGATCGGCTCGTAGCGGGCTGCCGCGTCCTGCATCTCGGACTCGTACTGACCTTGCTGTGACCAGCCCAGTGCTCCCTCCCAGTCGCCCAGGCCGAACGCGACCAGGTAGCCCACGGCCCAGACGATGGTGATGAAATAAAGGTACAGCCACCACTTCGGCGCAGGGTTGTTCCACTCCTGGAGATCACCATCCCACTTATGGTCGACAACCTCGTCATCGGCAATATTTTGCGGACCCTGTTTGGCCGACCAGCCAACGAGCCATGCGCACCAGATAATGAAAACGATCGTGCCAGCAGCAACGAACCAGTGCCAGAATGCAGGCATCAGATCTTCTCCCGCTCGTTATTAGAAATAGGGTGGTCCTCTTCCAGCGGCAATGCCGCAGAAGCATCGAAATCAGCCTTGCGCCGGCTGCTCCAGGCCCATACCCAGATGCCAATGAAAGCAAAGAATATGACGGCCGTGAGAAGAGCGCGTAGGTCATTGATATCCATCGACAACTACCTTCGATCCCGACGATTGGTGCCCAGTTCTTGCAAATACGCGATCAGTGCGTCCATTTCCGAGCGTCCGTCGACCGCGGCAGCTGCCCCGGCAACCTGTTCGTCGGTATAGGGGTCACCAAGGAACTTGAGCGCTTTCAACTTGGTGGTGATCAGGTCCGGGTCGACGGTGTTCTCGAGTAGCCACGGGTAACCTGGCATATTCGATTCCGGCACCAGCGCACGCGGGTCTGTCAGATGCAGACGATGCCAGTCATCGCTGTAGCGGCCACCGACGCGGGCAAGATCCGGGCCCGTGCGTTTGGAACCGAACTGAAACGGCCGGTCGTAAACCGTTTCGCCGGCGGTCGTGAACGGGCCATAGCGCTCTGTTTCACTGCGGAACGGCCGAATCATCTGCGAGTGGCAGTTGTAGCAACCTTCCCGCACATAGATGTCGCGGCCCGCCAGTCGTAACGGACTGTAGGGCTCAATACCCTCGGCCGGTTCGGTGGCATCGGCGCTGAACATCAACGGTACGATCTCGATCAGTCCGCCGATACTGATCGCTACAACGATCAGCACCATCATCAGGCTCAGGCTCTTTTCGATAGTTTCATGGCGCATGGCTATAGTCTCCTTTACGCCGGATCCAGTACCGCAACGGGTACCGGTTTCTTGTCGCTTACGGTCTTATAGACGTTGTAAGCCATGATGAGCATGCCTGAGAAGAACAACAGGCCACCGAGGAGTCTAAAGTAGTGGTAGGGCTCGACAGCCTTCACTGACTCCACGAACGAGTACGTGAGCGTGCCGTCATCGTTGACAGCGCGCCACATCAGGCCTTCGGTGACGCCCGCGATCCACATCGGGACGGCATACAGGACCACACCAATGGTCGACGTCCAGAAATGCACGTCGATCAGCTTGATGCTGTACATGCTTTCGCGGTTATAAAGTCGCGGGATCAGAGAGTACAGCGAGCCGATGGTCATCATGGCGACCCAACCCAAAGCACCGGAGTGCACGTGCGCGATGTTCCAGTTGGTGTAGTGCGA
Source organism: uncultured Woeseiaceae bacterium (assembly GCA_964615665.1). GTDB lineage: Bacteria > Pseudomonadota > Gammaproteobacteria > Steroidobacterales > Woeseiaceae > UBA1847. The sequence goes on along the minus strand of CAZTQL010000038.1, from coordinate 248 downwards.
CAGCGCGTTGACGGTCTTGATCGACATCATCGGACCTTCAAAGGTCGACATGCCGTAGAAGGACAACGCGACGATCATGAATTTGAGGATCGGGTCGGAGCGTAACTTATGCCAGGCACCTGACAGTGTCATGATGCCGTTGATCATGCCGCCCCAGGACGGTGCCAGCAGAATGATCGAGAACGCCATGCCGAGTGTCTGGGCCCAGTCCGGTAGTGACGTGTAGTGCAGGTGGTGAGGGCCGGCCC
>CAZTQL010000037.1:0-20197 GCA_964615665.1 uncultured Woeseiaceae bacterium | reverse complement strand
ACGAATGTCCTGACGATACGGTTGTGCAATCTCGACGGGTACGGGTGTCGCTGCTAGCAGGACATCCTGATCGGAAACGCCGGCTTCGCCCACACCACACGCCGCAAGGGTTGCCATGCCTGCAATCGCAAGTGCCGTGATAGTGGGTGTTGTGATTTTCATTTTTCCAGCGCCTAAGTAAGTTGGTGTTATAGTTAAGTATAACACCAGTTCAGTTTAAAGCAAACGTGGCCCAGCGAGTTGCCGGGTACGAAATACCCTGATAAATCCGCAGCTTACGTTCGTAGTCATCATAATTACCGGTATTACCTGCTTATTAGATGCCCGAAAACCGGATTTGGATTGACGGGCCGGAAGAAAATTGCTGTGACCCGCAACAGTGACGTCGCAACATTTTCCTGAGTGTATAATCGCCCGCAGTTTGAACACTGGATTAATATTCCGGCGATCCATGCGATCGACCGACAATTTTGGAGATCAGCATGAATTTCGAAGAGTGGTTACCTACCATCCAGGAAGTTAGCTTGCAGTACGGGCTTCTCGCGCTGAAGGCCCTGGCAATTTTTGTGGTCGGCCGTATCGTCGCGGGGCTGTTAAGAAACATTGCAGACCGGATTATGAAGCGCGGCGGCACAGACGCTATGTTGCGGAAGTTCCTGCGCAACATTCTGTACGCCGTGCTGATGACATTCGTCATCATCGCCGCAATCAGCGCCCTGGGTATTCAAACGGCTTCGCTGATAGCCGTCATCGGTGCCGCGGGCCTCGCCATTGGCCTGGCCCTGCAGGGATCGCTGTCCAATTTCGCCGCCGGTGTGCTGATGATCATATTTCGTCCGTACAAACTCGGCGACCTGGTCAACGTCGCGGGAACCGATGGTTTTGTCGAAGTGGTCGATGTCTTTACGACAGTGCTGCGCTTGCCGGACAAAACGAAAATCATCATCCCGAACGGCCAGATCATGAGCGACAAGATCGTCAACTACACGGAAGCCGATAAGCGTCGCATGGATTTGCTGGTCGGCATCGGCTACGACGATGACATTGACCACGCGCGCGACGTGATATTGGCTGCTATCAAACAGAGCGATTACGTTCTGGACGATCCGGCGCCGGGCGTCTCCGTGGCCGAGCTCGGTGACAATTCCGTTAATCTCGCAGTGCGACCATGGGTCATGTCCGCTACCTACGCGCCGGCGTCCCATGAGATTACCGAGCGCGTGAAGAAGGCACTGGACGCAAACGGTATCAGCATTCCGTATCCACAGCGGGACGTGCACATCTACAATCACGACAAGAATTAGAGTGCCAGATGGCGGCAGTTACTGATGAATAACAGCGCCTTGTCGGCGACGGCTTAAACCGGCAGGGCGGTCGAGTGCTTGATATCCGAGAGCACAATGCTGGAGTTCACTTCCTGGATGCCGGGCAGCTGCGACAGTTTTTCGAAAAAGAACTGCTCGTACGCCTTGATGTCTTCGGCAACGATGCGCAACAGGAAGTCGACCTGGCCGAGCAAGACGTAGCAGTCCATAACCTCGGGATAACTCCTTACAGCATCCGCGAATTCCGAGAGCTTACTGCGGCCGTGCGACGTCAGTTTGACGTGTGCGAACACCATGGTGGTCAATCCGACTTTCTCGCGATTCAGGATAACGGGATGATCGCTGAAGACGCCCTCCTCGCGCAGGCGCTGAATTCGTCGCCAGCAAGCCGATTGCGACAGGCCGATACGTTCGCCGATCGCAGAGGCATTGATGCCCGGCTCAGTCTGCAGAAGATCGAGGATCTTGCGATCCGTATGGTCCAGTGAGGCTTTCTGCATGATTAATATGTATTTCTTACAATAATTGCATGGATTATGCTCTCTTATTAACTTAGACAAAAGGTTTTGCACGATTTATTGGTTTTTTTCGGTATATATTAGCTAAACCGCGCAGTCCTCCTGAGGGGAATGAAATGGGCGTCTTTGACCACGCCGAATTCGATAATCACGAATCTCTGCATTGCTTCCACGATGATTCAACCGGGCTGCGCACGATAATATCGGTGCACTCGACCGCGCTCGGCCCGGCGGCGGGCGGCTGTCGTCGCTGGACCTATACCAACGATGCCGATGCGTTGACCGACGCGCTGCGGCTGTCTCGTGGCATGACCTACAAGAATGCCGTTGCCGGCCTGAAATTTGGCGGCGGCAAAGCGGTCATCCTGGCCAATGACCACGCACCAAAATCTGGCGAACTGTTCGCCGCGTTCGGCCGCGCTGTCGACTCGCTTGGCGGCCGTTACATCACTGCCGAGGATGTGGGCTGTACCGTCGATGACATGCGCTACGTTCGAGAACAGACCGAGTTCGTTTCCGGGCTGCCGCATGCTGAAGGCGTTGCCGGCGGTGACCCGTCACCGTGGACCGCTTTGGGCTGCTTGCAGGGGATCGAGGCCGCCGCGAGTGCGAAGCTCGGGGCAGACTCGCTCAAGGGTCTGCGCGTTGCGGTGCAAGGTGTCGGTCACGTCGGAGCTGGTTTGTGCCACCTGCTGCATGAGGCGGGAGCCGAACTCGTCGTTTCCGATGTCAGTCGCGAGAATCTGCAAGCCATCAGTGCGAAGCTGCCGGTTACGGTCGTACCGCCGAAAGATCTGTTATTTGCTGATGTGGATATACTCTCGCCCTGTGCGCTTGGAAATATCCTGACGTCGACGACCATTCCACGGATCCGTGCGAAAATTATCGCCGGTGCCGCTAATAACCAGCTCGCCACGGTCGCGGATGGTGCACTGTTGGCTAAGCGCGGAATTTTGTACGCCCCGGATTACGTGATCAATGCCGGCGGTATCATCAGTGTTGCCGGCGAGTATTATCACACCAGCTCCGAGGATCAGGTTCGCGACGACGTGGGTCGAATCAAAGACCGCCTGAAGCTGATTTTTGACGAAGCCAGCGACACAGGCCGGCCGACTAACGAAATCGCCGACGAGCTGGCTCGTAACCTCGTGGCGGCCGCACGCAAGGACTAATTATGATCCAAAAGTCGAGACTTCAAATCCCACGCCCCACGGCCCGGCCTGGCGAAGAACCGGACTTCAGCTACCTGGACCTGTCGCCGGCAGGCAGTGTTGACAGGCCGCCGATTGGTTCGCGCACGCGAGATATCGAGTACCTGAGCAAAGGGCTCGTACGCGTGCTTGACGACGACCATACGGCGAAGGGACCGTGGAACCCCAACCTCGACGCAACCGAACTACAGATTGCGCTGCGTTGGATGATGCTGACTCGCGCACTGGATGAGCGAATGTGGCAGATCCAGCGACAGGGACGCATCTCTTTTTACATGCAGTCTCTTGGTGAGGAAGCGGTGTCAATCGCGCAGGGTATGGCACTTCGTCCAGGCGATATGTGTTTTCCGTCCTACCGCAACCAGGGACTGTACCTGTACCGCGGCGTCAAGCTGTTCGACATGATGTGCCAGTGCCTGTCGAATACGCAAGACATGTGCAAGGGGCGGCAACTGCCAATCATGTATCACACCAAGGCGGGTAATGTTTTTTCGATTTCCGGCAACCTGGCGACGCAGTTTCCGCAGGCCGTCGGCTGGGCGATGGCATCGGCCATCAAAGGCGAAGACCACATAGCCGCATCGTGGCTGGGTGATGGCAGTACGGCCGAAGCCGACTTCCATTATGCGTTGACGTTCGCGGCCGTTTACCAGGCACCGGTCATTCTCAACGTGGTCAACAACCAGTGGGCGATCTCCACATTCCAGGGCACGGCAGGCGGACAGCGCCGCGCGTTCGCGGCACGCGGCCTCGGCCTCGGCATTCCTGGCATTCGCGTCGATGGCAATGATCTGCTGGCTATTTATGCAGCCACTCTGTGGGCCGCAGACCGGGCACGACGCGGCGGGGGTCCGACACTGATCGAGCACGTGACCTATCGTGCCGGCCCGCACTCCACCAGCGACGATCCGTCAAAATACCGGCCGAAGGATGAGTGGAAATCGTTTCCGCTGGGCGATCCGCTTGAGCGCCTGAAACAACACCTGATCCTCGAGGGTCACTGGTCAGAAGAGAAACACGAAGCGCTGTGGGAGCAACTTGTTTCAGACGTTCAGGCTGCGTGGAAAGAGGCACAGAAATACGGAACCATGACCGAGGGGCCGTGGCTGGATCCGACAACAATGTTCGAAGATGTGTACGCCGAGATGCCCGCGCACCTCGAGTCGCAGCAGCGCCGCATGCTCGAAATCCTGAGTGGAGATTAAGTCATGGCACAGATGAACATGATCGAAGCCATCCGCTCGGCGCTTGACGTGATGATGGACCGGGACCGCAGCGTTGTCATACTCGGGCAAGACGTCGGTTATTTCGGCGGCGTATTCCGTTGCACCGACGGCCTGCAGCGTAAATTTGGTGAACACCGCGTCATCGACGCACCGATCGCCGAAGGTGGCATCATCGCTGCAGCAATCGGCATGGGCGTCAACGGATTGCGCCCGGTCGCCGAAATCCAGTTCGCCGATTACATTTACCCGGGATTCGACCAGATCGTCAGCGAACTCGCGCGCCTGCGGTATCGGTCGAGCGGCGAGTTTTTCTCGCCGGTGACCATCCGTACGCCCTGTGGCGGCGGCATTCGCGGCGGCCAAACACACTCGCAGTCACCAGAGGGTATCTTCACGCACGTCAGCGGCATCAAGACAGTCATGCCGTCCAACCCGTATGACGCAAAAGGACTACTGATCAGCGCTATTGAATCCGATGATCCGGTGGTCTTCTTCGAACCCAAACGCATTTACAACGGCCCGTTCGACGGTGATCCCGAAAAGCCCGGCGTCTCCTGGGCATCGCATCCGAAAGGCGAAGTCCCCGAGGGCTATTACACGGTGCCCCTTGGCAGTGCCGAAATCGCGTTGCCCGGCGAAGAGCTGACCATCGTCACCTACGGCACGCCGGTGCATGTTGCGATCGCGGCCGCAAAAGCAACCGGCGTTGACTGTGAAGTTATCGACGTACGCACAATGGCACCGCTCGACGTCAAGACCCTGACCGACTCTGTCAAGAAAACCGGCCGCTGCATGATCGCGCACGAGGCCACCCGCTTCGGCGGTTATGGCGCCGAACTCGCGGCGACGATTCAAAAAGACTGCTTCTATCACCTGGAAGCACCGATCAGCCGGGTCGCCGGCTGGGACACGCCGTACCCGCATGCATTTGAATGGCAGTACTTCCCGGGACTGAAACGCATGTCGGTTGGGATACAGCGGGTCATGGAGGTGCGTGCATGAGCGAGTTCATTTTCAAATTGCCGGACCTCGGTGAAGGCACGGTCGAATCAGAGATCGGTGAGTGGTTTATTAAGGTCGGCGAAATGGTCAATGAAGAAGATGTCGTTGGCACGATGATGACCGACAAGGCAGCCGTCGAGCTGTCATCGCCCGTCAGTGGCACCGTTATCAAGCTCGCCGGCGAGCCCGGTGATGTGGTCGCCGTTGGTGCGCCACTCGTTGTTTTCGATACGGACAGCGCCGCGGCACCGGCCAACTCACGTCCCGAGCCATCGGCAAAGCCGTCACCAGAGCCGTCACCAGAGCCCTCCGCCATCGAGCCGGCACCCGAAGTCGCGGCCGCAGCTACCGTGGCAGAAACGCCTGACGAGTCGGAGGAGCCTACGCGCGTTATCACTTCGCCTGCGATCCGGCGTCGCGCGAAAGAAGCCGGCATCGACCTGACCCTGGTCCCCGGATCCGGTCCCGGCGGCCGAATTCTGCGCAAGGACTTCGATCTGTACCTTAAAGCACGGGCGTCCGGAGCAGCGATCTCCCTTGGCGCGTCGCCCTCGACGGGCGTCAAGGAAATAAAGATTATCGGTGTGCGCCGAGTGATTGCCGAACGCATGGCGGCAGCAAAGCGCGAGATTCCGCACTTTGCGTATGTCGAGGAAATCGACATCACCGAACTCGAAGCGTTGCGCAAGCACCTTAACGCCGGCAGGGACACTGCCGAGCGGCTCACGCTACTGCCGTTTCTCGGCCTCGCGCTCATCAAGGCGCTCAAAGAATTTCCACAATGCAATGTCACTCATGACAAGGCGCGCAACCTGCTGTTGCAACACGGCGCCGTGCACCTTGGCATCGCCACGCAGACGCCCGACGGCCTCAAGGTACCGGTGGTGCGACATGCAGAAGTTCGCTCGTTAGACGACCTGGCGGCAGAACTCCGGCGCGTGTCGGTCGCGGCGCGCGATAACAAGGCCAAGAAGAGCGAGCTATCCGGATCGACCATCACAATCACGAGCCTTGGCAAACTCGGTGGCATCGCCTCTACGCCGGTGATTAACAACCCCGAAGTCGCGATCATTGGCGTCAACAGGGCTGCTGAACGGCCGGTCGTATTTAACGGTCAGGTCGCAATACGCTTGATGATGAACCTGTCGTCGTCGTTCGATCACCGTTTCGTTGATGGTTATGACGCCGCCGCGATGATTCAGCGCATCAAGGAAATGCTGGAACACCCGGCGACGATTTTCCTGCCCGGCTAGTTTCCGAGCACGCGCCCCGGATTAAGGATGTTGTTCGGGTCCAGCGTCTTTTTCAGCGAACGCATCAGCGCGATTTCCGCAGCGCTCTTGCTATGCGGTAACCAACGCAGTTTTTCAAGCCCGATACCGTGTTCGGCCGACACCGAGCCACCGTACTGCTTGAGCGGTGCGTAAACACATTCGTCACTGGCAGCATGGAAGTCACCCTGCTCGCCCGGCGCCACGAAAAAGTGCAGATTGCCATCGGCCATGTGGCCGAGCGCGGTGCACATCGCATTTGGCCAGCGCTTACTGACGCTTTCCTGCACCGCATCGACATACGCCGACATGTCCCGAATGGGCAGGCTCACGTCATATAAATAGAACGGCGGTTTGGTCAACGCCGGCTCGAAGTTCTCACGTATTTCCCAAATCGCACGCGCCTCACCCGCCGACTTGGGAATGACAGCGTCGGCGATCAGTTCGTCTTCGAACGCCTGTTCGAGGACGCGCTCAAAACGCGCCGCGTCAAATTCCGGGTCGCTGCCTTCCGCCTGAAACACCACGTAGAAAGGGTACTCACGTGACAGCGGCGGTCGGTGGCCGTTGTCGCCAGTTACCGCCTGGTAATAGTTGCCCCACATGATTTCAAAAGCGCTGAGACTGCCAGCCAGGTCACGCTGCAACTTACCCAGAAACGCAATGACGTTTTCCATGCTGGTCATGGCGACTAACGCATCCTGGCGACTCACCGGCTGAGGGAACAGTCGCAATACGGAACGCGTCACAACACCCAGCGTACCTTCGCTACCGATGAACAGCTGTTTCATGTCGTAGCCGGCATTGTTCTTCAGCATCCGATTCATCGATGACATGACGGTGCCGTCCGCCATCACCGCCTCGAGCCCAAGCACGAGATTCCGCATCATGCCGTAACGCAGCACGTTGATACCGCCCGCGTTCGTGGCAATGTTGCCTCCAATCGTGCAGCTGCCGCGAGCACCGAGGTCCAGAGGGAAATACATGCCTTCCTTTGCAACGGCTTCCTGCACGTTCTGCAGGACGGCTCCCGCCTCGACGATAGCCGTGCCGCCAATCTTGTCGATCTCGATGATGCCGTGCATTTTCTCTGTCGACAGGACGAGATCATCAAGAGCGGGCTCGACGGCCGAGACGCAGTTGGTCAGCCCCCCGTGGGTAATTACCGCTTGTGACGATGCGTTGCACTGTTTCAGGATTGCCGCAACCTCGTCAGTCGACGCCGGCAGCGCCATGGCCATGGCCTGCATCGGCGCCGGGTTCCAGTAACTGGTCGCGCGCGTTGCAACCGTCTGCCTGTCCAACAGATGTTCACGGCCCACGATCTCGTGAAGTGCAGTAATCGAAACAGACATTGTTATCCGGGTCTCCCATCGATGCGAGGTTGCATCAGCATTGGCAAGTAACGGTACAAGAAGATGCCGAACGCCAGCACCCACACCGTGCCGGACGTGGCTATCATCAGGAAGGAGCTATCGGCTGTCACCAGGTTGCCGACCACGCGCAGGATTGCGGCTAGCTGCAATAAGAGGAATGCCGCCATGTCCATACCACTCGCCTTGAGCGCCCTGCCGGTATGACCCAGTGAACTACGCACCATCATGGCTAGCATCATACTGCTGATAGCCCCGATGGTCAGCGCATGAATCCAGGTGCTGGGAGCGACTATTGAAAACTCCGCCAGGGTGCGCAGGAAAAACGCAACGGGTAACCACGAATACGCCACCGGAAGCATCCAGAGCAACGGGTCGCTGAACGTCTTGTACGGTTGCCAATATGCAAGACGGAACGTGTGAGCAACGGTGGCGATGATCACCAGTGCAGTGGGCAGCATTGCGGGGACATGGACCCAGTCGCTGCTGATTTTAGCCACGATGATCAGGATCATCGAGCCGAACGCTGCCACGTCAACCCAGGCCGAGCGTCCGGGATCTGAGCCGGGAACCGCGTTCCGAGTAAAGGCTGGTATGACCCTGCTCGCGACAATCGCAAACAGAATAGTCAGCAAATCCAGCGCGACAATGATCGTTGTGTAGGCAAGCCACGCAGGCATCGGGCCCATTGCAGCCAAATGGTAGAAAATATTGCAGACGGCGACGAGTGTCAGCAGCACAATGATTTTGTAATTGCGCTTGTTGCGACTTTTGATGATTGGCCGCGCGACGGCGACGGCGAGCAAAGGAACGAACGCTATATCGACGATAGCTGCAACGAGCGGCGGTCCGGTCACGATCAACAGGCGTCCCGCCAGCCACACGATCGCTAACGCAGCAAGCGGCGGTCCGGTCGGCGTTGGCAGTCCTGTCCAGTTACGCACCGCGGTCAGGAGAAAACCACTAATTACAGCGACGGAAAATCCGAACACCATTTCGTGGCTGTGCAGCAAATTGCCCTGCAGGTAACTGCCGTAGGACAGAAGACCAGCGTAGGAAAACAACCAAAAAGCGACCGCAAGAATGGCGAAGCCTGCCGCAAGCAGATAGAAGGGCCGGAAGCCCAGTGACAGCAGTCGGCTATTTTCCAAGTTTGAACACAACGTCGACATACCCCTCTATTCTGCGTTGCCACATCGCCCTGGGGTATTTCGGCAACTGCCTGAATAGCGGTTGATAATCCTCGTCCGGCGACGAGGGGCTTTCCATGCCGATCGCAATCGAATGCCGGGTCGCAAGATCGGACTTGCCCCAAGTCTCGTAAATTTGTACGAGCAGTGCGTGCGTCGCCAAGCGATACTCGCGCGCCTCATCCGACTCTCCGGCAAATGAAGGTAACGACTCCTTCAGATAATCGATCGCACGTCGGTACTTGCTCTCCGCAAAGGCCATCTTGCCGAGGAAGAAAGATGTCAGCCCGGTTTTTTGATCGTTATCTCCGAGGTTCTCAGTGTAGATCCGCTGCGCCTTCACCAGATATTGGCGGGCCGACAGTGATCGTGAAAACGAAAACGTATTTGTCGCAGCTCGAAACGCAAGGTCCGCATACTCCATGCTGTCCTTGCCATGTTCCTTGCGGACGATTTTGATAGCGTGTTTGTAATGCGAGAGCTGCCGATCGCTGCTGCTGTAGCTGCTGTAAGCATCGGCCAGATCCGACATCACGGGCACCAGTTCGATCGAGCCCTTGCCGTGGATGTCTTCCATCAGTTCGAGCGATCGCTCGAGCACCTTGCGTGACGTAGTCTTCTTCCTGCCGCGCCGTAGCGCCACGCCATAGTTCTGCAAAATTTTTGCGAGCCGCGGATCGGATTTCGGAAACAGCTGCGTGGCAATTTCAGCCACAGCTTTCGATGTTTTCAATATTTTACTGACGCGGCCCGACTCTACCGCTTCGGAATAGGCGGCCCAGGCTGCCATGAAATCCTCGTTCTTTGCCGGGTCGGCGGCGAGCGCCGGATGACAGAACAGCAACGCCAGAATAACGATCAGAGTACGCATGGAACAACCCTGTAATAGCCGGAAATAATGACGGTCGCTCATTGTCTCGCAGGCCGGAACCAGCTTTGCGTGGCCAGGCAGAACCTGACCAACATTAGCATAAGCGGTACCTCGATCAATACGCCGACAACGGTAGCCAGCGCCGCGCCCGATGAAAGGCCGTACAGCATCGCCGCCGTGGCGATCGCAACCTCGAAATGATTGGAAGCACCGATCATCGCGGTCGGCGCAGCGTCCTCGTAACTCAGGTTGAACAGCCTGGCCAGGCCATAACCGAGAGCGAACACAAGCACCGTTTGTACGAACAGGGGTATTGCGATCCACAGGATCGTCAGCGGATTGCGGACGATCGTCTCGCCCTTGAACGAAAACAACAAAATCAGCGTGATAAGCAGTGCCGTAATAGTAACCGGAGTCAGATAGTGCAAGAAGCGCTCGCGAAACCAGGCATCGCCTTTGCTCGCGATAATCCACTTCCGCGACAGGTAGCCGGCGAGCAACGGTAACGCGACGTAAACACCAATCGACAGCAGCAGCGCCTGCCACGGTACCGGCAACCTGCCGACGCCAAGCAAGTAGCCGCCGAGAAAACCGAACAGCACGAGCATGATCAGTGAATTGACAGCGACCATTAGCAGCGTGTGGCCGTCATTGCCCTTCGACAGGTAACCCCACACCAGAACCATTGCTGTGCAAGGGGCAATACCCAGCAATATGCAGCCGGCGAGATAGCTGCGCCACAGCGGCACCTCCAGCATCCTGACGCCGTCAACGAGTACCACGCGTCCTGCGCCGTAAGTGTCCCCAACGACCATCGTCTCACCAAGCGGCATCTTCACGAGGTCCGTGGCGTCGGGTCCGATGAATCCCAGAAAAAGTGTGCCGAGGAAGAAGCTCGATATCGCGTACATCGTGAACGGCTTGACCGCCCAGTTGATGAAGAGCGTAAGACCGACCGGCTTTAGCGCTTTGCCTGCTTTCACGACCTCGTGAAAGTCGATCTTGACCATGATGGGATACATCATGAAAAACAGGCACAGCGCGATCGGTATCGAGATTACCGGCGCCCCATTGACGGTTATTGCCAGGCCATCCAGTGCCGTCGCAACCTCCGGCGCGTATTTGCCGAGCGCAATCCCGGCAACGATGCACAGCAGCACCCAAACAGTCAGGTATCGCTCAAAAAAACCCATGCGCCCACCTTGCCCGGTAATTCATCAGGTAGCGAGAATTGTCCGTTGTTCCGCAACGTTTGACCAGACCCGGAGCGAACGGCAGCAAAGCATCAGTCCTCACCCTCACGGAACGGTCGGTACGGACGTTTGAAATGCACGGCCAGGCCCAGGAGCAACATGAGCAGCGAGGCCCACATCGACTGGCGCCAGGCACTTCGCCCCGCTTTGACGATCTCGAACTTTTCAACAAACACCGTCTCACACGCGCCGTTACCCGTATCGGCGCGAGTCGTGCTGGTACCGCGTTTACCACCGGATTCACTGCTGTAGCTTGTGAGATAGCCGCGCACCCGAATCTGGTCCCCGATCCTGATGGCCTTGACCTGGTCGCGAATGGTCTCGTCAGCCGAAATCAGGTGATTGTTTGACAGCTGCTGCATGCTGAAAGCGGCCCATGCCTCATCATCGCGCGTCCGCACGTTGCACGTAAAAATCCCGTTCCAGAAATTGATCTTGCCCAGTTTTCCGCTGGTGGCACTATCGCCCCAGACAACGCAGACATCCATCATATTGAGGTGATCGTTGGCAAGAAAATGCATGCGGCTATTGCCATCGTGGTGCCTGAAGGAAACCACGAGGCCATGCAGGTCATACTCGAATTCGGGCTCGACCTGATAATCCACATCATTGTAAGTGGCGCTAAATGATCTCGCCCGAGTCGTCGTTTGCCGCGGCTCGTCCAGCAGCTCGGCAACAACGTCGATTGTCTCCGGCAGGTCGTTACGGTTCCAGAACGAGATCAGCAGGATGACAACGCTGATAACGATGACTGCACTGTTGACCTTCATGACCGCCCCCAACCGCTGCGGCGATTTATTGAGAGGTTGCGTCCGAACATGCGCCGGAGCTTACAACAAAGCGCGGAATTTAGTGGGTCAGGCGTTTGATTTCAGTGAGCAGCTCCTGCATCGGCGCAGGTTTTCTGAAAAAGCGTGTGAAAGCGCTCTGCTCCTCGGCATCCAGGCTGGAGGCCGTCAGCGCGACGATGGGCTTCCCGTAACCTTGTTCGCGCAGTTGTCGGGCGGCCGCCACACCGCCGATCCCCGGTATATTGCAGTCCATCAGCACCAGGTCGGGTTCGTACTTCAGCGTCTTTTCGATCGCCTCTGTAGTGTCTGAACTTGTGATCAAACCATACCCCGACCGGTGCAGGTAATGTTCGACCAGCGCCACCATGTCAGCATCGTCATCGCATATCAGAACGCTCAGCGGTTTCTGCGCCATCGTGTCGATCCCCGGTGCAGCAAGCATATCGGTATCGAGCGCGATCGGGGCAGCACTTGCCGCTGCCGGAATGACAATAATCACCCGACACCCCTCGCCCTGTACGGACTCCAGCGAGACTTCGCCGCGCATCAGTTGCACAAGCCGTAAGGAAATCGTCAATCCCAGCCCAGCGCCTGCTTTCTCGCGGGCGCTACCTCTTTCGAACGCACGAAACACACGCTCCTGATCTTCGACGCTGATACCCGGGCCGGTATCGGCGACCGTTATCTGCAGCCTGCCTGCAGCATACGAAGCAGCGATATTGACGCTGCCATCAAGTGTGAATTTAACCGCGTTCCCCAACACGTTGATCAAAACCTGCCGCAGGCGAACCTCGTCCGCATGGATTACGCCCGGAACGTCGGGATCGACAAGCGTCACAAACGATAGTCCCTTTTCTGCTGCCAATGGCGCCATCATCGCAGCCAGATCATCAAAGACATTGTGCAAATCAAAGTCGTGCTCAAATAACTCGAGCTGGCCGGCGTCGAGCCTGGCGTCATCGAGCAGCGCCTCGACCAGTGAGGTCAAATGCTGCGCGGAACGTGAAATCGTCTCGACGCACTTTTGCACGTCATTGGCGCTGGTATCGGCCGCGGCGGCGAGCTCGGCATAATTAATGATGGACGCCAGCGGCGTTCGAAACTCGTGCGACATTGACGCGATAAAGCGGCTCTTCTCAGCGCTACTGCGTTCCGCGTCGCGACGATGGTGCTCCAGCTCGGAGCGGGTCTCGATCAGTTCGCTGATCAATTCACGCTGGCGAGCAATAAATTTGCGCTGGCGCGTATGCATCAGTCGATGCTCATTCACCGACTGCTGCTTGGTCTGCTGCGCCGCATGCGCGAGACGAGCATCGAGCAACACGACATAGCAGTTGTCGCGATCAGGAACCAGGTGTGCGTGCACAATCGCCTGGCCGACGGTTTCGATGAACTCGAACCTCTGCGTCGCCGTCAGCGGTAGCCCGACGAGAAATGGGGCTGATTCGCGCATGTCGGCGCCGGGCTCGACGCCCTCCAAGCCGCACCAGCTGTTATCGCCCCAGCTATCCACGACACGGTAGTTTTCATCGAGCAACAGGCAGAAAGGGCGGGTCTCGTCCAGAAAGTTGCTTTGTAAATAACTAACAACCGGCGAGGGCAACTCCATTACTGGTCTCGCAACTCGTTCTCGACAATGAGCTGCGCAAGCCGCGCAAATGCATCTTCGACGTCATCGCCGGTTTTTGCGCTGGTCTTGAAGGCACCGTTGAAAGACGCACTCAACGATTCGAAACGCTCATCGCCTACTTGCCATTCAGCCGCCAGGTCGCGCTTGTTGACCAGAAGCACCGAGGGCGCGGACCCGAACTTTTCGCCAATCTGTGACTGAATGGTTTCCACCGCTTCGATAGTACGCGGACGAGTGCCATCTACGACGTAGATATAGCCACTTGCGCCGCGCAGGTATGCGAATTCCCTGTCACCGAAACTATCGGAACCGGCAACGTCCCAGACTACGAGCTTGTGCGTCGTACCGAGCGCAGGTTGTTCGATTTCCTTCGTGTCGATTTTGACACCGACCGTGCTCAGGTATTTTGCCGAAAAGTGATTGCTGACAAAGCGCTCGACGACGCTGGTCTTGCCCACGGCAAAATCGCCGACGATGCACACTTTGCTTGTCAGGCGTGTCATTCGGTTTCCGGCCGCTCCTGCAGTTGCAGGTTGACTTGCACATAGCGCTGCAACGGGTTTTCCAGAGGCCCGCTGACGGCACTCAGGCCGGCAGACTGCTCAGTTACCACCGCATTAACGCCGGCTGCGGTAAGGACCTCCAGCGCCGTGACGGCGCGACGTTCGGCAAGGACGGCGTTTCTGGCGGCATCGCCGCTGCCATCGGTCGATCCGGCAAGCGTTACCGATACGGAGAAGGCCGCTTTCTCAGCATCGGCCAGCAACTCTTGCACCTGCACCACATATTGGGAAAGCGCGTCCTCGTCGCCTGCTGCAAACCGCGCACCCTCGTTGAAGAAAAATCGTCTCTGGTCAAGGACATCCAGCCTGTCGAGCAACAATTGTCTGCTGTCAGGAATCGGAACCGACATTGGCGCCGCGATCACCTCGTCTGTCAAACCGCTCAGATCAAGCGCGTTCACACCCGCGAGTGTCTTGAAACTGGCCAACAATTGGTCTTTCCAGGGCGACGGCGCTGTGCCGTTAACGACGAGCGTCGTTCCAACAACGCTAATCTGCACGGTATCGGGTTTGCTGAACAGCTGTGCCGCTCGCGCCGCAATGATTTCCGGCTGTAGTGATTGAAACGGCTGCATGTCGGCGCTGACGTGTGCCACCGGTACGTCGACGCTTGCTGCGACATCATTGATACTTGTGGCCAAAGGATCTTTCAAACCTCGCACCGTAAATTCCGGCCCGTCACGCTCGATGGCGGTCACATGTATGCCAGGAGCAGCACTGAGCGCGTCATCGAACCTCGCCAGTTGCTGCGAATAGGTCCAGTTGCGGTAACCGAAGAAGGCGACTGTGGCAAGCAGCAGCAGGAGGAGGACGACCATCCAGATGGGCACGGCCCCGCGTTTTTTCTTGCTCTCATCGCGAGCCTCGAAGCGCAGGCACCGTTCCAGTTCTACTTCAACGTCCGGCACCGTGGCCGTATCGCCTTTGTACTGCCGAATCGCCTCACCGTAACGAAAATGGATACGCTCGAGGACCGCGCTCAGATCACTGCGCAGGCTTTTGGGCGGTACCCCGCGGATGACGCAAACAAGCAAGGCATGCGGCCCGTGCACGGCCCAAAGCGTGAAATCACCCATATCGGCAGACTCCAGCCGACCGGTGCGATCCGGTGAGAACGACTCTTTGACGAAATCCTGAATCGCGGTGAACATTGCCGATACCGCGTCGCTATCCTTGATTTTCGAAGCCTCGTGATGCACGTGACCGACCAGCAGGCCGTTTTCGCGGCTAATCAGGTACGCCTGCTCGACGCGGTATCGCATCGTCTTCTGCAGTACATACTCGCCGAAAGGTATGCCGGCGCGTGATGCCTGCCAACGCCATTTAAGCCCCTGCGGGCTAACGCTATGCTCGACGGCCTCATTGATCTGCTGCGTAAAATTTCGCAGCGTGTGCATGATGGACTTTCGAATGGCGGGGCCCATGACCGGATACAGCGCGTCACCATAGGTTTGTGGGTCGTCTCGAAAAGCGCGCTGCAGGCACTCGCCAACCGGCTGCGTCAGAGATTCAACGAGCTCGTTGTCTTCGCGATAGCTTCTGTCAATCGCTTCCGAAAGCACTTCTGCGACGTCGGCCGTTCGAACCTCGCGGCGCTCTACCCGATCAGTAATTTGATCGAGAGTCTGCTTCTCGGCGCCGAACAGTAACTGCTTTAGTTGATCGAGGTCGTTCATCGACAATAATCTCGAGACACTCGCACCACCCCCGGCGGACTACTGATCTTTCGTCAAGCGGTTTGCTATGTCACTGAGCAGCGCGGCCAGGTCGTCTCGCCTGACAGACGTATCCGCTACTTTCTTTGTTTCGGCAGCGAGACTCTCGCTGAGCTGCTTTTCCGTGTCGTGAATCGCGCTGGACAGCTGTTCGATATTGTCCTGAAGTCGTTGCCTAAGATCGTTTGCTTCCCCACCCAGTCGCTCCTGGAGTTCGGCAAACTGCGACTCTGCGCGCTGTGACAAATCGTGTAGTTCTTTCGAGCCTTGCTCGCGCCCTTCCTCACGTGCCGCGCGTTCCTGTTGCATCAGCTCAGAGAACTTCTCAAGCTCCCGCTTTGCGAAATCGTCCAGCTGTTCCAGCCGGTTCTCAAAGCTCTGCGAAATCTGCTCGACGTTCCGGGTCAGCCGTTCCTCAAGGTCGGCGAAGCGACTCTCGTAGACACGCATCTGCCCGCCAAACAAGATTTCCCTAATTTGCTCAACGTTGCCGTCCGCGTTCTCGGCTGACATGCCTGATTGTTCCTGCTCGTCTATATTTTCCATTTTTCTTCCCCGACCTGTCATCGACGTACTAAGCGTCGACTCGTTCCAAACGGTAACCGTGTTGATAAATCGCTGACAGCTTCCAGCCATTTCCCTCTGATAAATTCATTTTCTTGCGCAATCGGCTGACGTGGGTGTCTACCGTGCGTGTCGACACCGACTTGTTGTCAATTCCCCAGATTGCCTCCAGGATGTGACCACGCGATATCACTTTTCCAGCATTCCTGAAGAAAAAATACGCGAGTTCAAATTCCCGATTCGTCAAGCTTATTTTTTCACCATTCAGGGTCAAAACTTTTTTTTCAGAATTCAATAAGTATGGACTAACGTCCAGATCTTCTTCGGGCTTGCGCCCGCCAGCGCGTCGCAAAACGGCAGACACTCTTGCAACCAGTTCTGCCTGACGCACCGGTTTCGCCAGGTAGTCGTCGGCACCTGCCTCCAGTCCCTGCACGATGCTCTTTTCGTCATTCTTGGCCGTCACGATAACCGTCGCTGTGTAGTCCGACAGCTCGTCCCGCAATTTCTTCAGCACCTCAATACCACTGAGATCCGGCAAGACCCAGTCAAGCACGTACAGATCGAAGCTGTCGCGCCGGACAGCACGCAGGAACGTGGCGGCATCGGCATGACAATCGACCGAATATTCTGCGTGCGTCAGCCAGAGCCGAACCAACTCGGCCTGATCGGGATCGTCTTCAAGTATCGCGACTCGCAAATCTGCTCCAGTCCACAGCGGGAACGTCCTCGTTTGCTATGGCAATCGCCGGCGGCTTTATTCGTATAATAGTTGCGCCAGCTGGACATCTATTATAGCCATATTGCCAGCAAGTGACGGATATTACAGCGTATATTCTTGAAAACGCCTCGCGATACCGGCTAACGGACGGTGACTTTCCGCAACAAGTTCTGCAGATCACCTATCAGACGCTCAATCTGCGGGACGTCGCGGTTCGTGGCGGCGCTTTCGATACCGGCGCCCATTACCGAGATATCGTCAAATCCGTAGGCCGCCCCTGACCCAAAAAGATTATGTCCGGTAATACGTATCGTTTCGAAGTCGTCGCAACCAAGGGCGTTCGTCAACTTGGCGATGTCGTCATTGCGATTTTCCAGGTACTTGCCGACCAACCTGCGTGCGAACGGGTCGGTGATCTCTATGGTCTTTCCCTTTTCGCTATTCACTAACACCGCCCCTACGCGAACCATCGCTACTGAATAACGAAGGTGAGTTTCATATTAACCCGGTACTCTTGAACGCGGCCACCTTTGACGACGACTTTCATTTCTTTCACCCAGGCTCCCTCTATGTCGGTTAACGTGCTGTTGGCCTGGTCGAGCCCCTTGTTGATCGCGTCTTTGAAACTTGTCTGTGACGCTGTTGAAATCTCTGTAACCGTGGCAAGTGACATTTTTCCTCCAATTCCGGACATTTTTCGCCCGGCAGCCGTGCAGATGGCTCTTGTTGTTTTATCTTCGGCGCCCGCACGCCGATGGACAATGGCAAATCGATAGATGTCACAGTTGTTGACAATTGCCGGCGGAAACAGACGGCGCGCGGCGCAAAGTTTGATCTCTGTCACACTTTGCGTGAGATTCCGGCTGCTAGTCTGGCGCTAAGCGGAACATAATTATCAGAATCCGGCATAGCCAGGGGCACGTCCTGACGCGTTCAGGTCACTAACGACCATAGGGGTTAATCATGAAAAACCTGTCCGCTGCGTCCCTACTGGCCTGCGCTCTCGCTTTGTGCGGCTGTTCTGCCAGCCCGATAACAGCACAACACCCTTCATCGGATCATGAAACCGTTTTACTGGTCAGTCGCGAAGACGGCTCCGTCATCAAGCAGACGATCAACTCCGGCGCAGACCTGTGCTTCAAAACCAGCGCTGCGAGTTCCACGACCTGTTTTACGCAGGGCGCTGCGATCGTCAGCCCGGACACGAACGTCATCATTGGCTTTGAAATGATCGAAGATCAAATCGATCTCATTGCCAAAACGAACTGACGCCCGCACAACCTACCTCCCCTATTCGCAGTCCGCGCCCGCGGCGCTGTCGTCCGTTTGTCAACGATTGTTACAGTGAGACCGGATAGCTAATTCGAGCCCTATACTTCGGCCACTTTCAATTAGTGACCAACTTAGGAGTGGGGAAATGAATAGCAAACTTACGAAAACGCTTGCCGTACTGGCAGGCGCCGTCATCGCCGGTGGCTGCTCAAGCATGGCAGCGGATACGTCAACCGTTGATGCGGGCAGCACAGCCATCACGGCTGCAGACCTTGAGGCTTCAAATCGGCGAATTAATGAGCTCGAATCGTCACTGGCTGCCAAGGACCGGGATCTTGCGAACGCCCAAGCGCACATCGCAAGCAGCGCCACAACGACGAGCACGGCCAGCAACAACAGTGGCCTTATGCCGTCGGATCCGAAGCCGGGCGAGTGCTACGCACGCGTCATCATACCGGCCAAGTACACGACCAGCAGCGAACAGGTTTTGAAACGCCAGGCATCAGAGCGCATCGAGATCATTCCTGCTCGCTATGAGACGGGTAAGGAAACGGTTCTCGTCAAGGACGCCTCTACCAGGCTCGAAGTTATTCCTGCCACGTACGAGACCGTCGAAGAACGCGTACTGGTCAAGCCTGCAACCACGAAGCTAACGGTCGTGCCCGCAGTTTACGGTAACGCCGAAGAGCGTGTATTGGTCAAGCCCGCGTCTACACAGACGATTGAAGTCCCCACCGTATACGAGACTGTAACGGAGCGCGTACTTGATCAGCCAGCTCGCACAGAGTGGAAGCGCGGTACTGGCGTAGGCACCGGTGTTGGTGTCGCCATGTCAAGCGCGTCGCAGGCGGTCAAGCGCTTTGGCGACTTCAAGGTAATCGAGACTCGCGTGGAAGACACCGGCGATTTGATGTGCCTGGTTGAGATCCCTGCTACTTACAAGACCATCGAGAAACAAGTACTTGTGACGCCGGCCACGACACGCAAGGTTGAAGTTCCGGCCGAATACAAGACGGTTAAGAAAACGGTTTTGACGACGCCTGCGACAACGCGTGAAGTCATGATTCCTGCCGAATACCGTACGGTTAAGGTGACCAAGCAGACTCGTCCCGAGACGACCCGCGAAATCACTATTCCCGCCGTATACGGCGATGTTGAAGTGACCAAGTTGGCAAATCCTGCAACAGAGCGTCGTATTCCGATTCCGGCTGAATACACGACCTTGACACGCAACAACAAAGTGAGCGACGAGCGCACTGAGTGGCGTCCGGTTCTGTGCGAAGTCAATATGACGCGCGAGAACGTTGCCGCCTTACAGACGTCTTTGACTGAGTCTGGCTGCTGCAAATGCGGACCGAATCGAAATGAGTGCCAGATCGATGGCGTCATGGGTCAATGCACACTGAAGGCCGCTCAATGCTATGCAGAGCGCAATGGCCTTTCGTCAGGCAACAAATACGTCACGATGGACGTGATACGTGCCTTGGGCTTGAAGTTCTGATCGGATTGAGAAGTTTACGATCGAAAACAACCTCTCAGCTAGCAGTATTTACGTCCCCCTTGAGGTTGTTAGAAGCCCGGATCTGAGTCTTTAGGTTTTAACTTTAAGCACGGAGATTGGCTCGATCGGCTTGGGCAGTCGCGATTTTTTCGCGACTGCCCTTTTTTTTGTTCACGCGGCACTCGCCAACTGCTCAACCA
>CAZTQL010000036.1:0-21071 GCA_964615665.1 uncultured Woeseiaceae bacterium | reverse complement strand
TGCTCGATCTTCTCATCGTTCCAGTTGTCGATCTGCAGCGCGATCAATATGCCGATCACGACCAGCACCATCTCGCCCAGGGCGTAGAGCAGGTAGTTGCGGAACTCTTTATTGGCGAAGTAGCCTCGTTTCATTTTTCTTAGCATCAGCAGCATGGGAGATAATGTGATCCTACGTTCAGTGACAGAGGTATTCCTTATTTTTACTCCGATATCGTAATACAATACGCTGTCGTCCGAGCGGGCCTTAGAAGAACATAACGGGAAAAAAAGAATGAGCACTAAGAAACCAACCATTATTTATACACTTACCGATGAGGCACCTCTGCTCGCGACCCAGTCACTGTTGCCAGTTATTCGCACGTTTACCGCGCCGGCCGGCATCGACATCACTGAGAGCGACATCTCCGTGGCAGCACGCATCCTCGCCGGGTTTCCCGAACACCTCAGCGATGAACAAAAGGTCCCTGACAATCTCGCCGAACTCGGTCGACTCACCCAGTTCCCGGACACCAACATCATCAAGCTGCCCAACATCAGCGCCTCGGTGTCTCAGCTCAAGGTGGCCATCGCCGAGCTCCAGTCGAAGGGCTATAAGATTCCGGACTTCCCGGACGATCCAAAGACGGATGAAGAAAAGGCACTCAGGCGACGCTACGGCAAAGCGCTGGGTAGCGCGGTAAACCCGGTCCTGCGCGAGGGCAACTCGGACCGTCGCGCGCCGCCTGCGGTCAAACGTTATGCCCAGAAGCACCCGCATTCGATGGAAGCCTGGAGCCAGGCCTCGCGCACCCATGTTTCACATATGCATGGCGGCGACTTCTACTCGAGCGAGAAGACCATGACAACGGACAAGGCCTGCGACGTCTCGATGGTTCTGGAGACCAAGAGCGGCAAGTCGATCGTCCTCAAAGAAAACGTCGCTCTGGAAAAAGATGAAGTCATCGACAGCATGTTCATGAGCAAGAAGGCGCTGTGCGATTTCTATGAAGACGAGATGGAGGATGCTTACCAAACTGGCGTCATGTTTTCGCTGCACGTCAAGGCGACCATGATGAAAGTCTCGCACCCGATTGTCTTCGGCCATGCGGTCAAGGTCTTTTACAAAGACGCTTTCGCGAAGCACGGTGAGTTGTTCGACGAACTCGGCGTCAACGTCAACAATGGCCTGGCCAGCATTTATGACAAGATTTCGACACTGCCCGGTACGCAGTTGGAAGAGATCGTCAACGACCTGCACGCTTGTCATGCACAGCGTCCCGAGGTCGCGATGGTAGATTCGGCCAAGGGTATCTCCAATTTTCATGTTCCCAGCGACGTCATCGTCGACGCTTCGATGCCGGCGATGATCCGTAGCGGCGGCAAGATGTGGGGCCCGGACGGGCGCCTCAAAGACACCAAGGCGGTCATGCCGGAAAGCACTTTCGCGCGCATCTACCAGGAGATTATCAACTTCTGTAAAACCCACGGCGCCTTTGACCCGGCCACCATGGGCACGGTGCCAAATGTTGGTCTGATGGCCAAGAAGGCGGAAGAGTACGGTTCACACGATAAGACCTTTGAGATTGCCGAGGATGGCGTCGCAAATGTCGTCGATGACCAGGGTAACGTGCTGATGTCTCTGGACGTGGAAGAAGGCGATATCTGGCGCATGTGCCAGGTCAAGGACGAGCCGATTCGCGATTGGGTGAAGCTCGCCGTAACCCGCGCGCGCCTGTCGGGCATGCCGGTCGTATTCTGGCTCGACGAATATCGCCCGCACGAGGCTGAGCTGATCAAGAAAGTCGAGACCTATCTCGAGGATCACGACACCGAGGGGCTCGATATCGAGATCATGTCGCAGACGCGCGCCATGCGTTTCACGCTGGAGCGCGTGATCCGCGGCAAGGACACCATTTCGGCGACCGGCAATATCCTGCGCGATTACCTCACGGACTTATTTCCTATCATGGAGCTTGGCACCAGCGCCAAGATGCTCTCGATAGTGCCGCTCATGGCCGGCGGCGGCCTGTTTGAGACCGGCGCTGGCGGCTCGGCGCCCAAGCACGTGAAACAGCTGGTTGAGGAGAACCACCTGCGCTGGGATTCGCTCGGCGAATTCCTGGCCCTGGCGGTCGCCCTTGAAGACCTTGCGCATAAGAATGACAGTGACAAAGCGAGGATTCTTGCAACGACGCTCGATGCGGCCACCGGCAAATTACTCGATAACGGCAAGTCACCGTCGCGTCGCACCGGTGAGCTCGATAATCGTGGCAGCCACTATTATCTCGCGTTGTACTGGGCGCAAGAGCTTGCGGAACAGACGAGTGACGCGGAGCTGCAAGCGCATTTCGCACCGCTGGCCAAGATTTTGATGGATAACGAAGAGAAGATCGTCGACGAGATGAATTCGGTGCAGGGCACTAGCGTAGACATCGGCGGCTATTACAAGCCCGATGCGGCGCGGACCGAGGCGGTGATGCGCCCGAGTGCAACCTTTAACGAAATTCTGGCTGCGGCGCCAAAATAGAGGACGAATCATAGAGGGCGAATCAGTGAATCTAAAAATCGGACTACTGGGCGGCGGCTCCTGGGGCACAACGGTGGGTGCTCTGGTTGCGCGCAATACGTCTGTGACGTTATGGGCGCGTGATGCGGCCCGTGTTAGCGAGATCAACGAGCAACACACGAACAGCAAGTTCTTGCCGGATGCCAAGCTCCCGGAGAACCTGGTCGCAACGACCGATATTGAGGAAGCTGTTGCCGGCGCCGATGTAATCGTCGTTGGCATTCCGTCGCAGGGTTTTCGCCATGTCCTCGAACAGATCAAAGGTCATATCCGCCCATGGGTTCCGGTGGTCAGTCTTTCCAAAGGACTGGAGCTCGATTCTCACATGCGCATGACCGAAATCATCGAAGACGTGCTGCCCGGACATCCTGCCGGTGTATTGACCGGACCCAACCTGGCACGGGAAATCATGGCGGGCTATGCGGCAGCAAGCGTGGTTGCGATGGCGGACGAGACGATCGTCAAAGAACTACAAAAAATGTTCCATAGCGGACTGTTTCGCGTTTATTCGAACCATGATGTCATTGGTTGCGAGCTGGGCGGCGTCCTCAAAAATATCATTGCGATTGCTGCAGGCATGGGCGATGGGCAGGGTGCCGGCGAGAACACACGGTCTGCTGTCATTACGCGGGGCCTTGCCGAAATCACACGGCTGGGAGTCGCGATGGGGGGCGAGCCCCAGACATTCGCCGGCCTGACGGGCATGGGTGACCTGGTAGCGACTTGCACGAGCGCCCAAAGTCGGAACCGCACGGTGGGGTTCGAGTTGGGGAAAGGCAGATCAATAACCGAGATTATCGACGAGATGTTCATGGTCGCGGAAGGCGTCAAGAGCGCGCCGACGGTGATGGCACTTGCGAAAGAGTATGGCGTCGATATGCCTATTGCTGCTGAGGTCTATGAGGTTGTCCAGAACAAGCGTGATTCGAAAAGAGCGTTTCGCGGCCTGTTGAAGAGCTCCGCCGGCGCGGAATCGGATCCAGGTTAGCCAGCCATGACTTCATCCAGATCACGTGTCGTCATTATCGGTGGCAATTTCGCCGGCCTTGTCGCCGCATCACGCTTGTCCTGCGAACACGACGTGACCGTCGTCGATGCACGTGTCGATTTTGAGTGGACGCCCAATATTCATGAAATATTGTCGGGTGTGAAAAATCGCGATGGTGTTGTGTTGCCGCGCGCCGAGTGCGTTAGTCGTTACGGACACACGTTTGTGCACGATGTTGTTACTCAGATCGACCGCGACAGCAGCTCGGTGATGACCGAGGGTGGTCTCGTGCTGCCGTATGACGCCTGCCTGATCGCTGCCGGCAGCCAGAGAACAACGTTCGGTATAGAAGGTGCGGATAAATACGCTCTCGGGTTGCGTCTTGTCGACGACGCCGTGCGTATCGCAAACCGACTCGACAAGCTCGCTGCACGCAAGCGGCGCGCCTCGGTCGTAATCGTCGGTGGCGGCGTGTCGGGAGTCGAAGCGCTCGGGGAAATTTTACGTCGACGTGGGCAGGGGGATGAGTTCAATATCCATGTTGTCGAGACGGAATCGCGCATCCTGAACGGGCAACCTCAAGGCCTGGCGAGTGATGCCGTGCAGCGCTGCGCGCCTTATTCGGTGACCTTGCACACAGATGCTGCTGTAACAAAGGTGGCCGCGCGAAGTGTGACACTTACGAACGGCAAGAAGCTGACTGCGGATCTCTGTATCTGGTCTGCGGGTATGACGCTGCCTGATTTTCTGCGTGAAGCCGAACTCAACGACACCGGCGATCAGTGGTTGCCGGTAGACGACACGCTCAGGAGCCGCTACGCGGACAACATTTTCGTTGCGGGAGATTGCGCGACCCTTCCCGAGCCCGTTCGCAAGCAGGCCTACTACGCGATGGACATGGGTGCGGTCGCGGGTGACAACATCAGCCGTCTGTTAGCGGACCGGCGACTGAGGCGATTCCGAGCGACACCCATGCCTATGCTGATTTCCTTCGGGGACATCACGACCTGGCTCGTTGCTGGCGAGAGCGTCGTAGCCAGCCCGGTGCTGGCCGCTGCCAAAGAAGGCGTGTACCAGGCCACAATGGCGCGCCTTGAATCACCGAACGAAGCGCTCCGCTATTCATCGGATGTGGTGGGCCGGGCTGCGATGGCCACGCGACAGCTTCTGCTGCCGCAGCTAACGCCGCGCAAGCTGTTCCAGGGGCTTACGGGAAGCCGCATCATTTTCTGAGCCACACTTGAACAAATTTCCGGTACGCCTTGCGGCGGACGAGCTCAGATTTCCTCGAATTTCGCCTGAAAGAAGCGCAGCATTTCAGGCTCGTAGGCGAACCGCAGTCCGCGGATTCTATCCGCTTTCTCTGCGATTGAAATGACGCTCTCAGCCGTAACGTCCATGTGTGCCTGTGTGTAGACTCTGCGCGGGATCGTAAGCCGCACAAGCTCCAGCTTCGGCATGTAGTTTTCGCCCGTGTTTTTGTCGCGACCCGCGGATACGACGCCGCGCTCCATCGAGCGCACGCCTGACTCCCTGTACAGTGCTGCTGCAAGTGCCTGAGCGGGTAACTGATCCTGGGACAAGTGCGGCAACAATCTGCGCGCATCCAGGAAAACCGCGTGGCCGCCGATCGGCGTGACTACGGGTACACCGGCTCGCTGGATTGCGGCGCCAAGATATTCGACCTGGCCAACCCTGGCTCGAATGTGGTCATCGTCGACACTCTCGGTGATACCGATAGCAAGCGCCTCCATATCCCGTCCAGCCATTCCGCCATAGGTGTGCAGGCCTTCATAGACGACGACGAGTGCGCAGGCTTTCTCGTAGAGTTTTTCGTCGTTCATGGCGAGGAAGCCACCGATATTTACCATTGCATCTTTCTTTGAAGACATGGTCGCTATGTCGGTTAGCGAGCAGATTTCATACACGATTTCCCGAATGGACCTGTCCTTATACTCGGGCTCACGGCGTTGAATGAAGTAGGCGTTCTCTGCGACGCGCGTCATGTCGTGGACCAGGAGTACACCATGCTCATCACACCAGGCGCGAACCTGTCGAAGGTTGTCCAGGGAGAGCGGTTGCCCGCCGGCCATGTTGACGCAAGTAGCGATACAAACATAAGGGATGTGCTCTGCGCCGACTTTGTCGACGAGTGCATCGAGCTTCGCGATATCGACATTGCCCTTAAACGGATGTTCGGATTCCGCGTCATGGGCTTCATCGATAATCACATCAGCGAACGTCCCGCCAGCCAGTTCTTGATGGTATCGTGTCGTCGTGAAGTACATGTTGCCCGGAATGTAATCCCCGCTGGAGATGAGCATCTGGCTCAGTATGTGCTCAGCACCACGACCCTGATGAGTAGGCACCGTGTACTTGTATGAATAGTATTCTTCGACCGTGTCGCGCATGTGGTAGAAGTTCCTGCTGCCCGCATACGCCTCGTCACCAAGCATAAGACCAGCCCATTGGCGATCGCTCATGGCGCCACACCCGGAGTCAGTGAGCAGGTCGATATAGACATCTTCCGAACGCAACAGAAACGTGTTGAAACCGGCTTCGCGAATAGCCTTTTCGCGCTGTTCGCGAGTGGTCATCTTGATGAGCTCGACGGCTTTGATCTTGTAGGGCTCAGCCCAGGTACGAATGCTCATGGGTACACCTCCGGTGGTTCTCGGTTTCCATCGGTCACGGGCGGTGAACATTCAAAACAAGCACCACAAGGACCCTTGTGGCATTTCATCCCTCGCTGACAGGAGCAGGCGAGTGGCCTTACGTCTTCGACGTTATGACTCGGGAGGCGTCGTTGCTATACGTAAATGTACGGCGGCACTCACCCGAGCCGTAACGCGTCGGCAGTCTTGCTAGCGTCTAAGTATAGGGTTGGCATATGCCGTGTCCCACTTGCCAACTGTTAACTTTTGTTACGGCGCTCGAAGGAAGAACGCGGCGGTTTTCTTTACATTTCCGTAGGTTAGCGATCGTTTAGATTCGGATATCGGCAGCGAATATAGCGTTAGCAAGTGGCCGACAACAGACGTATCGACGTTTTCTTTTGATATCATTCGCCCCGGCGGATGGCTCGCCCACAGGTCGACAAGTAATCGCAATAAGGAGCACCGATGAGCAAATCTGTATTGAAATATTTCGATCGCGCTATGAATCAGCTGCGGGATCTCGGTCTCGTACCGGAAAAAACCGACGAGGCACCGATCGTTGCGCTTCTCAATCGCCTGACGCAGCTGGATGAGGCCAAGGTCACTGCCATCGCTCGCACGTTAAGCCAGGCTTCGCTGTTCAACGAGGTGGTTCGCGAGCAGATCAGCTCCATGAAACTCGGCGAGCGTTACGAAGAGATTACCGATTCGTTCAATTCGATTCGTGATGACGCGAAATCGATGGTCGAACAGGTTGAAGACGGCAAGATCGATACCTTCGAGCGCATCGGCAATGCCTGGATGAAAGTGACGCGCGGCGATATTGCATCAAGATTCCAGGATATCAAGGAGACTTACCTGGAGATTGCGAAGGACTCCAGTGACCAGATTGAGCGCGAACATATTATTCTTAACGCCTACCAGGATTTTCGCGGTGCGCTGAAAGAGTCCGAGATTCTTGCACTGGATGTACTGAAGACCGCTGAAACTCATTGGGAAGCGGCGAAGGACAAAGTTGTTGCGGCGACGGATGCCGTTGACGCCTTCGAGGGCGACGATCTCGTTGCGCGCGCAAAACTTGAGCTCGCACGCGATGAAAAAGTACGAGAGTTGCAGGCGGACGAAGACCGCTATCAGATTGCAAAGGATTTGTCCGATAATCTGACGGTTAGCTACAACACGTCCGAATTTGTCATGGCGCGACTGCTGCAGACGACGAGCGCTAAAGAGCGGGTCTACAAACAGTCAATCATGTTTTTCGGCACGAACGAAACGGTGCTGACGGCACTTAGCGCCTCGTTCACCGGCCTGTTCGGCTTGCATGAAAGCACGGAGGCGCTCGAGGCCATGAAAGAAGGCATGTCGAAGAGCCTCGAAGATCTGGCAGACATTGGCGGCGCAGTTCAGGAAGCGGCGGTCCGCGCTGGTTATGGTCCGACCATTCGTGCGGACGCCGTGAAGAAGCTGGTCGAATCCGTAGTCAATTTCCAGATGCGTTCTCGCGACATCATCGAAGAAATGCGGGTGCTGGCAACAAGAAATGCCGAGGAGATTCGGGAGTCGGTGGAGGATGGCAAGCAGCGCCTCGCAAAGTTGATTCAACAGGGTGGCACGCTCCCACCGCCGACCGGCGTCTAGGCAAAGATGACCACAGCCATCGAGGCAGGTGCTGACAAAGCACCGCTTGAAGATTTGATGGTGGCGATGGATGTCGTCGATACCGTCCGCCACCGCGACCTTATTGTCGATCGTGAGCTCGATGCGGACGGACGGCGCCAGCGACTAATGGCGCGGCTGCGGGAAATCTACGAGGCCCAGGGAATTGAGGTCAGCGATGCGGCGCTGGCCGCTGGCGTCGAGGCACTCGAAGAGGACCGTTTCAGCTACACGCCGACGCCCAACAGCTTCTCTGCGAAGCTTGCACGGACCTATGTACGCAGGAATCGATGGGGAAAATCGGTCACTGGCCTCCTGTTGTTCGGCCTCCTCATTTGGCTCGCGTATTTCATCATGGTCGGCCAGCCACAAGCGCGACTGCACGCGGACCTGCCCGCGAAGATAGAGACGGTGTACGCCGAGATTAGTACGATTTCTGACAGCACCAAGGCAAATGAACAGGCTACCCGGCAACTTGGCGAGGCCAGGCGGGCGCTCGATGGCGAGGATTACGAACGCGCCGAAAATCTGCTCGAAGAATTGCGGGAGCTGCACCGTGACCTGGAAACAAGCTATGACATCCGAATTGTTTCCCGACCGAACGAACTATCGGGCGTGTGGCGTATTCCGGACGTCAATGCCGATGCCAGGAATTATTACTTGATCGTTGAGGCGGTAACGTCGGCCGGCTCTGTGGTGTCCGTGCCCGTCCGGAGCGAAGAAGACGGTCTTACACGGATGCAGTCGAAATGGGGCGTGCGTGTCAGCGAGGAAACCTTCGAGGCCGTCGCCGCGGATAAACGGGATGATGGCATTGTTCAAAGCAATATCGTCGGCGCCAAGAGCGCCGGTCAACTCGATCCGGAGTACCGCATACCGACAAGCGGTGCGGCGATAACGGACTGGTAACGATGCTATCGGGACGCGACACGCTTGGCGAATTGGACACGACGCTGCGAACGGCGCGCAGGGAGTTGGCGCGCCTGGACGGAGAGCTGCAGGCCACGTCCCGCGCCGTCGAAATCAACAAGCAGCAGCAAGCGCAGGCGTTGAAGCGAATGGCGGCAACGCGGCTCGATGCGATTCGCCAGGGTGACGTGGTAAAACGCATTGACTCGGCAGATTTCCAGGTGCGGGAAATTCTTAGCCAGCGAAATAATGCGATAGCCGCACTGAACGAACGAACATCGCTAACCGCCGAGGCGTTGCGGAAACTCGAGGAACGTCGGTATGAATTGCATGACGACGTCGATGAGGCGGCACAGGCGCTTGCCGAGCGCGAAGCCAAAGTGCAGTCAATGCTCGAATCGGATTCCGCGTTTCTCGCTCAGCTCGAGCTAACACAGAAAGCTGATGCCATCGCGATGGGCGCCGCGGAGAAGGCGGAGGTCGTGGCAACGGATCGCCGCTCAAAAGGGCAGCCGTACGAGAACGATCCGTTGTTCATTTACCTGTGGAATCGTCACTATGGCACGGCGGAGTACCGCGCCAATCTATTTGCGCGCCTGCTCGACGGCTGGGTCGCGCGATTGTGTAATTACCAAAGGGCACGACCCAATTACTGGATGCTCCAGGAAATTCCCAGGCGCCTCAGGGAACACGCTGAACGTCGGCGCACCGACGCGGACAAGGAACTCGACAGACTGCAGGCCCTGGAAGAAGCTGCGGCCGAAGAAGGTGGCGTACATGTCGCGAAGTCGATGCTCGTCGATGCCGAACGACGGCAAGATGAGATCGACGAACAAATTGTACAATCTGAGGCCAAACTGCACGAGCTGCAAAGCGAGCAAAGTTTGTTCGCGGCCGGCGAAGACCGTTACATTACCCAGGGTGTCAACATGTTTTCTGACGCGCTACAGCGCCGCGACGTCGCGGACCTGACAAACCTCGCGCGCTCGACCATGACCACAGAAGATGATGCTCTTGTCGATGATCTCCGTCACTTGCGACGCGAAGACGATGAGATTCGGGGCGAATTTAGCCGCAATCGCGAAGTACACAAGGAGCACCTCAGGCGCGTTCAGGAACTGCAGCAGGTTCGGCAACGATTTAAACAGAGTCGTTACGATGACCTGCGCTCCGGTTTCGATAAAGGCGACCTGATCGTGTCGATGATGCGCGAAGTACTTGGCGGCGCGATTCGAGGTGGCGCTCTGTGGAACGTGCTGCAGCAATATCAAGGCTACCGTGAGGTGGCCGGAGCGTGGCCGGATTTCGGCAGCGGTGGCATCGCCCGCAAGCGCCGCCAGGCGTCTACTCGCCGTCCAACCTGGCACTGGCCGGGCCCAACCGGTGCGCGCCGCAATGAGGGCTTTAAGCTGCCACGCGCGCCACGGTCGCGACCGGCGTCGAAGCGTGGTCGCGGTGGTTTCCGAACCGGTGGCGGCATCTAGCTAAAGAGTTGCCGAGCAGGTTTCCCGTGGACCTTTTGTTGAGAATCGTAAGACTACTGTCGAAATCACCAGAGGCACTGTATTGGCTTCTGCGCCGGCTTCCCCGGAACAGGCAAAGCCGCAAGAGACTTGTGCTCGCAGTGGTGTCGTTATTGCTCACCGGCGGCATCGCCGCCGAACTGACACTTGCGCCGCGGCACCTGCCGTGGCACCCACTCGTGATCGATGATCGGGCGGGCTTTTCGACCGATCTGAAGTTGGCGGCCATTAGTCTTGGGCCGGAGTCGTGGTGCGATCGGCTGATTGATGGATCGACGGCGCTGGAGGCCACATCATTAGAAGCTCGTGACGGTGAAGGTGGCTGCGGCTGGACGAGCGCATATGATCTCGCGTCGAGCAACGGTGTGACGCTTAAGGGTAATTCAACGTACGCGATGCGATGCCCGCTCGCCGCGGGAGCACACATCTGGTTGACGAGTGTCGACTATCGGGCTCGAGAGATGTTGGGAAGCGCCGTCGTTCGTATACACCACGCAGGCACGTTTTCCTGCCGGCGCATGTATAACCGATCAACCGGACCGATGAGTCAACATGCTTACGCAAATGCCTGGGATGTGACTGGATTCGAACTCGCTGACGGCCGCGTCGTGTCCATCGAGAAACACTGGGACGATAACGGGCCGTTTCGCTCGTTCCTTCGCGCAGCGCGCGACGATGCATGCAATATTTTCCGTGTGGTGTTGGGGCCCGAATTCAATGCGCAGCACCACGATCACCTGCACCTCGATATGGGTAATGGATCGCGGTGCCGATAAGCAATACAAGACAGGCCGAATACTGACGAGTGCCACTTTCAGGCCGTGTGGTGGCGCGCACCGAGCGGCGATTACACCGGCCGGAGCCGCCGCATCGTTTTCCAGGTGGCAGAGAGTTCTGGCAAAAATGTCCCGGGCCACGAGAACCGAATACACTGATCCTTCGAAAAAACCTGCCGTACTATTGTGACGGTCGGTTCTATCCGTCAAATATAAGGTCCGCCATGAAAATCTCCCGACTCGCTTTGTCCCTCGCGGTACTCGGCGCGCTGATTCTGCTTATCGTGCCGAATCCCCGGATACTGCGCCATCAGTGGTGCAGCGCTACCGGACAGGGAAGCCGCCAGCACAAGTGTTGCTGATCGGCTACGCCGCTGCCGCGTCATCCTTATAGACATCGAAATCAATTTCATCGGGATTGAGGCTGCGCAGCGTGTAGCCCAACGACAATAACGCGATGGCCTGAAAATAGACGCTCATGATTAGCGCTTCAACAGAGTCAAGTTTGTATATGTCATCAGCAGCGGTTATTGCGATGAACACACTCAATGCCATGCTGACATACAACAGTGATTTCAGGGCAACCGATATGCGTTGAATTCTGTTCTCGGCCGACTCGTGCGGATTCAGTTTACGGCCGTACAGATTCCACGCACCGACAACAGCCAGGAACCCATTGGTCACGGTCAATACGATTGCTCTTTGAATCGTGTCGTGACCCCATGTTACGGCGAAGTCGTGCACATAGAGGTCAAAGAGTATGGCCCCTGCAAACAGCAGAAATGTGATGCTGAGTAGCCCAGGCGATACCAGGTCAGCGACGCTGCGCCGCCGCAAGTCGGCGATGCGCCGTGATGTAGAGTTTGCTTCTCGCATTTGTTTGAAGTGGCTGAATTCAGAAAACTCCAATCCCATCAGGGGCAAAAACTGGAGCAGTCCGTACCCGGCGGGCCATGCTACTGATATGAAACCATGATCGGCGAAGGTGCTGTGATCCACCCAGAACATGACTGCGACAAGAATCAAGAGCCCCAATACGAGGATGACGCCACATACGTACTTAAAAACCAGGTGCGCCATCTTGTAGTGTTCAACAGGGTTCGGATAAAGCTTCGGATACGTCTCCGGCGGGTACGTTGCGAGCACATGGCGCATTCGTGCCAGTAGCTTTCTGGGGAAGTAGTAAGACATCAAAAATATCTGACCAAGAAAAGCGATAGTGAAAAGATTGTTTGACCAAGCCATAGCGACGGCCTCCTAAGTGGTTTGTTCGTTCATGACGTTACGAAAAGCGTTGTTTATTTCCGGGTCCGTGACCCCCGCTTCCTTGAACGCCGAGATTGTCTGCTGCAGCTGCTCCAGGACCCAGGCATTAAGATCGACGACGCTGTTCGACCGGCCGTCCGGATGCACGAAGGTGCCGCGGTAGCCACGTGACTGAATGACTGAGTCTCGTTCCAGTAAGCGGTAGGCTTTCGCGACCGTCTTGTTATTGAGCTCCAGGTCATTTGCCAGTTGCCGAATCGAGGGCAATGGATCGCCCGGATTCAGCTGGCCGCTGCTAACCGCTTGTTTTACCTGTGTAATCAGCTGCGCAAAAGGCGGATTCGGATTTTCAATGTCGATGATTATCTGCATGACTATGCCCGTGCCATATGTACCATGGAGAAGCATGGTACATGATGGGTCATCAACTTGTCAACATTATTCGCAGCTTGTACCTGCAGCCGTACCTTCCCAGTCCAGGTCAGCCACGCCCTGCCAGGCGTCACCGGTTCGTGCGACCAGGTGCACACGGCCGAAAGAGGCGTGTCGTTCCACTGGAGTCACCTCGAAGCCGGCCGTCTTCAAAGCGTCCGCCACGGCGATCGGCCAGCCCCGTTCAGGCGTCATTTCCAGATTGATTTTTTCGGCGTAGGTTATGGATTCACCGGACTCCGCCTTTTCTCTCACCGGGTGAACCCGCGGCAGCGCTACGGCTGTGACCGGCTCATGTCCCTGATCCACGTGCCGTGAAATCGTCTGTGCGATCGCCGACAGGATGCGAATACCGCCGGCGGCACCCAGCGCGAGTACCACTTCGCCATCACGGGTAACCACGGTGGGGGCGATGGTCGTGCGGGGCCGCAAACCCGGCATCTGATTTGCTGCGGACAGGTAACTACCCATGGTAGCGGCATATACAAAACCCAACTGGGGCGTAATGACCTTGGCACCGAACAACGGTCCCACCGTTTGCGTGATGCTCACGATGCGCCCGTCACAATCAGCAATAGTGAAGTGACTTGTGTGGTGGCTGTCCTGTCCCCAGTGACTGCCACCCCAGTCCGTGGCCGACGTTAGCCGCGGTTCTTTCGAGTTAGACGACACGGCCATGGCCGCAACGGGCGTTGCAAGCGGTACTCTGATACTCGCTGCCTGTTCTGCCGCCCACGCTTTGTCTGCGACATGCTCGAGGTCCAGCTCGTCGGGGTCATCGGCCATGCTGCTAATCGTCAGCGCCAGCGCCTGGTTCATGACCGCGGCCCACTGCACGTCGCTCAGTGTTGCCACGTCGAAATTTTCGAGGATATTGAGCGCCTTCACGACCAGGCCGCCACCTGCCGGTGCCGCCAGGGAATGAATATCGTAGCCACGATAACGCGTCGTGATATAGCGACCGTCGAGAACTTCGTAAGCGGCGAGATCCTCAGCAGATACATATCCACCATTTGCAGCCATGTCGGCAGCGATTTGCTGCGCGATCTCCCCCCGATAGAAATCATCGGCGCCGGCTTCTGCCAGGCGGCTGATCGTGCGGGCGAGGGCGGGTTGTTTCAAAAGGTCGCCGGCATCGTAGGCACTGCCATCCTCTTCAATGAATACTGGCTGAAATCCCGGATTATCCTTGAACTTGTCCAGACCGATTTCGTGGCGGGCTGCCGCGCCCGGCAGCAACGAATAGCCCTCGCGCGCTATCCGCGCCGGCTCCGCGAGCAAGGCAGACCAGGGCAGCGAGCCATGTTCCGAATGCAGCCGGGCCAGGCCGGCCACAACTCCCGGAGTGGCAATGGTCCCGTACCCCTGGCTGACGGGCTCGTCCGGAGCTGCATAGGAGGACGGTACCTCGGTCATGCCGTTGTAACCCTGGTAGCGACCGTCCGGAGACCTGACCAGGATCTGGATGCGGCCGCCCAGGTTGCTCATTGACGGTTCCGCGACGGCAAGCGCAAAACCCGCCGCCACAGCCGCGTCGGCCGCGTTGCCGCCATTCGCCAGTACCTCTCGGGCCGCGTTGGTGGCGAGTGGATGGGCGGTAGCGACCATGCTCGCCGCTGAGGCAGCCTGCTGGTTGGCAGGCATCGACTGGCAGCCTGCAGCCAGCACCAATGCAAACAACAACGTAACGTGCGATCGGCTCACTGTTTTCTCACTGATTTATTGAACAATTGTCATCATTCACTAATAGGCAACGGCCATCAAGAAATCAGCCCGAAGCGCTCGCAGCTATCGCTATTCGTAATCCGAATATTGTTGTCGTATTCTCGACGGCCGCAACAGTTACAGGAGCTTTTCCATGCGTTGTCACGCTTTTCTTATTTCTCTTACTGCAATCGCGGCAGTGGCAGCAGGTGCCGCGCGAGCAGAGCTTTCAATCGAGCAACTGATTGATG
The DNA here is from genome assembly GCA_964615665.1 of uncultured Woeseiaceae bacterium. Classification (GTDB taxonomy): domain Bacteria; phylum Pseudomonadota; class Gammaproteobacteria; order Steroidobacterales; family Woeseiaceae; genus UBA1847. The sequence continues at coordinate 6,362 of CAZTQL010000036.1, read as the reverse complement.
AGGCGGGGCTCGCCGAAGGACCGGTTGCCGCGCGTGATCTCGATGGCTGGCGCGCGCCAAAGAAAATTGTCGTTCGCGACGTGCTCGGCCTTGCCGAACGCTTACAAGCAGCCTATCCCAAGACACAGATCGTCGGTGTCGATACATCGGGCGCTGCAGCGGCACAAGCAGCCGGTGCCGATGCGATCGTCGGGTTTTGCCGTGACGACATTGTTGCGGCCGCCGATGACCTCGTCTGGATACAGATTTTCAGTGCGGGATCGGAACGTTGTTTGGCGGTCGATAGAGTCGGCAATGGCGATATTCTGTTGACGAACATGCAGAAGATGTCATCGTCGATTATCGGCGAACACGCGGTCGCGATGATGATGAGCCTGACCCGGGGTCTGGTCCCTTACGCCAAGGTGATGCAGAGTGGCGGCTGGCAGCGCGGGCTGGCCGAGAGTGCCGGCATGACATCGCTTTCCGGTAAGACCGTACTGGTTGTCGGACTTGGCGGCATTGGCACCGCCGTGGCGCGGCGGGCACACGGCTTGGGAACCTTTGTTATTGCAACGCGCAACAGCTCGCGTAGTGGTCCGGACTTCGTGGGCTACGTGGGTTTGTCGGACGAGTTGCTCACACTGGCAGCGCGAGCCGACGTCGTCGTCAATGCCTTGCCCATTACCCCGAAGACGACCAACCTGTTCAACCGCGCTTTCTTCGATGCCGTCAAACCGGGTGCATTGTTCATCAACGTCGGTCGTGGCGGTAGTGTCGTTACTGACGAGCTGGTCGCGGCACTCGAGGATGGCCGCATTGCCGGCGCGGGCCTTGATGTTACGCAACCGGAACCATTGCCAGCAGACCACCCGCTCTGGCAGATGGACAATGTGATTATTACGCCGCATGTCGCGGCTTCCGGCAGTGAGCGGGAGCGTTACGACGTTCTCGTCGAAGAAAACGTCAGGCGATTCATCGCCGGCGACAAGTTGCTGAACGTGGTCGATCCGGAGAAAGGCTACTAGGTAAAGCCCGCCGCACGGCCCAGCGCAATCTTTTGCGGACGCATCACGTCGTCCTCCAACTCATCCTGATCGCGTTGCGATCGACGGCGGTATCTTTGTTGCGCGCCGTGCGGGACCGGCAACGGCAGCCTGGCCAACCAGCCACAGGACCACCATCGCGACCGGAACAACCCACCAGGCCATCGGTGTCAGGTCGAAGTTTTCGACCATGAATATATTGAGTGCGATAGCTAGCGCGCCGCCGACGAACACGCCGACCGAACTGACGATGAAATTCTCCAGCATGAAGTAGCGCATGATGGCCGGCTTCGTTGCGCCGAGGGTACGGCGGATGCCGATTTGTCGCGTACGGCGCGACACGTTGAAGCTTGCGAGGCCAACGATGCCAAGACCGGTGATCGCCGTTAGCAGGATGATGACAAAACCGAGGATCTTGATCATCGCGGAGTCGCCGAGGTAGGCCTCCTCACGAACCTCGTCGAAAGTCTGTGCGCCGCGAATCAGGCGAGTCTTGTCGGCGCTTGCCAGCATCTCTTCGAGTTTCGGCAACAGCTCGTCGCGCATGCCGGGCTCCGCGCGCACAACGTATCGCGAAAAACCTTCGGCCCGCTTTACCGGCGAAAACAGCGCATTCTCGATGTCGTCCCAACTCTGCCATGGTGCCTGCAGTTGGTCGATGACACCAATGATCTGGACCGGATCGTTCTGGTTGATGTAAGCAGTTTTGCCGACGACCGAGCCCCGTTCATCAGGAAAGAGGGCCTTCGCCAGAGATTCTGTAATGATCACGTATGGCTCCCACTTGAAATCGTCGGGGTCGAGAAACACGACTTGCTCTGGAGCAAAGTTGCTGCCGTCGATGAGCTCGACATCGAACGTTTCGATCATGTGCTCGTCGCCGAAGTAGATGGCCGTACCAATGCCACTCATGTCCTCCCCGGGCTCCGTCTGCAGCCCCATCGACCAGCCGCCGCCGCGTAACGGAAAGGAGTTCGTTCCCACCGCATTGACGACGCCGGGCGTGTTGCGCAGCATCTCCAGGTCGTTGATATAGGTTGCGCGCTGGTCAGCTTCCGCGGCGAAACTAGTGCTCGTCAGCGTCAGCGTGTTGGCTTCATCAATCCCGCTCGGTCGCCCCATGTTCGACGCCCGTTCCTGCATGATCGCTATTGCGTTCACCATGATCGCCATCGTGACGGCGACCTGAAGAGCGATCAGGATCGCGCCACCTTTGTTACGGAGCAGCGCCCGACATATTGGTCCGAATTCCATGTTTGTTCTCCTGTGCGGCGATGCAAATGCCGGTTCGTCTTTTGTATCGCCTTCTTATTGGATACGCAGCTGGCTGGCCGGTGTTACCTGGCAGGCTCGCCAGGTGGGATAAAGTGCGGCCGCCAGCGCCGACACGACGGCAAGTGCAATCGCCAGCGCGACCATCGACCAGTCCATCTGCGTCAGCCGTTCAACGAAGTCGAAGCGGCCGAAAAGATTGCGAATGCCGAGCAACCCGAGCCAGGTCGCGCCGATACCTAGAAGACCGCCGGCGATCCCGATCATCCCGGCCTCGGTGATGTACTGGCCGAACAGGGTTGCCTTGCTGGCACCGAGTGCGCGTCTGAGGCTGATGTCCTTGGCACGACGCATTACCTTTGCAAGCAGTAGCCCGATTGTGTTCAGCAAACAGACAATCAGGAACAGGATCGCGAGGCCGAGCAGGACGGACACGTCGTCGTCCACAACCTCATTGATAATCATCCATTCCCCGACATCCGGCAGCCGGTTGTCGAGCGGACGAGGGAAGCGGCCGAGTTCCTTCTGCTGCTCGACATAGGCGTTGAGGAAATTCAGATACTCGGTCTCGGCGGCTTGATTCGGAATCTCGACCCAGAACTGGATCCAGATACATTCCGAACTCAGGAACGCTGCCCGGTCGCCGCCTTCGGGCGGCTTCCAGCAGTTCGTGTTGCCATCATTATTGAAATCATTCGCAATCGCCGTTGAGAACGGGAAGTAGGCATCTTCCACCTGCTCGTGCGCGTTGTTATTGAGGTCGTAAAACTTAACCACCGGATTCCATACATCGAGTACGCCGACGATACGAAATGTATTGCCGTTCATTTTGATGCTGCGCCCCGTCGAGTCTTCGCCGCCGAACAGGCGCTCGTTGAGCGGATGACCGAGCACGACAACAAACTCCTCGGACTGATCCGCGGAGTCGTTCCAGCCGGAGCCATACTTGAAGGGCACGTCGAACATCGCGAAGAAATCCTTCGTCGTCGCGCGACTCTCGACGGTGAACGGCAGTTCATCCGGGTCATCCGGCTCGAGGATGCGGCTGGACTTGAAGGTCGCGATCTGCCGAATTGCCTTGCCTTCCGCGTGCAGGTTCCGGGCATCGATGTAGGTCAGCTGGTATGGCAGTGACTGGCCATCATTGAACGGATTAGCATCGCTCCAGCTGTCCATCTGGACGTGACGGAGCTGGTCCGATTTATGCGGAATCGGATTCGAACCCATCATGTGCTGGATCGTGAGAATCGTCATGCAGGCGCCGATTCCGATCGCAATAGCGGCGACCATCAGGGCGCTGAGTGCCGGGTTGGCGCGAATGCTGAGCGCACCGAGTTTCAGGTAATAGCGAAACATCAGCGTTCCTTATGAGTTGGCTGCAAGGCGGAATTCCGGCGCAGCGTCGGTGACCTGGCCGTCGCGCACGAAAATGTTGCGTTTCGCGCGCTCGGCGAGCGCCAGTTCGTGCGTCACCATAATGATCGTGACACCGTTCTGGTTGATCTCGGAGAGAAGATCCAGAACGCTGTCAGCCATGAGCGTATCGAGGTTACCGGTGGGCTCGTCCGCAAGCAGGAAGCGCGGCTCGCCGGCCAGCGCTCGTGCGATGGCGACACGCTGCTGCTGCCCGCCCGATAGCTGTGCGGGGAGATGCTTCAGACGGGATGCGAGACCGACCAGTTCGAGCGACTCCTCGATACGACGTTTGCGCTCGGGGGCACCCAGTCGGCGGTAGCGCAGTGGTACATCGACGTTATCGAAAATGTCGAGTTCGGGAATCAGGTTAAAGCTCTGGAAAATAAAGCCAATCTTCTCGTTACGGACCCGCGATCGCTCGCTATCATTGAGCTTGGAGATGTCGCGGCCGTCGAGTTCGTAGGTGCCGTTTGTCATTTCTTCAAGCAGGCCGGCGATGTTCAAGAACGTGGTCTTGCCGGAACCGGACGGGCCAGTCACGGAAACAAATTCGCCTTCGTCGACGGCTAGTGAGAACTCACGAAGCGCGTGCGTCTCTACCGTATTGGTCCGGTAGATCTTCGATACATTGGTCATCTTCAGCATGTACTGCTCCCTGGTGGTGTTTTGATTTCTAGTTCGTCAGGCGCACGGATTCTGCGCTGCGGAAGGGGTCAAGATTGGAAATTACGATCTCGTCTCCGGCGTTGAGGCCTGAGACGATCTGCACGGCACCGAGGCTTCTGGCGCCGACCTCGATCGATCGGCGGGTCGCAAGACCGTCTTCGCCGATAACGTAGGCGATGCGTCCGGCACCGCTGTCAAGAAACTGGCCTCGCTGTACCATCAGTACATCGTCGTATTGGGCTACCAGTACTCGCGCTTGCAAGCGCTGGTTCTGTCGCAGGTTTTTTGGCTGGTCATTCCCGACGAATTGCAGTCGCCCTTTGACCTCGTTATCCACTATTTCGGGTGATACGGCGACGAGTTGCCCCGAGTAGTTGCGGCCGCCAACGGAAATCTCAGCCTGCATGCCAACCGCCAGATCGTCGGCATAGCCTTCGGGAATACCGGCTTCGATCTCGAAGCGAGAGAGATCAACGACGGCCATGACCGGCATGTCTCTGGAAACCGCGGCCTTCTGATCGACGAGCAGGTCGCCGACGATGCCGTCGACTGGCGAGTTGATCGACAGGTCGTCAACCTGCCGTTGCAGATCGTCCACGAGCAGTTGCTGGCGATTCAAATCGAATTCGCTGGCACGCAGCTCGAACTCAAGCCGTTCCCCGAAGAGTTCCGCGTCCGCGATAGCGTGTTTGTAGGCCAGCTCGGCGTTACGCAGATCGTCCTGCGCCTTTTCGTAGTCGATACGAGGGATCAAACCCTTATCATGCGCCTGATCGGCGCGGCGCTTTTCGCGTCGTGCAGCGACGAGCGCCACATCAGCAAGGTCGGCCGCCTTGCGCTTCTCGAGTGCCTGTTGCCGGGATTCGATGCGCTGGCGCTGCAGCTCCATCTGACGCTGCTCCAGCGTTGATTGTCCCTGCCTTAGCTGGCTGGCCAGCTCCGGACTATTAACGGTGGCGACCACCTGTCCGGCCAGTACCCGTTCGCCGGCTTCGACATTGAGCGTAATCGTGCCGGCGGCCGTGGCATAGAGTGTTGGGCTGACAGCGGCGACGACCCGGCCCTGTACCGAGATGTCGCGAACCAGGTTGCCGCGAGTGACCATTGCGATTCGAACCCGCTCTTTGGGTACGCTGATTGTCGCGTTGGCCCAGCGCTGAAACCACGGCGCGGCCATCCAGATGAAAATAATCAGTGCGGCGGCGGCCACCCCGATCGACATAATCAGTTTTTGCTTGCCCGGAGGCTCGAGGCGCACGTCCTGAGCCGATGTATCTGCGATTTTCAGTGCTCTCCCCTTCGGACTCCGCGCGGTATCGCCACGCACACTCTTGCTTCAAGTTCTTAAATAATTAGATGCGCCGAACCAGGAAATGGTTGTAATCGGCAACTTGATCAGGCCTGGCGCCGCTCTCCGCAGGCTATTGTCGCGGACCGCGCTAGCCTACAATGCCGGCCAGGGCCGTGATTTCGAATCTTCGTAATTGCGCAGCGACATGAAGCGAACACGATCGGAGAGATCTTGATGAAGAAAACCGCACTGCTGCTCATAGCTCTTATTTTTCCGCTTGCGACGGCCGCCCAGGAACCTGACATCTCGAAATTCCTGGATTCGCGGTACGACGAAACGGCACGCATCGCACGCACGCTGTGGGAGTTTGCCGAGGTCGGCTACCAGGAAGAAAAGAGCAGTGAGTTACTGCAAGCAACGCTCGCTGCCGAGGGCTTCAATGTGCAGCCTGGCGTTGCCGGGATGCCAACCGCCTTTGTTGCCAGTTATGGCGAAACCGGGCCTGTCATCGCAATCCTTGCAGAATACGACGCTTTGCCCGGCATCAACCAGGACGCATCACCCGCGCGTAGTCCGATCGCTGATAAGGGTGCCGGCCATGCGTGCGGGCACAACCTGTTCGGGGCTGGCTCCGTCGGCGCGGCCATCGAGGTGAAACACTGGCTCGATGAAACCGGCTCACCCGGAACAGT
>CAZTQL010000035.1:17401-21170 GCA_964615665.1 uncultured Woeseiaceae bacterium | reverse complement strand
CCTGAGCAAACAGCGGCGCCATGTCATCGAGCCGGGATTCGAGCGCACCGAGATCCTGCGCCATAATTTGCAGACTGTCGGGGTTTTGCAGAACCTCGTATTGACGCGCGACGCGTTCCAGTGAGCTCAACTGTTGTTCCAGGCGGCGATTGCTCTCTGCCGCCGACACGCCAGTGATCATCAACTGCTCGCTTTGCTTGGCGACGCGATCGAGACTGATGAGCGCCCAGATCACAGCAACCAATAGCGGTATGGCAACGAGCCCGAACCCGACGAGGATCAGGCCATTCAGCGATCGGGGTCGGCGAAATCTCATTGTGTCCGCTTCGGATCCGTGTACCGGGCGCCAGGGTTCAGGCGGCCCAGTAAGCGCTTGGGTCTTCTGCCGCGATCTTGCGTTCCCACGCAAGGGCGGTGCGCACGATCGTGTCGAGGTCATCATACTGCGGCGACCAGCCGAGCACTTCGCGGACGCGATTTGCTACCGCAATCAGCTCCGGTGGGTCGCCGGCACGACGCGGCTCCTCCACAATATTCAGCGGCTTGCCGTCAGCTCGTTCCACGGCGGCGAGCACGTCGCGAACACTGTAGCCGTGCCCGTAACCGCAATTAAGCACGGCCGGATCGCCACCGTTACGCAGGTAGGTGAGGGCATCGAGATGTGCGGATGCCAGATCCTCGACGTGGATGTAGTCGCGCAGTCCGGTGCCATCGGGTGTTGGGTAATCGGTGCCGTAGATAGCGACACGCGGCCGCCGGCCGGTGGCTGCCTCGCACGCGACTTTGACCAGTAACGTCGCTTTTGGCGTCGACTGGCCGATCGTGCCGGTCGGCTCGCACCCGGCGACATTGAAGTAGCGCAGCGCGACGTAGCGAGGCCCACCTGCTGCCGCGAGATCGCGCAACATCCATTCGGTCATCAGTTTCGACGTGCCGTACGGATTAATCGGCTGCGTCGGCGAATCCTCCGACGCCCGGCCGCCCTCTGGAATGCCGTAAACGGCTGCCGTCGAGGAAAACACAATTTGTTTGACGCCGTGCTTCGCGGCCGCTTCGAGCAGCGTGCGACTCGAAGCCGTGTTGTTACGGTAGTACTTCAACGGGTCGGAAACCGACTCCGGCACAATGGTATGCGCGGCAAAGTGCATTACTGTATCGATAGTATTTGCGGTAAAAATCTGGTCGAGCAATGCGGTATCGCCCGTATCGCCGGCAATAAACTCGCCACTGGTCACCGCCGCTTCGAAGCCGGTGGACAGGTTATCGAGCGTAATGACTGCTTCACCGGCGGAACCGAGCTGTCGAACCACATGACTGCCGATGTATCCGGCGCCACCAGTAACCAGTATCTTATTGTTTTTCATAGGAAAAAGTCCTAAACCTGATATTATTCGCTGAATGTGTGAACCGTGTAGCGAAATATTGGACAAAGTTTAACAATACTTGGCGGGGTGTAGCGGAACTGAATCCCACTCTGGCCCGGACGGTATCCGATCCAGGTGTCGCCAAAATCGCACAGGCCGGGTTCTGTTGCGATTCAGTTTTCATCGTTAAACTAGGTATCGCACATATGGTACCGCGGATAGGTACCGTGCACTTGAGAGCGCCTGAGGTTCAATAACTTTGCATTCGAGAACAAAACACATCGCACCGTTGATCATCGCGATCGCACTTTCCGCGTGCGGCGGAGGTGGTGGAGGCGGGTCCACGCCGCCCGGGCCATCCCCGACGCCCAATCGTGCGCCGACGGCGAATGCCGGCCCGGATCGAGAGGTTGTCGAAGTGCTGACCGTGAGCCTGGATGGCAGCGGCTCCAGCGACATTGACGGCGATGCCCTGACGTATGCCTGGGTGCAAACCGCCGGTCCGGCCGTGACATTGACTGATGCCAACGTGGCGCAACCGTCCTTCACATCGCCGGACGTTGTTGCCGGTAGTCCCGAGGTCTTGTCGTTCCAGTTGACCGTCAGCGATGGCTCGGCCACCAGCAGCGATACCGTCGACATCACCGTCCTCGAACGGCAGGAAGAGGTCACAATCACCGGCAAGCTGTTTTACGAGTTTGTTCCGCCCATCGTGCGTGGCAGCCAGTGCGATGGTCTGAATTTCGGTAGCACCGTCGAGCGGCCGATTCGACAGGCAACCGTGCAGCTCTTCGATGGCGACGACAATTTTCTCGCGAGCACTCTGGCGGCTGACGATGGCAGCTACTCCTTCAGCGGTGTCGATGCCAATATTGATGTTCGCGTCCGGGTGCGTGCGGAGCTCAAGAGCGCGGGACCTGCCCCGTGGGAGGTGTATATACGCGACAACGTCGATGACCCGCAGGAACCTCGTGCTTTAAAGGATCGGCCCGTGTACGTCGTGCAATGGCAGCTGTTCGACACCGGGACTGCCGATATCAGCAACGCGGATTTCACCGCGCGAACAGGATGGTCTGGTAGCGCCTACACGGGCGTGCGTGCTGCGGCGCCTTTTGCGATTCTCGACGCAATCTACTCGGCGATGGAGTTGATTGTAGCGGTCCATCCGGTCGCAACGTTTGAGCGGCTTGACGCATTCTGGAGTGTCAATAACAAAAAAGTGCCCGACAGCTCAAACATCGACATCGGTGAATTAACGTCTGCTTTTTATCGTAGCGATCTCGATGCACTGTTCCTGTTTGGCGATGAAGACACCGAGACGGATGAGTTTGATGACCATCTCGTGCTACACGAATGGACACATCATTTCGACGATACGTTTTCGCGTTCCGATTCAATCGGCGGCTCGCACTTTCTCGGTGAATCACTGGACCTGCGACTGGCGTTCGGTGAGGGCTTTGCCCATGCGCTCGCCGCCATTGCGCTTGACGAACCGCAATATTGTGACACGGGCGTCGTACCGGGCGGCGCCGGCAGTTTCGGGTTCAACACGGAGACTAATAGCTCCGGCCTGCAGGGCTGGTTCAACGAATTGTCCGTTGCGACGTTCATCTATGACCTCTGGGACACCGACTCGGACGGCGGCGCGGATAATGGCTCGATCGGGTTCCGGCCAATCTATGACACCATGAAGGGCCCGCAGAAGGCGACGCCGGCGTTCACCACGATCTTCTCGTTTGCAGCAGAATTGCGATCTATGCTACCCGAGTCCGACCGTGCTTTCGTTGATGCACAATTAAACCGCGAAAACGTCGATACGCCGGGCGTGGATATCTGGGGTAGCGGTCAGACGACGATGCCGTCCGGTGCTACCAACGGTGGTCGCGACCTGACGCCGATTTACACTGAGATTCCGGCCGACGGCTCCTTCGCGAACGTTTGCATCAACAACGATTACGCGGTTGAAGGCGTCGTCAACAAGCTGAGCGACTGGCGCTATTTGCGATTTACGTTACCCACCGCCGGCCGCTGGCAAATCACGGCGCAGGCCAACCCGATACCGCCGCCTACCGATGACCCGATACCTGGGCCCGGCGAACCGGAAATTCGTGACCGCAGCGACCCGGATCTGTATATCTGGCGCGCTGGCGAATTTGTTACGGACGGACGCAGCGGTGAACCGGATGCCGAGATTGTCGATGCAATCTTTGATGCCGACACCACGTATGTTGTCGAAATGCAGGAATGGCGCCATGAAGACGAAGATGCTGCCAGTGACTTTCCTTCACAGGTCTGTTTTGATCTATCCATGGTCGCGCTATAGCGGCCAGCTCACCGGTGATAAATATGCGACGAATAAAACACCTGACGGTTAAGGTCTGCGCGACGCTCGCGTTAGCCGCTTG
>CAZTQL010000035.1:8970-17301 GCA_964615665.1 uncultured Woeseiaceae bacterium | reverse complement strand
CGCCACCGGCAGCGCCAACTGAAGCCGCGAAACCGTTGTTCGCTTACGACGGTACCGTTTCCAAACCCGGCGCACCGTTCGCGATGAGTTATCGAATCATTGGCACACCCATCGTTGGTAATCCGGTTACGATTGATCTGCGCGTTGAGTCGATGCTGGGGGCGCAGCCGATCACTGTCGATTATCGAATCAATGACGCGGCCGCCATGAGTTTGCACGAAGCGCAGCCGGCGCGCGTACAGGTCGAGCCTGTGGCCAACGAGAATTTTGTCGCGCAACGCGTCACCGTCGTCCCACAGCGCGAAGGGCGTCTTTACCTTAACGTGTCGGCATCGTTTGAGACGGCGGAGGGTACGGCGTCGACCGTTATGGCGGTGCCGATACAGGTTGGCGCTGGCGGGCCCGAACTCAAGGAAAACGGCGAGTTGCAAGTCGACGAAAACGGCGAAGCTGTGCGAGTCCTGACCGGGGACTAGACGAGGGCCGTTCATCAGGGAAAATTTTCCCAAATTATTGTGGAAACCTTGACCCCTATCACAGACACCAAGACTTGATATAAATAATGTGTGTGGCCATAGCTACAGGATTAGCTGGCCCATGCAGAAGGACATCAGGGAGAGAATCAGGGCCGCAAAAGCGGCCTGCGCTGCTGCGGAACCCGAGTTCGCCGATCTCCTCAAACAGGTCGAGCAACATTATGACAAACTGGAGCAGACCCTCACGCAGACAATGCACGCGCAGGGCCTCCAGGACAGCAACTCCATCGAAGCAATTTTTGACAACGTTACCGAAGCGCTGCTCTCGATCAATGCGGACGGCATTATCCGCAATTGCAACAAAGTCTGTCCGCACTACTTCGGGATCGAAGCAGAGCAGTTAATCGGCGCAAACATCGCGCGGATAATTCCTGCGGCGAAAGGCAGGCCAGTCGCAGACTTCCTTACCCCGTTTCTGTCAAACCTCGATGACACAAATATCAAACAGACCGGCGGCGAGGTCGAAGCGCTGCGCGCCGATGGCCAGGTCTTTGTATCGGAACTCAATGCCAGCGAACTGCCGACAACAACCGGCGAAGTGTTTGTCATCAGCTTGAGAGATGTCACGGAGCGTCGACAGACAGAAACAGCGCTCCGTGAAAACGAAGAGCGTTATCGGGCACTGGTAGAAAACGCGCCCGAGGCCATCATCGTTTTCGACGTCGACAGTAATATTTTCACAGACGCCAATGAGATCGCCTGTGAGCTCTTCAATCTGACGCGGGCGCGGCTGCTCACCCTCGGCCCGGCTGCCATCAGTCCCGAAATGCAGCCGGACGGTACGAAGTCCTTCGGCGTGCGTCGCGGTTATGTCGAGCGTGCACTCAACGGTGAGCATCCGATCTTTGAATGGATGCATCAGGACTCGCGGGGTAAGCCGTTGCCGTGCGAGGTGCGATTCAGTCGCTTGCCCTCCGACGACCAGCGTTTGATTCGTGTCAGCGTCACGGACATTACCGAGCGCAAACACAACGAAGCGATTACGCACGCCCAAAACGCGGTGCTCGAAATGATCGCGGCTAACACGCCTTACCAACACACGTTGCGTTCGATCTGCCAGTTCGTCGAACAAATCCATGGTGATTTCAGGACAGCCATAACGCGGTTGGATATCAAGAGCCAAACATTGTCGATCGAGCAGGCGCCGAATCTGCCGGAGGTGTTTTGGAAGCAGCTGGATTTCGTGAAAATCGACGCCGACAGTATTACCAGCGCAACGGCGGTCCATTTCGAAGAAAATCGTTTTACCGAGAGCATCGAAGACGACGCCAGCTGGTCCGACTTCCGGGAAGTGGCGGCGGCCAACGACATAGCTGCAGCCTGGTCATTCGTCGTGCACGGCGCGGCCGGTCGGGTTATTGGAACGCTGGACGTTTACCTGCACTCCCCGCGACTGCCCTCAGGCGATGAGCTCGACAAACTACGTCGCATGGCGCGCCTGGCGGGAATTGCCATCAAGCGTCAGCAGGATGAGGATGAGTTGCGTGCGAGTGAGGCGCGTTATCGCGGTCTTTTCGAAAACGTCATCGACGGCGTGTATATCACGTCGCGCGACGGCGACTTCATCACTGCTAATCCTGCACTGGTCGAAATGTTGGGCTACGACGACGTTGACGATCTGATGGCTGCTGGCAAAACCCCTGTTTTGTACGTCAACCCAGTCGATCGGGAACGCATCTTTGCGCGGCTCGAGGCGGAGGGCGTGATCAAGAACTTCGAGTACCGCTTGCGCCGCAAGGATGGGTCGGAAATTGTCGTGCTGGAAAACTCACGCGCCATTTATGATGACGGCGGCAACATCACTGCGCACGAGGGCACCATCACCGATATCACCGATCGCAAGCGCGCCGAGACGCGTATTTTCGAGGAAAAAGAGCGCGCGCAGGTTACGCTGCAGTCCATTGGTGATGGCGTTATTACCACGGATGCCGATGGCAACATCGACTACATCAACCCGGTTGCTCAGGACCTGACCGAATGGGATATGCGCGGTGCACGTGACAAACATATCGCGAAGATCATGACGATTGTCAACGAGCGAACGCGGGTCAATGTTGAGAATCCGGTCGTTCGCTGCCTGAAAGAAGGACGCACTGTCACACTGGCGGAAAACTCCATATTGATCACCAAGAGCGGTGAAGAAGTGCCGATTCAGGATTCGGCGGCACCGATTCGGGACCGTATTGGCAACATTATTGGCTCGGTCATGGTTTTTCACGACGTGAGCAAAGAGACACGGCTGTTCCGGCAAATCAACTACCAGGCGTCGCACGATACGGTGACTGGTCTCATGAATCGCCGTGAGTTCGAGAATCGCCTGGCGAATGCTATCAACCAAACGAAAAACCTGCCGGATGCATCGCATGCATTGCTGTACGTCGACCTCGACCAGTTCAAAGTCGTGAACGATACATTTGGGCATACCGCCGGCGACGCATTGTTGGCCCGGATCTCAAAGATAATTCAGACGAATATTCGCTCAACTGATTTGCTCGCCCGACTCGGTGGTGACGAATTTGGCATCCTGCTCGAGCTTTGCGACGAGCAGCGCGCGGTAGAGGTCGCTGAGGCTATACGTGCGTCCGTCGAAGAATATCGCTTCGACTGGCAGGATGCGTTTACCAACGTGCGTTGCAGTATCGGGATTGTCATGGTTACTGCTGAAAACGCCGAAATCGCCGCGCTCATGAGTTCCGCTGATGTCGCATGCTATTCGGCCAAGGACATGGGTCGTAACCGTGTGCATCTCTACCGGCACAATGACGTATCGTTGCGGCATGAGGAAATGAAGTGGGTGTCGCGGATCACGCGCGCCGTTGAAGATGAACGTCTCGAGCTGTTCTTCCAGCCGATTGTCGGTATTGGAGATGAAAAGAAAAAGGCGTGTGGACACTATGAGCTTTTGCTGCGAATGCGCGACGAAAACGGCGAACTGGTGCGCCCGGATCTCTTCATTCCATCGGCAGAGCGTTACAACCTGATGTCGACCCTGGACCGTTGGGTCATCCATGAAACCTTGTCAAAACTTGCGGATCGTAGCTCGGTCGGTGATGCGCGCTACACATTGGCCGTCAATCTGTCCGGATCCTCGCTGAGCGAAGACCGCTTTCTCGAGTTTGTCATTGACGAGCTGACGAAGCAGAAGCTGCCAGATGGCGCAATCTGTTTCGAGATTACCGAAACAGCGGCGATTTCCAACCTGTCGCAGGTCGTCCATTTCATGCAGACGCTCAAGCAGCTGGGTTGCCTGTTCTCGCTCGATGACTTCGGTAGTGGCTTGTCGTCGTTCACCTATCTCAAGAACCTCCCTGTCGATTTTCTGAAGATCGATGGCCACTTTATTCGCAATGTAGCTGAGGACAGTGTCGATGAGAGCATGGTTCGCGCTATTCATCAGGTAGGGCACGCAATGGGCATCAAGACGATTGCCGAGCGTGTCGAATCGCTGGAAGTGCTTGATAAACTCGGCTCAATCGGCATCGAATACGCACAGGGGTTCTACATCGCACGGCCGGCATCAGTCAGTACTTTCGCTCCCTGGGCTGACGATGGAATCGCTATACTGACGGCCTGATGCCATTACGCTGGCCCTGCCGCGGCTGGTCTTGAGCGTCAATTTCGGTAAACTGACCCGATGAACGCGCGCAGGCCAAGTTGAATGGCAAATGACCCCGGTACACCTGAAGTGACCGCACTATTGGCTCACGACGAGCCCGGGCCTTTCCGCGTCATTAATCCGTTGTCCGAGCAGCCCATCCTGTTGGTGTGCGACCATGCGAGCTGCCGTTTCCCGAAAGCTCTGGGCGATATGGGGCTCGATCCGTTTGCGCGCCGTTGCCACCTGGCCGTCGACATCGGCGCAGGGCCACTAAGCGAAAGTCTCGCCGCCAGCCTCGGTGTTACGGCGGTCGTCCACAATTACTCGCGACTGATCGTTGATTGCAACCGCGAGCTAATGGATCCAAGCGCATACCTTGAGTATGGCGATGGCATTCTCGTGCCGGGCAACCGCAACCTGCATCAGGCGGACAAGGAGCTGCGCGCCAGTACCTTGTACTGGCCGTATCACGCGGCGATTGACGAGCAGTTGAAGCGGTTGAAAAAATGCGGGCCGGCACCGGCTTTTGTTTCCATTCACAGCTTCACTCCGGTTCTGAACGGCGAATCACGTGCCTTTCAGATTGGTGTGCTGTGGGACAAGGATGAGGAACTGAAAAAATTGTTCCTCGAGGGGTTCCGTTCGGCCGGTTACTATGTCGGCGACAACGAGCCCTACTCGGGCAAGGCGCCACAGGATTTCACCATCGATCACCATGCTGAGGAAACCGGCCTGCCGCACGTCGGCCTGGAGATTCGTCAGGACCTCATTGACGACGCCGACGGCGTTGAGCATATCGCCAGCGTGATGCGCAAGATCATCGAAGAGATTCCTGAGCGCATGGGTATGAAATACGAACGGATAACGGCTTAGAAAAATAATTCGAATAAGAACAGTAGATGGGAGGCTGGGGGATGGCTACAGACGCACCAGAATTCACGGTCGGAATCGAAGAAGAATACCTGTTGGTCGACAAGGAGACTCGCAGCCTCGTAATCGATCCGCCCCAAACGCTGATGGCCGAGGCTGAAGAACTTTGCGGTACTCAGGTGTCTTCGGAACTGCTGCAATCGCAAATAGAAATCGGCACCAAAGTCTGTCACTCCATGCAGGAAGCGCATGAGGACCTTGCACATCTGCGACGCAGCGTTATTGACGTCGCAAACCGGCATGGGCTTGCCCCTATCGCGGCGTCGACTCACCCGTTCTCGCGATGGACGGAGCAAAAGCACACGCGCAAAGACCGATACGATGCGCTGACGTCCGAGATGCAGGGTGCAGCGCGTCGGCTGGTGATTTGCGGCATGCATGTGCACGTCGGTATCGGCGATGACGAGTTGCGCATCGACCTGATGAATCAGATGTCGTACTTCCTGCCGCACCTGTTGGCGTTGTCATGCTCATCACCGTTTTGGCTTGGGCAGGACACGGGCTTGAAGAGCTACCGGCTGACTATCTTCGATGCGTTGCCGCGCACCGGTTTGCCCGAACGCTTTGCCAGTTACGCGGAGTACGAGCGGCACATCGGTATTCTCATGGAAGCCGGACTGATCGATGACGCTACGCGCATCTGGTGGGACTTGCGGCCGAGCGCGCGCTTCCCGACGCTCGAAACCCGCATCATGGATGTCTGCACCAGGCTCGAGGACACGATCTCTCTGGCAGCACTGTTGATGTGCATCCTGCGTATGCTGTATCGACTGCGGACACGCAATCAGCGCTGGCGCATCTATACACCAATGTTGATTCGTGAAAATCGGTGGCGCGCGATGCGTTACAGCTTTGATGAGGGTCTGATTGATCTCGCCAAAGGTGCCGTCGTACCATTTGCTGACATGCTGGATGAACTTTGCTCGCTGGTGGCAGAAGACGCTCGCGCGCTTGGCTGTGAGAAGGAAGTGGCCGGTGTGCACAATATTCTCTCGCGCGGCACTAGCGCGCACCGACAACTCAAAGATTACGAGTTGCAGAGGGCGTCGGGCGCAAGTGTTGAAGACAGTCTCAAGTCTGTCGTCGATACGTTAATCCGGGATACGGCGCACGGATTGTAAGCAGACGGATCGCCGTTCCGCGAGCGGCCGGCCGGTTCGATCGAAAAGTGTGACGCAAGGCACATATGCGCTTCCGGATACGGGATTGCGTCGCATTATGTTGCCCCGTTCGCAGATAACATTGGCGAATGTTCACGTTGAATCAAAGACTTGAGCCGGATTTCGGCTGATGCTGTCTATCCTTCAACAGCTTCTGCCCGCGTTTCTCGGGATAGCCGCTATTGCCTACGTTGGCCTCGCGGTGAACGTGTCACGCTCGGACTCCCGCTACGTCAATACCATGGTGAGCTTTCTGCTGGTGTTGTTTGCCGGCATGTTGGCTGGCTCGGCGCTTTCCTACGGCGCGGTCGATGCTGATGTTTACAGTGTGGGCAGAGGCTTAAGTTTTTTCGCGGCGGGCTTTCTTCCTGTTGTCTTCTACGTCGTGTACCGGCAGTACGCGCAGGGTAACCCCGGCGCACTGGTCGTCGTGATGCTCTGCATTATCCCCGTGATTACGACAGGTCTCGCGCTCACTAACTCGGCGCATGAGATTCTATGGTCCGTAAAAGAAGTTGACGGTGGCCTTGAGTTTTCCAATCTGACCGATCATTACTGGTACAACCGCGTCTATGCACCATTCGTTTACGGGCTCATCGGCGTTACCGCCCTCGCTATGGTCGGTCAGCTTCCGTCTATCGCGGCGGCGCATCGTCGAACGGTTGCCATGCTGCTGGTCTGCGGAATGTTGCCCTTTATCGTCAGCATCGCGAATACTTTTCTGGGCATGGGGCCACCGGAATTTCCGTTTTCAAGCCTGACGATTGCGTTGATGTGGCCGTTCTTCGCCTACTTCAGCTTGAAGATACGTCTGCATGAATTCAGCCCGATCGCTTATCAGACATTGTTCAACCATGTGCGCGACCCGATCTTTGTCGTCGATAGCGAGCAGTGCATCGTCTGTGCAAACCTCTCTGCGCAGAGCCTTCTGGGTTGCACCGAGAATGACATGCTGGGTCGCAAGTTGTGGCGTGACTACCCGGCAGCCAGTGTAATCCTCGAGCAAGCCAGCGAGCTTGACCTTACCCAGACGCTGCAGATCGACAACAATAAGATCTATGAGGTGAGCGTAAGTCCGTTAACGGGGCCTGCCGGTCAAAACCTGGGCATGGTGGTCGTGTGCCGCGACGTTACAGGGCGCCGCCATGCGCAGCGACAGCTAGCCGACAGCGAACATCTGATCCGCACGCTGGTCGAGACGTCATCAAACGGAATATTGCGCTTCTGCCGAGATACCAATGAACCGGAGCGGCGCTTCCGATGTATTTTTGCGAATAGTGCAGGGCAGGAGATGGTTGGCGAAGAGGATGCGACGCTCGTCGGCATGCCGTTGAATAAACTGCAGCAACTCAGCCCCGGCCGCTTGCTCGAACACTTTGATCAGGGTGACCGACCGGCAACGTCGACCAGCTACGAAGTCGCGATCGATGATGAAGCGCGTTGGCTACGGATCGTGGGTGAATCCGTCGGTGATGATATTTCCCTGACGCTGATTGATATTACGAAACGCAAGCGCAACGAAGATGCGATGCTCGCCGATGCATTGAGAGATCCGCTGACGGGCCTTCTCAATCGGCGCGGGTTCGAAACGGACGGTGTTGCTGCGCTTGGCGGCGAAACCCAGGGCGCCGTGCTGTATCTTGATCTCAACACCTTCAAGTCGATCAATGATCGGTTCGGGCATCAGTCTGGCGACGCGTTGTTGAAGGCGTTCGGGCATCGACTCGAGTTCTGTCTCAGACCAGAGGATGTTCTGGGCCGTCTCGGGGGTGACGAGTTCGCCATTGTTATGCCTGGCGTCGGTCCCGACGATGTCAAACGCATTGCACAGCGCCTGGTACAGACGGCCTCCGAGGCCTATATCATCAAGGGTCAGGAGATTACGTGTACGGCGAGTGTCGGCATCGCGTTGACGCCCAAGCATGGCATGGAGCTTTGGGGCCTGTTGAGCGTCGCCGACGAAGCCATGTACGAGGCGAAATTGATACCGGAAGAAACGGCGGCCAACGACTGCGCCGCCTATATCGACGCTGCAACGGCGTCGTAATCGGGGCGTCGTACTTAGATCGCACGCGGCGTTACAATGCGCCGCATGACTCGACCCATC
>CAZTQL010000035.1:0-8870 GCA_964615665.1 uncultured Woeseiaceae bacterium | reverse complement strand
GCGTCGTACTTAGATCGCACGCGGCGTTACAATGCGCCGCATGACTCGACCCATCAACGTACTCGTATTGTGTACCGGAAATTCTGCTCGAAGTATTCTCGGCGAAGTTCTGCTCAATGAACTCAGTGGCGGCAGGTTGCGCGCATTCAGTGCCGGTAGTCATCCCACCGGCCGCGTGAATCCCGGCGCCGTAGCGAAGCTGCGGCGCGAAGGCCATGCAGTTGATGGACTCGCGTCCAAATCCTGGGAGCAATTCAGCGGTCCGGATGCACCATCCGTCGACCTCGTGATTACCGTCTGTGACAACGCGGCCGGCGAGTCGTGTCCTGTCTGGCGCGGCAGTCCCGTGACCGTGCACTGGGGGATTCCAGACCCGGCTATCGACACTGACGACAGGGCACTGTTAGATGCGGCGTTCGACCGCGCCTATGCTCGTCTGCGCAGTCGTGTCGAAGCGCTGCTGGCGTTACCTGTCGAGACGATGGCTGCTACAGACTTATCCGTCGCGCTGCAGCAGGTCCATCTTTCAGGTGGCGGGGCCGCCGTTTAAGAACAGGACGTCGAGCACGGCCGGGTTATCGGTGTCCACAATGATCAACTCCACGACATCACCGAGAACGACGTCGACGCGATAGGGCCCGGCGAGAACGACTTTTTCGAGGAACTCCGTTACATAGATGTCGTAGCTGCCAGAAGCCAGGCTGCTGGCAGCCAACGTTTCGGTCGGGGCCAGTCCCAGGCGCACGGGGAAGTTGTCATCGACGGTCTCGCCCGCAGGCACAGCGTAGATATTGAGGAAATCAAAGTTATTCGACGCTTGAAATGGCAGCAGCTTGACGCGCGTGCTGTCGGGTAAACGATCAGGAATCAACACTGTCACGTTCAGCGCGCCAGCTACTCCGTTGGTGATTAACCGGTAGCGCCGCCCGCCTGCGGCTGTAAATGCGGTTTGCAATGATATTGCAGCGGTATCGCCGGCCGGTGTGTAGAAAAGAGTTGTGTCCCCGGTCACGGCGGGCAGTTCTGCTGTGATATCCGTATAAGCATGCTCGGCGACGATTCTCGAGGTCAACGCCTCGTCGGTATAGATGTCCGATGTGCCCAGATCCATGGACGCGTTGATAAACTCGAGGGTTGGCGGATAGGTGGGCTCGGGTAATGATATCGAGCTGCCTTGCACGGCAATAGCACGGACGATGGTCGGTGCTGTGTCGCCGGCATCACCATCAAAAGCAGTGAAAATGAATCCGCTTCTTGCTCCTATGGAAGTGCTATCCGAAACGTACAGCACCGCGTCCGGATCTCCGGCTGCGGTAATCGTCAGGACGTATTCGCTCTCGGCGTAGTCGAGCGCCGCCGTGACCTCGCCAAATGCCAGCGTCGCGACCTGGTTGCCGAGAGCGGGCGTCACGGCGGGATCGTCGAAGTAGTAATCAACAGTGCCGAGTGAGGCCGCTGCGTGCGCAAACCTTGCTTCAAATACGGTGTCGGCTTCACCGAAGGTGCGCTCATCACCCTCCCACAGCGTGATCGTCGGGCTTGCAAGTTCGCCGCTTACCAGCAACGTATAGTCCTTGTCAGCCTGGAAATCGATGTCGCGGCGCGCAACTCGACGCGGCAAGATTTCGCCAAAAAAGAGCACGTCAAAGTTGAACGTGTATTCGAGATCATCGTAGCGCGCAGTCGTCGAGGAAGCCTTGTAGGCGATTGATCCGATACTGCGTTCCTGGATAGAGAAGCCCACTTCGGGCGATGCGGGAATGGCGTTGATCGCACGAATGCTGGCCTTGCCGCTGGGCTCGGGCAGGCTCGACTCCGGGGTGCACGCGCAGATTAAAAAGGCGGTTACGGCCAGCAGACCGACACTAGTTCTGTTCATTATGAGTTTCTCTTCTCGTAGCCGTAAACGGACTTGACCTCGAGAAATTCGTCGATGCCATGAGCACCCCATTCTCTGCCGTTACCTGATTGTTTGTAGCCGCCGAAAGGGGCGGCCGAGTCCAGCCATGCACCATTGATATGTACCATGCCGGTGCGCATTTTTGCGGCGATCGCACGAGCTTTGTCCAGATCGGCCGATGACACGTAGCCCGACAAGCCGTAAGGCGTATCGTTTGCGATGCGAATTGCATCGTCTTCATCGTCGTACGGAATGATCGACAGGACCGGGCCGAAAATCTCCTCGCGAGCGATAGTCATCTCGTTACTGACATCGGCGAACACCGTTGGTTTCACAAAGTAGCCGGTCTCCAGGCCCTCGGGTTTACCGGGACCGCCGGCCGCCAGGGTTGCGCCCTCATCAACTCCTTTTTGGATCAGGCCCTGAATCTTGGCCCACTGCAAGTCGGACACGACAGGTCCGACGTCGACATTTTCGTCCCGCGGATCGCCAACCCGCGTGCCCGCAGCAACGCCGGCGGCAATTTCCGCGGCCTCCTGCATGCGGTTCCTGGGGACCAGCATTCGCGACGGCGCATCGCAAGATTGGCCGGTATTCTCGAACATGGAGTCGGTACCGTCGGTAACGGCCTTCTCGAAGTTGCCGTCATCGAGAATGATGTTCGCCGATTTTCCACCCAGTTCCTGTGCGACGCGTTTGACCGTTGGTGCCGCATTCTGCGCAACTGCGACCCCTGCGCGGGTCGATCCGGTAAATGACACCATCGCGATGTCCGGGTGCGCGCTGATCGCGCTGCCAACGCCCGGTCCGTCTCCGTTTACCAGGTTGAATACACCCGCCGGCACACCTGCCTCATCCAGAATCTCGGCAAAAATCATGGCATCGAACGGGGCAATTTCACTGGGCTTCAGGACCATGGTGCAGCCGGCGGCGAGGGCAGGCGCTACTTTTACGGTGATCTGGTTCATCGGCCAGTTCCATGGCGTGATCAGCCCGCAGACCCCGATCGGTTCCTTGACGATCAGTGTTGTGCCGATCCGTTCTTCGAACGGGTAGTCCTTGAGTGCTTTGAGTGCTGCCTTGATGTGCTGCACGCCACTCGCTGCCTGTGCGTTCTTCGCCAGTTTCCACGGCGCTCCCATCTCGTCCATGATGGCTTCAGCCACCTCGTCGTGGCGGCGCGTGAACACCTCCAGAATCGACTGCAGTAATTCGATGCGTTCCTCACGCGTACTGACAGAGAAGCTGGCAAAGGCTCGCTTGGCGGCAGCAACCGCCGCGTCAACATCGGCGGCAGAGCCCAGGCTGATGCGGCCATAAATTGCTTCGCTGGCGGGATTGACCACATCGAGCGTGCGCGGCTCGACCGGATCTACCCACCGGCCATCGATGTAGAACTGGAGCTTCTCAAGCATGTTTGGTCCTCCTCAAACAGGCCGCGAATAATAGCCTATATTGACGTCCCGGGTAGCCGGGATGAGACAATGCCGGGAGAGAGTGCTGAGACAATATCGAGGCGCTTATGGACAGGGGAAAATCGTAGTGACAACGAACAAAGAACAGCTGCAGATCCGTCAGGAGGCGACGCCGCGCGGACTTGGCACACAGACCACCGTATTCGCCGACCGTGCGCTTAACGCGGAAATCTGGGACGTTGAGGGCAACCGCTACATCGATTTGGCGGCCGGCATCGCCGTGACCAATACCGGGCATAACCACCCCAAGGTCATTGCCGCAGTGACCAGGCAACTCGAGCGTTTCAGCCATACCTGTTTTCAGGTGACGCCCTATGACGTTTACGTCGCCCTGGCTGCGAAGCTTAACCGGCTGGCGCCCGGCCCTTCTCCCAAGAAGACAATCTTCCTTACGACTGGCGCTGAAGCTGTTGAAAATGCAGTGAAAATTGCGCGGAAATACACGGGGAGAACTGCCGTCATTGCGTTCTCCGGAGCGTTTCATGGCCGGACCATGATGTGCATGGCGCTGACCGGCAAAGTCGTGCCCTACAAAGCCGGCTTCGGGCCGTTCCCACCAGAAGTGTTTCACATACCGTTTCCGATCGAGTACCACGGCATCTCGGTCGAACACTCGCTGGCAGCGCTGGACAAGTTGTTCAAGTCCGACCTCGAGCCCTCGCGCGTGGCCGCAATGATCATCGAGCCCGTGCAGGGCGAGGGTGGCTTCTATCCGGCGCCACCGGGATTTCTCGAGGCCGTCCGCAAGCTGTGCGATGAACACGGCATCGTGATGATCGCCGATGAAATCCAGACGGGCTTTGGCCGTACGGGCAAGTTGTTTGCCGTCGAGCATGCGGGCATCGAGCCCGACTTGATGACAGTGGCGAAGAGCCTGGCTGGCGGTTTTCCGCTGTCTGGCGTGATCGGGCGTGCCGACATCATGGACGCAGCCGAACCCGGCGGCCTCGGCGGCACCTTCGCCGGTTCACCGCTGGGCTGTGCGGCGGGTCTCGCGGTTCTGGACGTCATCGAGGAAGAGCGGCTGTGCGACAAAGCGGTCGTCATTGGCGAGACGATCCGGCACTGGGCTGAGACACTGCAGAATGACACCCGCTGTATCGGTCACATTCGGATTACCGGCGCCATGTGCGCGATAGAAATCGTCCATGACAACGATGCCGAGCGGCCGAATGCCGAGCTCACCAAAGCAATCGCGGCCGAGGCGACGAATCAAGGCGTCATCCTGCTGACTTGTGGAGTACGGGGGAACGTCATCCGATTCCTGCCGCCACTCACCATCGGTGAGGATTTGCTGGCCGAAGCGCTCGAAGTGCTGGGCCGCATCGTTCGGAATCTGGCTGGGCAAGTCCGAAGGGCTAGCTGACCTCACCACCTTACCGCTGCAATGCAATCGTGTGTTTGTAGGAGCGCGCCCAGCGCGCGAAGCGAATGCGGCGGTCGCCAGACCGCTTCGGATGTCGGCCGCTGAGGCGGCCTCCTACAGGGAAACGGGCACGCGACTGCCGATGTAGCGACGAGTGCGGGGAAATCTCGCGAAGCGACTTCGCGTCAGCGCGGAGTAAGCGAGAGTTTCGCCGTGATCGGCGCGCGATCAGAGCGACCGTAAGTTAGAAGGAAGGGGGGGTCGGTCAGGAAGTGGCGAGGAATTTATGCCGGTACTGAGCGGGCGGGATGTCGTACCAGGATTTGAAGGCCGTCGTGAACGAACTGATGTTCGAGTAGCCCAGCAGCATCGCAATTTCGATCGATTTCAGGCGTGCATCGCGTAAGTAATTGATGGCCAGTTCGGCGCGGACTTCCTTCAGGACTTTCTGAAAGCTGGTTTTCTCAGCCTTGAGGCGCCGTTGCAACGTACGGCGACTGAGCATCAGCGCTCGACAGGCGGCATCCGCATTCGCTTCGCCACAGGCCATTAGATCAGCAAGCCGGCGTTTCAGCTGTCCTGCAATATCGTCCTGCTGGTAAAGCGACCGCAAGTATTTCTCGGCCTGGTCTGTGAGTTGCCGGTACATCATCGTAATATCCAACGTTGCTATTCGCCGACCTGACGCTTAACACTACAGTGCGCGCGTACTTTTGCAAAGGAATCACCATGACATCTCCGGTCAGCTACACACTCGACAATAGTATTGGCGTCATTGCCATCAACTATCCGCCCGTCAACGCGCTGTCACAGGCGGTGCGCCAGGGTCTGCATGACGCCATTTCAGCAGCCCAGACCGATGCCAGCGAGGCAGTCGTCATCGTTTGTGACGGTCGCACATTTATCGCGGGAGCCGATATCACCGAGTTCGGCAAGCCGGCGCAGAAGCCGTTCCTCCCGGATCTTCTCAACGAGATCGAGGCGTCCGCCAAACCGGTGATCGCCGCCATCCATGGCACGGCGCTCGGCGGCGGACTCGAGACCGCGCTTGCCTCGCACTATCGTTGCGCGCTTGAAACCACCAAGGTCGGTCTGCCCGAAGTCCATCTCGGCATTTTGCCCGGTGCCGGCGGCACGCAACGCTTGCCACGGTTGGCCGGTGTCACGGCCGCGCTGGACCTGATGACGAGCGGCAATCCGATACCGGCAGCACAGGCCCTCGAACTCGGTATTCTCGACAAGATCGTGGAGGGCGATTTGAGCGTTGCGGCGATAGCCTGGGCGCGCGAACTCCTGAACGACGGCAAAGGCGTCAGACGCTCGAGCGAACAGCGCGTCCCTGATTTTGACCCTTCGATCTTCGATAGCTATCGCAGCGCGCTGGCAAAGCGTGCGCGCGGTCAGATTGCGCCACAGCACATCGTGTCCTGCGTGCAGGCGGCCACCGAGCGTCCGTTTGCAGAGGGACTCAAACTGGAGAGGGACCTTTTTCTCGAGTGCGTTCAAAGTCCACAATCGGCGGCGATGCGACACCTGTTTTTTGCCGAACGGCAGGCGGCCAAAATTGATGGCCTGCCAAAGGATACACCGCAACGCGCGATCGATTCCGTCGGCGTTATTGGCGGCGGCACGATGGGCGGTGGCATCGCGATGAATTTTGCCAATGCGGGCATACCGGTAACGCTGATCGAGATTAACGACGATGCGCTGTCGCATGGACTGTCTATCGTTGAAAAGAACTATGCGGCCAGCGTCAAGCGCGGCAAGTTAAGCGAGGACAAGGCTGCGCACTGCCGGTCATTGATCAAGGGCTCGACAGATTATGCGGATCTCAAGAACGCGGACCTCGTGATCGAGGCCGTCTTCGAGGATCCTGAACTGAAGAAGACCATTTTCGCGCGCCTCGATGAAACCTGTAAGCTGGGTACCATTCTCGCGACCAACACCTCTTACCAGGACGTTAACGCGATTGCCGCAGCGACCAAACGTCCGGGCGATGTCATCGGGCTGCACTTTTTCAGCCCGGCGAACATCATGAAGCTGCTGGAAGTCGTGCGGGGCGACCAGACAGCCGACGACGTTCTCGCAACCTGCATGGCATTGGCGAAGAAGATTCGCAAGGTGCCGGTCATGTCGGGTGTGTGCTACGGCTTCATTGGCAACCGCATGTTGCAGCCCTATTTTCGCGAGGCGCAACTTTGTCTGATTGAAGGTGCAACGCCTGCGCAAGTGGATACGGCGATGGAGGAGTGGGGCATGGCGATGGGGCCGGTACGCGTGTCCGATCTCGCCGGCATCGATGTCGGGTACAAGGCGCGGCAGGCACTCCCGGAAGATAAACGCGGCGATCCGCGCTCCTACCGTGTGGCGGATGTGCTTGCCGAGATGGGCCGTTTTGGGCAAAAAAGCGGCGCTGGATTTTATCGCTACGACAAGGAAACGCGCCGACACGCGAGCGACCCGGAAGTGCTCGAGATTATCGAGCGCGAGGCGACAGCTTTCGGTATCGAGCGACGCGACATTCCGGATGCTGAGATCGTAGACCGCCTGGTTTACGCGCTCGTCAACGAGGGCATGCGGATTGTCGAGGAGGGCATCGCGCAGCGGCCTGGTGACATTGATGTGGTTTATGTCTACGGCTACGGTTTTCCAGTTGCCCGAGGCGGACCCATGCACTACGCAGACGCGGTCGGCCTAAATAAGGTCTACCAGCGTGTTCTGGAATTCCAGGAGCACTTCGGTGCGGAGGCCTGGGCCCCCGCACCATTGCTGGTACAACTCGCCACGGAGTAGTCGCTACTTTATTGCGACCTGAACGAGTTCTTTTCCATCCGGATCCGTTACATGCACGGCACAGGCAATACACGGGTCGAAGCTGTGGATCGTGCGCAGGATCTCAAGCGGTTGTTTCGGGTCGTGCATAACGTGCGCGTCTTCGAGCGCTGCTTCGTACGCGCCCGGCTGTCCCAGCGGATCACGAGGTCCGGCATTCCAGGTGCTCGGAACAACCGCCTGGTAGTTGGCGATTTTGCGGTCCTCGATCACTACCCAGTGTGACAGGCCGCCGCGTGGCGCTTCCATGATGCCAACGCCCTGGCACTTGGATGGCCAGGTCTCCGGTTCCCACAGTGTGTCGTCGAAGGTCTTGGTGTCGCCCGCCTTGATGTTGCCGATTAGCGAATCCAGCCAGCCCTGCATGCTCTCCGCGAGAATTGCGGTTTCGAGCGTGCGTGCCGCCGTACGACCCATCGTCGAGAACAGTGCGCGTGGCGGCAAGTCGAGCTTCGCCAACGTGCTATTCACCAGTTCTTGAGTCAGTTCATGGCCTTTGACGTACAGCATCAGCACGCGCGCCAGTGGACCGACTTCCATCGCTTTACCCTGCCATCGGGGCGACTTGAGCCACGAGTAGCTTTGCTCGACATCGAGGTGATCGTAAGGCGGCTGCGGCCCTGAGTAGTTCAGGCTGGTTTCGCCGCTCCACGGATGCAGACCAACTTCCTTGCCGCCGGAATAGTCGTACCAAGAGTGAGAAACAAACTCCTGGATACCGGCCGGATCATCAAAATTGAGTTCGTGAATCGTCGTCAGGTCACGGTCGAGAATGATGCCGCGTGGGAACAGGAACGAATCGGGATCATTCATGCTCGTACCGGGAAGATCACCGAAGCACATGAAGTTGCCGAGGCCTTCGCCACGAGCAAACCAGTCTTTGTAGAAACTGGCAATCGCGATCGTGTCAGGTACGTATACCTGCTCGACGAACGCTTTCATCTTGTTGATGATCTCCTGCACCTGGCTCAGGCGTTTGCTGTTGATTGCAGAGTCCGAGTTCAGGTCGATCGGGCAGGGTACGCCGCCGACGACGAAATTCGGGTGCGGGTTCTTGCCGCCGAAGATCGTGTGCAAGCGCGCAACGTCACGTTGCCATTCGAGCGCATCAAGATAATGCGCAACCGCCATCAGGTTGGCCTCGGGCGGCAGCTTGTACTCCGGGTGACCCCAGTAGGCCTTTGCGAAAATGCCAAGCTGACCGGCCGCAACAAAGTCGGCCACCTTTTTCTGCACGTCCTTGAAATAGCCCGTCGATGAACGCGGGTAGCTGCTCAAACTCTGCGCCAGTGCGGCG
>CAZTQL010000034.1:0-23105 GCA_964615665.1 uncultured Woeseiaceae bacterium | reverse complement strand
GCGAAGATCGTCGATGTGCACTTCCCGGATCTAAAGAAGAATCTGTTGAAGGAAGCCCTCAACGCGTTTTACAAAGTTCGTGAAGTACGTGGGCTGAAGAAAAAGCCATCGACTTCGGAACTACTCGACTGGATCAAGTTACTACTGGCCGAAGATATTCCTCTGGAGGTTCTACGTGGCGACGACGCGAAAAACGCAATTCCGCCACTCTATGGCGCGCTGCTCAAGAACGAGCAGGATGTACACCTTTTCGAACAACTCGTTTTTCTCGACAGACGCAATAATCCGCAGTAATCGCGATGCTGATTCCGTTTTTCTACAAGCTTCGCGAAGGCGGTATGAAGACGTCGGTCACCGAGTTACTCACGCTGCTCGAAGCAATGCAGGCCGGCCTTGCCGGCCAGAGCGTCGACGACTTCTACTACCTGGCACGCGCCAGCCTCGTAAAGGACGAAACCCATCTCGACCGGTTTGACCGGATTTTTGGCGCTTACTTCAAGGGCGTCGAGGATTCACTCGCCGATCTCCTGCGGGAAATCCCTGACGACTGGCTGACGGCTCAGGCCGAACTGATGCTAAGCGATGAGGAACGCGCGCAGATCGAGTCGCTCGGCGGGTTTGAGGCTCTCATGCAAGCACTGCAGGAACGCCTTGACGAGCAGGACGACCGGCATGAAGGCGGCAATCGCTGGATCGGTACTGCCGGCACCTCGCCCTTTGGCGCCTACGGCTACAACCCGGAAGGCGTGCGCATCGGCCAGAAAGGTTCACGAAACCGCAGCGCGGTCAAAGTGTGGGACCAACGGGGTTTTCGTAACCTGGACGATTCCATTGAGCTCGGCACGCGCAATATCAAGGTCGCGCTGCGCCGGTTGAGAAAATTCGCAAGGGAAGGCGCCGCCGACCAGCTGGACCTAGACGACACGATCGACAAAACAGCACGCAATGCCGGGTTGCTCGACATCCGACTGGTTCCCGAGCGGCACAATGCGGTGAAGGTGCTGCTGTGTCTCGACATCGGTGGCTCGATGGACGATCACGTCCGCATATGCGAGGAACTGTTTTCGGCGGCGCGCACCGAGTTCAAGCATCTCGAGTACTTTTACTTTCACAATTTTATTTACGAAAGCCTGTGGAAGGACAATCTTCGCCGGCACGCTGAGAAGACGCCAACACTCGATATCATGCATAAATACGCGTCCGACTATAAGTTGATATTCGTCGGTGATGCGACAATGAGTCCTTACGAAATTGTCTACGCCGGCGGCAGCGTCGAGCACTGGAACGAAGAGCCGGGAGCCGTGTGGATGCAGCGCCTGCTACGCACGTTTCCGAAAGCCGTCTGGCTAAATCCGGAGTCCCGCGAACGATGGGACTACACGCCATCGACCAAATTGGTACGCGAGCTGATTGATGATCGCATGTATCCCTTAACGCTTGCGGGCCTTGACCACGCGATCAAGACGTTGCATTAAGTTGTTTCAGATCGGCAATGATTTGTGCCGAATGCTCGTCCGGTCGGACGCTCTTATAGTGCTTGGCAATGTTGCCGCCCGGTGAAATTACAAACGTCTGTCGCTTCGCCACGGTCATTCCCAACATGCGGGTTTTAACGCCATACGCATCTGCGGTACCGCCACTCACGTCGGCCAGCAGCGGAAATGGCAGCGAATGGTTTTCCGCGAATGAACGGTGCGAATCGACGCTGTCAATGCTGACGCCGAGGATCTGCGCGTTCAGGTCACGAAACGCGAAGACGTTATCGCGAAACTCGCAGGCTTCGGTCGTACACCCCGGTGTTTCATCTTTCGGATAAAAATACAGTACAACCCACTGTTCGCGGTAATCTTCGAGCGAGTGCAGCTGCCCGGTCTGGTCGGGGAGTTCGAATTCAGGCGCCTGCTCACCGACGGCGGGTTGTACGATAGCTGGGCTCGCGGGTTCGCCAACCGGGTCCGCGACCGGGCCGGCCGGACGATTGGCGAGAACGGCGAGGACAATAGCGCCGCCCAAGACAGCGAGAACGATGAACGGCTTGGATTTCATGGGTTGATCCGAATCATTGAATTGCAGGGTGAAAATGTGCGTTGCGGCGCAGAACCAGACACCACACAGCCGCCTATAATACGCTGTATTATCAGTTGCGCGAAACAGGGCCTCTGGCGAACCGGGTTTGTGGGATGAAGCAGGCAGCAGCCGACATCAAAGCAGCGCTGGTCTTACCCGGCGGCGGCGCGCGTGGCGCCTTCCAGGTCGGTGTCCTGAAAGCAGTCGCCGAACTGCTGCCGCGCAACAGCAGCAATCCCTTCCACATTATCAGCGGCACGTCTGCCGGAGCGGTTAACTCGGTGGTGTTGGCCTCGAGGGCACAGCGCCTGCGCTCGGCGGTCGCCGAGCTGGAGCAGGTTTGGGGAAATTTCCGTTGCCACCACGTCTATAAGACCGATCATCTGACCATGCTCAAAAGCAGTCTGCACTGGCTGTCCTCGATCGTGCTGGGTGGCTTCCTTGTCGGTACACCGAGGTCGTTACTCGACAACGCTCCGTTGCGAGAGCTGCTTAGCAATAACGTGCGTTTCCCGCGCATCCAGGACGCCATCGAGGCCGGTCACCTCGAAGCACTCGCCGTTACGGCTGCCGGCTACGCGTCGGCCCGGTCGACAACGTTTTTTGAGGCGCATGAAAGTCTTGAGGGCTGGGAGCGCACCCGTCGCCTCGGCGAACGCACGGATCTCAACCTGGATCACATCATGGCCAGTATTGCCGTGCCGATGATATTTCCGCCCGTCAGGATCGGAGACGAGTACTTTGGCGACGGCGCGATGCGGCAGGCAACACCGCTCAGTCCTGCGGTGCACCTTGGCGCTAATAGAATCCTGGTGATCGGTATTCGGGACGAAACTGGCGGCAGGCCTGATAATACGCCAGCCAGCCGGCCGCCGAGCTTTGCGCAAATCGCCGGATACATGCTGGATACGCTGTTCATGGATGGCCTGTACTCGGATCTCGAACGTATTACGAGGATCAACGAGTTGATCGACGGCGTGCCCGGAGAAGAACGCCGGGAATCGCTCAGACCGATGCGTGCGATCGATACAATGCTGATCGTACCTAGCGAAGATCTGCGTGTTATCGCACACCGACACAGGAAAGAGCTGCCATTGGCGATTCGTGGATTACTACGCGGGATCGGCGGCAACAACCTGGAAGAAAATCGCCTGCTGAGTTTCCTGCTGTTCGAAAAAGCGTACACGCGCGAGTTAATTCAGCTCGGCTACAACGATGCGATGAAAGTGAAAGACGAGTTGCGAAATTTCGTGATCGGGGCCGAAGTACCGCGGCTATTCGCGCCCAAATGGATCAAACGAGACCTCAGTGCGTTTCACGCAGACACCTAGCGGTGTTACAGCAGGAACATAGCGCCGAGGCCCAGAAAGGCCATGTAGCCAACGACGTCTGTGACGGTCGTCAGCACGACGCCACCAGCCAGTGCCGGATCGACGCGCATCTTCTTCAGAATTAGCGGGATGCTGTAACCGGCCAGCGCCGCGACAAACAGGTTGATGATCATCGCCGCACCGATGATGCCGCCAATGCGCCAGTCGCGGAACCACAGGTAGGTGAACAGCGCCACAACCACGGCCCAGCCGCAGCCATTAAGGAAACCGACCATGAGTTCCTTGTGCATGATGCCGCGGGCGTTGCCGGCGTTGATCTGGCCAAGCGCGATTGCGCGCGTGATGATGGTCAGCGACTGGCTGCCGGCCACGCCGCCCATGCTGGGGACCACCGGCATGAGCACAGCAAGCAGCACGACTTTGTCGATCGTGGTTTGAAACAGATCAACAACCGCGGCCGCAAGGAAAGCGGTGCAGAGATTGACGCCGAGCCAGAGCGCGCGACGTGACGCGCTCTTGACGACCGGCGCGAACATGTCGTCTTCTTCATCGAGACCCGCGGCGCTCATCAACGAGTGCTCGGCTTCGTCGCGAATCACGTCGACGACATCGTCAATCGTGATGCGTCCCAGCACGTGGAAATCGTCGTCGACGACCGGTGCGGACAGCAAGTCGCGATTCTCAAATTCCCAGACGACCTGTGTCGACGGTGTGTGCGCCGGAATCGGCATGACCTCTGTGGACATGATGTTAGCCACCATTTCTTCCGGGTCATGCGTTAACAACCGCGACAGGAACAGTGAGCCCATGTACGTATTATCGCGGCCAACAACGAAGATGGAGTCCGTGCCGTCAGGAATTTCGCCGACGACGCGCAGGTAACGCGATACGACTTCGAGCGTGACATCGGGACGCACGGTCACGATGTCGACATTCATCAGGCCGCCGGCGCTTTCCTCGTCGTAAGCGAGCACCTGTTGCAGGCGTTCCTGGTCCTGCTTGTCCAGCGACTGCAGAACCTCCTGCGTCAGGGTCTCGGGCAGGTCGGCGAGCAGGTCGGCGAGATCGTCAACCTCCATGCCCTCGGCAGCGGCGATCAGCTGCTCGGTACCCATGCCTTCGATCAGTCCGTCACGGACTTCCTCGGCGAGTTCGACGAGCACGTCGCCTTCGATGTCCGAATCGACGAGTTCCCAAAGCACGCTGCGATCTTTGAGTGGCAGAGACTCGAGGAGACGCGCAACCTCGGAAGGGTGCAGACTGTTGACCATGATGCGTGCCGAGCGCATGCGACCGCTGCCGAGCTTTTCTCGAAGCAGCTCAAGGTCGGCCTTGGTACTCTCTCTCGGGTCCATGCCCGCGGAGTGTAACAGCTTAGTCTGGATTGAGACGATGCCCTGTCAGGCTGTTGTGTCGGATGAGCACCGGCTCGTGGTTTTCTCGCAGACTTGCGACCAGCATTTCGGTCATGCAGACCGACCGATGCTGACCACCGGTACAACCAATCGCTACCGTCAGGTAACTCCGCCGTGCTTCCTGGTAGTTCGGAATCCAGCGCCGCAGGAAGGCCAGGATATCGTCGTGCATCGCCACAAAGTTGTCTTTCGAATTCAGGTAATCCGACACTTCCTTGTCGAGTCCGGTCAATCCTCTGAGACCAACGGTCCAATACGGATTCGGCAGGCTCCGCAGGTCAAAGACAAAATCGGCATCGGCAGGTATGCCGTATTTGAAACCGAACGACTGTACGAGCACCGAAAGCGACTCAGTCTTGCGCCGGTCGACGCGGTTGCGCATTACCTCGGCCAGCTCGTAGATGCTGCTGTGCGAGGTGTCGATAATCAGATCGGCGCTGTTCTGAATCTCGGCCAGAATGTCGCGTTCGGTCTCGATGGCAACCTGCAGCTGGGTCTCCGCAGTTGCCAGAGGGTGACGACGGCGAGATTCGCTGTATCGCTTCTTTAATATTGCGTCAGAAGCGTGCAGGAAGATCAGTTCAGCCTCGACGTTCTGTTTCTTGAGGTTGTGCAGCAACTGTGGCAGCGCGAGCAAGTCCGCCTTGCGCGTGCGCGCGTCCACGCCGACGGCGAGCATGTTGATCGGTTCGTCACCGGAGCGCACATTATCCACCGCAGCTTCGAGTAGGGCAGCTGGCAGGTTATCGATGCAGTAGTAGTTCAGGTCTTCGAGGATGTGCAATGCGACTGACTTGCCCGAGCCCGACAGGCCGCTGACAATGATTAGGCGCAGTGAGTCTGGCATGAGGTCGCAATCGCCGCCGGCGCGGCAGCTTCGATCAGGAGTCGATACAAGTCACTGCTGCTGTTCATGCTGCGCAGCCGCTCGCGCAGGTCGTCATCTGACAGCACCTGCGTAACCAGTTTGATATCGGAGTGGTGACTTTCATCGAGGTCGATCGGCAGTATCATGCCGAACACGAGATCAACCGGCTCGCCATCGGCCGCATCGAAATCAACCGGCTCCGAGAGTTTGATGAATGCAGCGGTGCTTTCATCGATACCATCGACGCGGCAGTGCGGAAATGCAACGCCTTTTTCCAGGCTCGTGCAGCCCAGCCGTTCCCGTTCGATGAGGTTCTCGAAAATGACTTCGTTTGCAATATCGGGTATCGACCGTACGAGCAGCTCGCTCAGGATTTCCAGGCAGTGCTTTTTGCTGCGTGCCATCGCATTGCAAAGGACGCGGTCGGGCTGAATAATATTTTCGATAGGCATGAACGGAGTATCGCGTGTGCGGTGCGCCAGCGGTAGGCAGGTTCGCCAACCACATTATTTTTTTCTCAGGCGTAACGAGGCTTTTGTTTTTCCTTGGGTCGGTGATCAGTCATTTTTTCTTTGTACTTGCGACCCCGCCGTTCCAGTTTATCGACCAGACCGTCGATAGCGGCGTACATGTCTTCCTCAATGTGCTCACAGTAAATCGTTCCGCCATTTACCTTGGCGGTCGCTTCCGCCTTATGCTGTAGTTTCTCAACGGTCAAAATACATTGGACATCAGACACAAGGTCGAAGTGGCGTGCGATTTTCTCAATTTTGTTACTGACGTACGTTCTCATGGCTTCGGTGACTTCGATATGGTGACCTGAAACGTTCAGTTGCATTGTTGACTCCCGAATTGTGAACTGCCTGTGGTTATTCTAGATCGTTTCGCGAGACCTGCGCTCGCTCGACGACGGTATGTTCATGCCCTCACGGTACTTCGCTACTGTGCGTCTGGCAACCGAAATACCTTCCGCCGTCAGTAAGTTGGTGATCTTGCTGTCGCTCAACGGTTTATCCGGGTTTTCGCCGGCAATCAGCTTGCGAATTTTCGCGCGAACCGACGTTGAAGACTGGTCCTCGCCGCTTGCCGATGACAGATGACTCGAGAAAAAATACTTGAACTCAAATACGCCGCGCGGCGTGTGCATGTACTTGCTGGTAGTTACTCTTGAAATCGTTGACTCGTGCATGCCGATCTCCTCGGCAATGTCTTTCAACACCATGGGTTTCATGGACTCTTCGCCGTGCTCGAGGAACTGGGTCTGGCGCGTGACGATGCTGGTCGCGACCTTGAGCAGGGTCTCGTTGCGGATCTCGAGACTGCGGATCAGCCAGCGGGCCTCTTGCAACTGCGACTTCAGAACCGCATGTTCGCTGCTGCCGCGCAGCAGGCTCGCGTATTGCTGGTTTACGGACAAACGCGGTACGCCTGTGGGGCTTATTTCAACCTGCCAATGACCGTCTATCTTGCGCACAAATACATCCGGAATTACGTATTCGGTCGCGGCCGGGCTCACTGCGAGGCCGGGCTTTGGATTGCAGCCGCGCACCAACGCAACGGCCTCGTGCAGTTCATCCTCAGTGGAGCGGAGCACGCGGCGCATCTCGGCGTAATCGCGATTTGCTACGAGGTCGAGATGATCAGAAGCGATAGTGATCGCGAGCTGCAGTCCGGGCGTTTCCCATTCCAGCTGACTGAGCTGCAAGATCAGGCATTCGCCAACCGAGCGCGCGCCGACGCCGACCGGGTCGAGGCGTTGAACCTTGGTCAGTGTCCGTTCAATTTCCGTGTCATCAACCGGCGGCTCTTCGTCGAGGCTCGATGAAATCTCGTCGATGTCTGCCGTCAGGTAACCGTCGTCGTTGATCGAGTCGATGATAGATTCACCGATCACGACCTCGCGGGGTGAGAAATGCTCCATCTCGAGCTGCCAGAGCAGGTGTTCGCGCAGCGTCTGCCCGGATTCGTCGGCGAACTCGGACATTGGCCGGCCTTCGCCGTTCCAGCCGCTATCCTGGCTTCGTTCAGCCGCGGTGGCCTGCCACTGATCCTCGGCCTTGATGGTCTCAATCTCGGCCGTCGTCTCGGCGCTCGCCTTGGGAAGATCGGGAAGATCTTCCACCTCGAGCATGATGTTCTCCTCGAGCGCCTCCTGGATTTCCGCGTGCAGATCAAGAACCGGTAGTTGCAGCAGACGAATGGCCTGCTGCAATTGCGGCGTCATCGTCAGCGATTGACCCAGTTTTAGCTGCAGCGAAGGTTTCAACATGTACGACTATTACTCTATGGGCGTTTTCGGCACACGCAAGGCGCCAATGGCTTCAATATGCCTCAGAGTTTGAACTCCTGTCCGAGATAGACTTCTCGAACGTGCTGATTCTCGAGAATATCCTGCGGCGACCCTTCGGCAATGAGGCTTCCATCACTCAGTATATAGGCATGACCACAGATTCCGAGGGTTTCCCTCACATTATGGTCAGTAATCAGGACGCCAATCTTTCGTTCGCTCAGGTGCCGGATAATGCGCTGGATATCGAGTACCGAGATCGGATCGACGCCGGCGAAGGGCTCATCCAGCAGGACGAAGAGCGGATTGGCTGCCAGTGCCCGGGCGATCTCGACGCGCCGGCGTTCCCCACCCGACAGGCTGATGCCGAGACTGCCGCGCACATGCCCGACATGCAGCTCATCCAGGAGATTCTCCAGCTCGCGCTCGCGGCCAGCACGATCGAGGTCATCCCGATTCTCGAGGATCGCAAGAATGTTCTGCTCGACCGATAGCTTGCGAAAAATCGAGGCTTCCTGCGGCAGATACCCAAGGCCGAGTTTGGCGCGCCGGTGCATTGGCTGCGTTGTCAGGTCTTTACCATCGAGCAGTATCTTGCCGCTGTCGGCGACGATCAGGCCGACGATCATATAAAACGCCGTCGTTTTACCGGCCCCGTTGGGGCCGAGCAGGCCAACGACTTCACCGCTCTTGATCTGCAGTGAAATTCCTTTGACGACTTTGCGCAGCTTGTAGCTTTTGGAGATATCCTGGACGCTTAATATGCTCATGGAGCTTGTTCTACGTCCCCGCCATCTCCGGCTTGCGGCTCGTCGTCCGACTCGGCGAGCGAACCGTTGGTTGGCGTGTAGGTGATTCTCACGCGGCCGTCCTCGTCGCCCGAAGAGTCTGCGTCGATGCGTTGCTCGCGGATGTTGTAGACCAGAAAATTTGACGAAATCTGATTGCCGGATTCGTTGATCGTTGCGTCATCGGCAAACTCGATGATGCCGGCCACGACGTCATACGAAAGTCTGCCCGCCTCGGCGTAAGTCGTGTCATCGGTCCCGGACCGCTTTAGTTCAAACGTTGCCGGAGCACCGGTGACTGTCGCTTGTTTGAGCTGGTACTCGGCGAAGCGCAGATCGGCCGTTTCGCATTCGATGCGACCATTTTCCACGTCGATGATGACGTTGCCGGAGAATTTCCAGAGCCCATCTTCGCCCTCGGTATTGCTGGCACGACCCTCGTCGGCCTCGATGCTGATACCGCCCTGCGACAAACGCAGGCCGCGAAAAATGATCATCGACGTCTTGCCATCGAATGATGTGGATTCGGCATCGATGTCCCAGGGCAGCCGCAGGTCGAGATCCGTTACCTGGGCGGTGGCAGCGAAGGGCCATATTGCCAGCAGGAACAGCGGGTACAGCAAGCGGAAGTTTCGTGTCGTGGTCATTCTAGGGGGCGATTTTGCCGCGAATATTGGATTTGAGTTCGATCTTGTTGTCGCTCAACGATGCTAGCATGCCCGTCGCCGTAAGGCTGCGCGCGCCGATACGAATTTGCACGCGCTGATCGGTCTCGGCGACAAAGCGTTCCGGATCGAGCTCCAGGTATTGCGTGCGGATTTCTGTCTCGTCCTCGTCGATGGACCCGCTGCTGGTCGCGCGCACGTGTCCGCGCAGGACAATGCGAGGACTGCCTTCACTCAGCGTGGCTGCGTCCGCGTTGACAGTCCAGGGGATATTACTGTCCGGCGAGTAGCGGACCCTGACATCGGTAAAGTCAATGCGTCGGTCGGCGCGCTGCTCGGCATGGTCGGCCTCGATCGCATACAGCAACGTACCATTCTCAGCGGTGCCAAGGATGCGTGCCGACTTCAGGTAATAGCCGCGATGTACATTTTCATAGGGCACCTCATTGGTTTCGCCGGCGCGATCATCGCGCGCCAGGTACCAGCTGCCGATGGCCGAGGCGCCCAATACGATCAGTAGTGCGATATTGCGGGAGCTGATCAATCGCTGATGCTCTGCGTTGATAACAATAGTTCGCAGGCCTCACGCACGGCGCCTGAGCCTCCGCTGGCCGTTGTGAGGTAATCACACTGCATGCGAACAGTTGCAACTGCATTGGCGACTGCAATAGACACGCCTACGTATCGCAGCAATGGCAGGTCCGGCACATCGTCGCCAACGTAAGCGCACTCATCAGTCGTGATGCCCAGCTCGGCAACGATTGCATCAAGTGCCGCAACTTTGTCTTTGCAGCCTTGCACAATGTAAGGTACACCAAGCTCCTGCATGCGTCGGTCGACGGCGCCGGAGCGTCGTCCGCTGATCACGGCGACGCTGATGCCGGTAGTAATCAGTTGCCGGATGCCGAAGCCGTCCTGCGTATGGAAAGATTTACTTTCCACGCCGTCGTCAGAGAGGTAGAAACGGCCATCGGTGAAGACGCCGTCGACGTCGAAAGCGATGAGGCGAACGCCGGGCAGTTTTTCGAGGCTCACATCAGGCCCTCGCGAAACAGGTCGTGAATATTCAGGGCCCCGACCAGTTGGTTGTCTTCGGCAACCAACAATGACGTAATCTTGTTTTCTTCCAGGATGTGCAGCGCTTCCGCCGCGAGCACGTCGGCCGAGGTGGTCTTACAGCTGGTATGCATCACGTCGCAAATTTTCGTCTTGCGGATGTCGGCGCCGGAATCGAGTGTGCGACGCAGATCGCCATCCGTATAAATACCGAGAATCTCATTTGCCGAGTCGACGACCGCGGTCATTCCGAGGCCCTTGTCGGTCATTTCCAGCAACGCGTCACGCAGTGTTACGTCGGCACTGACTGTCGGCACGCGGTTACCGGTGCGCATGATGTCGGATACGCGCAGTAACAAGCGCTTGCCAAGGCTGCCACTGGGGTGAGATCGCGCGAAGTCCTCAGCGGTAAAACCGCGATTCTTCAGCAAGGCGACAGCCAGCGCATCACCCATGGCGAGCGTGGCTGTCGTGCTTGCCGTTGGTGCGAGGTTCAGCGGGCAAGCCTCTTCGGCGACGCTAACGTCGAGATGAACGTCGGCCGCTTGTGCGATCGTTGAGTTCGGTTTGCCCGTCATTGCCAGCAGTTTCGCGCCCATGCGTTTCACGACCGGCAAAATGGTGACGACTTCGCTCGTTTCTCCCGACAAAGAAACAGCGAGCAACAGGTCGTGACTTGTAATCATGCCGAGATCGCCGTGGCTCGCTTCCGCCGGGTGCATGAAGAACGCCGGAGTGCCCGTGGATGCAAGCGTCGCGGCAATCTTGTTGCTGATATGGCCGGATTTCCCCATGCCAGTCACGACGACGCGTCCGGGCGTTCGCATGCATAGCTCGCACGCCGCCACGAAGTCGTCATTGAGACGCAATTTCAGACTGTCTACCGCACGAGACTCGATATCCAGTACGTCCGCAGCGAGTGCCAGCAGTTCATCTTTTGTCAGCTTGTCAGCCAAGAGCGGCCCTCAGCGAAAGTCGGGCCTACATTCTATATGTTTTGCGCAACAACGTAGGCGTCATAGACAAGGTAGGCGATGAGTAGCGCCAGGCCCTCGAGCCTCGACAGCTCTGAGGCGCCATCGTAATCATAGGTCATGGCGAATAAGACCAGCGTGAACGCAACCATCACGAAGATATGCAATGACAGCACCGACGGTGGCAAGGGCGAGGGCGCTATGGTCGCCGCGATGCCGATCACGGCGAGCAGGTTGAAAATATTCGAGCCGACGATATTCCCGATGGCCAGGCCGTACTCGCCCTTCAGCGCGCTCGCCAGCGATACTGCAAGTTCCGGCAGGCTGGTACCGAGAGCGACGACAATGATGCCGATAACAACATCACTGACATCGAGCAGCCTGGCGACGCCTACCGCCCCGTTGACAAGCAGTTCCGCGCCGATCAGCAGCGCACCCAGGCCGACGACCAGCCAGGTTACAGCTACGGGCATTCTAACGTCCGAGGGGATCTCCGCCTCATAGTCCATCTTGATCGGGTCATTGGCCGCAGAGCGCAGGCCGAGGCGGGCCAGCCAGAGCATGACGATCACCAGTCCGGTCAGCATCACGATACCGTCAATGCGGCTTAAGAAGCTGTCAAGGAACAGCGATACGGTCAGCAGGGTCACGGCCAGAAGCGCGGGCATTTCGCGCCGCAGCGTGGCTGACTCCATCTTAATAGGCCGGATAAGCGCCGTTACTCCGAGGACGAGGCCAATATTCACAATATTTGAGCCGATCGCGTTGCCGATCGCGAGCCCCGGCTGGTGCTGGGAAGCAGCAACGATCGAAACCAGTATTTCCGGCGCCGATGTGGCAAAAGCAACGATCGTGAGTCCGATTAACAGCGGCGCAATCCCCAGATTGCGCGCTGCTGATGCTGCGCCGTGCACAAACCGGTCGGCGCCCCAGGTCAGCAGGGCAAGGCCGGAAACGATTAACAGAATATCGCCAAACATGGGGTCGTCGTTGTAAATGGATGACGGCCGATGATACACAATCAAGGGCAGGCAATGGGCGCCTGTGACGATTACGGGTACACTGCGCCACCCCGCTAACTTTAGTCTTAAGTCAAATACCAAATGGACCCAGCAGAAATTGAAAAACTGATTGCGGCCGGACTGCCTGACGCCACCGTCAAGGTTGCCAGTGGCGATAACACGCATTTCCAGGCACTCGTTGTAACGGATGCCTTCGCCGGCAAACGGCCACTTGCGCGCCATCAGCTGGTGTATGCCTGCCTCGGTAGCCTCGTCGGCAACGAGGTCCACGCGCTGTCGATCACGGCGTTGACACCGGACGAGATGCGCGAGCGCAGCGGCGGGGACTGAGACGATGGACAAGCTGCTCATCGAAGGCGGAACCCGGCTCAACGGAGACGTCACGATATCGGGTGCGAAGAACGCAGCCCTGCCCATTTTGGCGGGCACGCTGCTCGCCAGCGAGCCCGTGACGGTGAGCAATGTGCCACATCTCAAGGATGTGACAACGATGCTGTCCTTGCTGCAGATGATGGGCGTACAGCTGACGATCGACGATCAGTTGAACGTCGAGGCCGATGCCAGCGACGTGGTGCGGCGCGAGGCGCCGTACGAACTGGTCAAGACCATGCGCGCGTCGATACTGGTGCTCGGACCTTTGCTGGCACGTTTCGGGGAAGCGGATGTTTCGCTGCCCGGCGGGTGTGCCATCGGTGCCAGGCCCGTCAACCTCCATGTTGCCGGGTTGCAGGCAATGGGCGCTGATGTCGTTGTGGAAGACGGCTTCATCAAAGCGCGTGCCGACCGCCTCAAAGGTGCGCATATCGTGTTCGATATTGTGACCGTAACCGGTACTGAGAATTTGCTCATGGCCGCCGTGCTGGCTGATGGCGAAACCGTGCTCGAGAACGCGGCTAGAGAGCCTGAGGTGACTGATCTCGCGCAATTCTTGAGCGGCATGGGCGCCGTCATCAACGGCATCGGCAGCAGCACATTGCAGATAAAGGGGGTCGAGCGTCTCAGCGGTACCCGCTATAGCGTCTTGCCTGATCGCATTGAAACCGGCACCTATCTGGTTGCGGCGGCGATGACCGGTGGGCGCATCCGGGCTCTTAACACCGCGCCCGATACGCTGGAAGCCGTCCTGATCAAGCTGGCGGAAGCGGGTGCCCATATCGAAACCGGCGCGGACTGGATTGAGATTGACATGCGCGGCGAGCGCCCGCTGTCGATCGACGTGCGTACCTCGCCCTATCCAGCGTTTCCGACCGACATGCAGGCGCAGTTCTGCGCAATGAACGCGATCGCCACGGGCGTGGGCACAATCACCGAGACCATCTTCGAAAATCGCTTCCAGCACGTACTGGAAATGCAGCGCATGGGCGCCGACATCCGGCTGGAGGGCAACACGGCGATCTGCACCGGCGTTCCGCAGCTGACGGCTGCGCCGGTCATGGCGACCGACCTCCGGGCCTCGGCTGGGCTGGTACTGGCGGCGCTGGCTGCGAAAGGCGAGACGCTCGTCGACCGGATTTATCACGTCGATCGCGGCTACGAGCGTATCGAAGAAAAACTCCAACAGCTGGGTGCATCGATTCGGCGCGTTGTCTAACTGCGTCTGTTGTCTGATTGAACCTAACGCGGCTCCTCTGGCCGCTCTCCGGCCGTGACGGTAGTCGCAAAACGCTGCCCGGCTCGCATGCCGGTCACGGCGACCTCATCGCCAGGTACCGTGCTGGCAGATATCAGCAGCGCCTGGCGCTGCGAATACACGGGCTCGCCGTTCATCTCCATAATGACATCTCCGCGCCGCAAATCTGCGGCGGCGGCCGGCCCGTCGGGATACACCTCGGCCAGCAGGATGCCGGCATCGCCCTCGATGCCCAGCGCTTCCCGCTCGGCGCCGGTGAGGTCGTCGGGGACCAGCCCCATGTAGCCGCGAATGACGCGACCGTGTCGTTTTATCTGCTCCACGACGCCGCGCACGAGGTCCACGGGGATGGCGAAACCAATGCCCT
Source organism: uncultured Woeseiaceae bacterium (assembly GCA_964615665.1). Taxonomy (GTDB): domain Bacteria; phylum Pseudomonadota; class Gammaproteobacteria; order Steroidobacterales; family Woeseiaceae; genus UBA1847. Next base: position 8,635 of record CAZTQL010000034.1, on the reverse strand, counting down.
CGGTCCCCGGATCCTGCGCCAGCACCGCCGTATTGATTCCCACTAGTTCCCCACGGCTGTTCACCAGTGCGCCGCCGGAATTGCCGGCGTTAATGGCCGCATCGGTCTGAATGAAGTTCTCGAACGTCACCAGGTTGAGGAGACCGCGTCCGGTGGCGCTGACGATGCCCTGCGTGACCGAAGTTGTCAGTCCATAGGGGTTGCCGATGGCCAGCACGACGTCGCCGATTCGCAGTTGCGAGGAATTACCCATGCTGATTCCCTCCAGCTCGCCGGCACCGACGCGTAACAGCGCGAGGTCGGTTTCGGCATCAACGCCGATAATTTCCGGCTCGATGATACGGCTGTCGCTGAGCTGCACGCGGATTTCGGTGGCGTCCGCAATCACGTGGTAATTCGTGACGAGAAAACCCGCAGAATCGATGAGGACGGCCGAGGCAAAGCTCGTATCGACGCTAAAACGGGGCCTGTCGGCGGGCGCATCACTGTCCTGCACGAGGCGCTTGGTATAAATATTGGCCACCGAGCCGGCGCTTCGGTCCACGGCATCAGCGAAGCTGGCTGGCTGGTCGCCGGCACCCGCGATGCCCGGCATCAGATCCGGGCGTACCAGCACGACGAGGAATGCGACCGCCAGACCCACGACGATCGATTGCAGAAAAAAAACGAGCGCTGACCTCAAATCTGCCACGTGATATCCGGTAATCCTGTTTAGCACCTAGCCAATTTCGATAAGCCCCGTGTATAATGCGGGCGGTTCCGCACCTAGCCTCGGTGGACACGTCATCCTGACGGCAAATCGGGCCTGCTGCAAATCTACGAGTTTCGAAACAAAGCAAGAATTGCGCTGATGAAGCCGCCGTCAAACGAACGGCGTACAGGAGTGCCTGATGACAGAAGACGACCTTGATCGCAACAGGCGTCACTTTTTAACCGTTGCAACCGCTGTGACTGGCGCCGTCGGCGCCGGGATGGTCGCAATACCGTTCCTTTCGTCGCTACAGCCGAGTGCGCGCGCGCAGGCGCTGGGTGCGCCGGTCGAAGTATCGCTAAGCTCAATGCAGCCCGGCGAGCTGGTCCGTGTTTTGTGGCGCGGCAGGTTGGTATTCGTTCTGCGCAGGACCGAGGAGATGCTCTCGCGCCTGCCGCTCGTGGCGGCCCAGCTGCGCGACCCGGATTCTGAGGTTGTGGAGCAACAGCCTGATTATGCGGCGAACGAGACACGTTCCGTAAAGCCTGAATACCTCATTGTCGAGGGTTCATGCACGCATCTCGGTTGCGCACCATTGAAAGATTTCGAGGTCCGCCCTGCCGAGGGTTGGGAAGGCGGTTTTTTCTGCCCGTGTCACGGCTCGAAATTCGATCTGGCCGGACGTGTATACAAGGGCGTGCCCGCGCCCACTAACCTGCGGATTCCGCCGCACCGGTTTGTCAGGGATGACCTGATTCTGATCGGTCAGGACTCGGGAGCAGCGTAATGGCCAGAATCGAAGCCGAAGTAGGCAAGCCGCAAGGCGGGTTCATAAAGTGGATCGACGATCGTTTTCCGATGACGTCTACCCTGAAGTATCACGTTACCGAGTACTACGCCTCAAAGAACTTCAACTGGTGGTACATTTTCGGTGTGCTGGCGTTCGTCGTGCTGGCCATTCAGTTGGTGACCGGTATTTTCCTGACGATGAACTACAAGCCTGCCGCAGCCGAAGCGTTCGCCTCGGTCGAGTACATCATGCGCGACGTGGAGTGGGGCTGGCTTATTCGCTATATGCATTCAACCGGTGCGTCGTTCTTTTTCATCGTCGTTTACCTGCACATGTTTCGTGCGATGCTCTACGGCTCCTACAAGAAACCGCGTGAACTCATCTGGCTCATCGGAATGATGATTTTCTTCGTATTGATGGCGGAAGGATTTGCGGGCTACCTGCTGCCCTGGGGACAGATGTCCTACTGGGGTGCACAAGTGATTATCTCGCTGTTCGGCGCGATACCGGTGGTTGGCGATGCACTCGTCGAGATTATCAGGGGTGACTACTCGATCTCGGATATCACGCTGAATCGCTTCTTCGCTTTGCACGTGATCGTGCTGCCGCTGGCGTTGATCGGACTTGTGTTTGTTCACATCGTTGCGCTGCACGAAGTTGGTTCGAACAACCCCGATGGCATCGAGATCAAGAAGAACAAGGACGCGAGCGGCAAGCCTATCGATGGCATTGCTTTTCACCCGTATCACACGAGCAAGGACCTGGTCGGAATTGTCGTATTCCTGATGATCTTTTCTTCTGTCGTGTTCTTTGCGCCCGATATGGGTGGCATGTTCCTCGAACACTCGAACTTCGAACCCGCAAACTTGACGGCCACACCGGAGCACATCGCGCCGGTATGGTATTACACGCCATACTACGCAATCTTGCGCGCCGTTCCAGACAAGCTCTGGGGTTTTATACTGTTTGGGCTCTCCGTTCTTTTGCCAGTATTCCTGCCGTGGCTTGATCGTTCCCGCGTGAAATCGATTCGCTATCGGGGCTGGATGTACAAGACGGCATTGAGCGTATTCGTGGTCACGTTCATTTCACTGGGATGGCTCGGATTGCAGCCTGCAACTGGAGCCTACGTGTTGATGGCACGAATCTTCTCGGTACTCTATTTTGCGTTCTTCCTGTTGATGCCTTTCTATACGGCCGCAGATAAGACAAAGCCGGTGCCGGAAAGGGTGGTCTACCATGGTTAAGCTCAGAAAGATTGCCAGTCTGCTGGCGCTCGGAGCGTGTCTTGTGTCCGCACCGGGCTTTGCGGCGAGCAAGGTTCACCTTGACTCGGCCAATATCGATCCTGACAACGTGGCCTCGCTGCAGCGTGGCGCGCGTAACTTCATGAACTATTGCTCTGGCTGCCACTCGGCGCAATACGTGCGGTATTCGACCATCGGCGAAGACCTCGGTCTGTCCGATGAGCAGCTGATCGACAACCTGATGTTCAATGCCGAAAAGACCTTCGAGACGATCAATACCAGCATGTCGGCTGAAGACGCCAAACGCTGGTACGGCGTTGCGCCACCGGACATGTCGTTGATTGCACGCTCAAAAGGCGTCGACTATATCTACGGCTTCCTGAAGGGTTTTTATGTCTCGCCCGACAGCCCGACAGGTGTCGATAACCTGGTGCTGGCCGGCACCGCCATGCCGCATGTGTTGTGGGAGCTGCAGGGCAATCAGACCGCGCATTTCTCAACCCACGACAACGCCGACGGCTCCGTAACGACGTCCTTCGAAGGTTTCGAATTGCTGAGTGCGGGTACGCTGGACGCCGAGCAATACGACGACTTCGTTCGCGATACCGTTAATTTCCTCGCCTATATCTCTGAACCCATACGCTCCGATCGCCGCAAACTGGGGGTCTGGGTGTTGATGTTCCTCGTATTTTTCTTCATCGTCGCATCGATGCTGAAGAAACAAATTTGGAAGGACGTAAAATAATGGCAGTAGTAGCTAACAGACGCTCTGTAATGACTTTGTTCTCACGTCCGACTGACATCCACAGTCATCGTACCCGCGTGGTTCTGGCAGAGAAGAACATCAATATTGAGATTTCCAACGTTGCGGGTCCGGATTTGCCGGAAGACCTGATGGACCTCAATCCATACCACACGGTACCGACGCTGATCGATCGCGACCTGACGTTATACGATTCGCGCGTCATCGTTGAGTACCTGGATGAGCGATTTCCGCATCCGCCGCTGATGCCGGTGGATCCGGTCACGCGGGCGCAATTTCGTCTCGCTTTGTTCCGGATAGAGAAGGACTGGTATTCGATTGCCGAAGAAGCGGAGGCGGGCGGCGACGGTAAGCTCGGCACCCGGCCTCGCAAGATGTTGCGCGAGAGCATCTTGCAGAGCATCGAAATATTTGTCGCACGGCCTTACTTCCTCAGCGAGGAGTTTTCGCTGGTCGACTGCACCATCGCACCCTTGCTGTGGCGACTGCCGGTGTACGGCATTGATCTTGGCGCGGATGCGGAGCCGATAGAGGCCTATATGAATCGCGTGTTTGCGCGCCGTTCTTTCCAGCAGAGTCTGACCGAGCTGGAGCAGGAAATGCGCCTCTAGGCTGGCAGACCTGCAGCAACGTCATTGCCGCCTTATGTTGACTAGCCGAGAGTGTCCGGTGAAAACGGTGCTAAAATAGGGCTAATTGACAACATAAGAATAACGGCAGTGGATAAGTCAAGACGATCAAAGCGACCCTACCTGATTCGTGCGATGCACGAGTGGATGCTCGATAGCAACCACACGCCACATATCGTTGTGGACACTTCGTTTGCGGGCGTCAATGTGCCGGTTGAGCACATCAAAGACGGCAAAATCATTCTCAATGTCAGTGAGTCGGCCGCGCATAACCTGCAGCTGACGAATGATGCTTTGAGTTTTCGCGCGCGATTCGGCGGTGTGCCGTTCGACGTCTGGGCACCGATGCGTGCGGTGCTGGGAATCTACGCCCGCGAAACCGGCCAGGGCATGATTTTCTCGCACGATTCGGAACGCGTACAGCCGCCTGAACTCAAGCAGGAAGTACAGGTGCCGCGTTCGCGGCCGCACCTCAAGATCGTCAAATAGAGAGCCGCAAGCCCCTTTAGTCCACGCCCAAGAGCGTGGTGTCGATCAAATCGCACAAGCAATGAATGACCAGCAGGTGAACTTCCTGAATGCGCGCGGTGCGCGTTGCTGGCACTCGAATCTCGACGTCGCCCTCGGCGAAAACACCGGCCATGCGGCCACCGTCTCGTCCAGTCAGCGCGACAACCTTCATGCCGCGCTCGTGTGCGGCGGCGATCGCACGAATCACATTTTCCGAATTACCGGACGTGGAAATTCCGAGCAACACATCCTGCGGCTTGCCGAGTGCGCGCACCTGCTTGCTGAAAATCTCCTCGTAAGAGTAGTCATTGCTGATCGATGTCAGGGTGGAGCTATCAGTTGTCAGGGCGAAAGCCGGTAGTCCGGGCCGTTCCATCTCGAAACGATTGAGCAGCTCTGACGAGAAATGCTGTGAGTCTGCCGCAGAACCGCCGTTACCGCAGCTCAGGATCTTGCCGTCGTCAAGCAGCGCATCGCTCATGACCTGACCCGCGGCCGCTATGCTTTCTACGATTTGTTCTGCAGCCGTCTGTTTGGTTGCGATGCTCTCGGCAAAGTGATCGCGTACACGGGTGACAGCGTCCATGGATTCTCCAGCAGGGTGGCAGTGCCGGGAATTCTATCAGTAGTTGCGCGCAATGGGTCACAGCGTCGAGTCGGTCGGGCGAAATGCATCCTGCAGCCATTGGGTGCTGCGTTGCGCGGCGCCAGTGATCGCCACCACGTCGAAGCGCACCGTGTGCTGTGCAAAGCGGCTGTGCCTCGCAAGGAACATGGCGGCCGTGTGCAAGATCTTCCGTTGTTTATGCAGGTCGACGGTTAATGCCGGCGTCAGGAATCGGGTCGACTGTCGGTAGCGCACTTCGACGAAAACCAGGCACCCACGGTGCAGCATCACGAGATCGATCTCGCCGCCGCGACAGCGATAGTTTCTGGCAACGAGTTGCAGACCCTGGCCCAGGAGGAATGCCAGCGCCTCGTGCTCGGCGGTTTTGCCTACAGCTCCTGGCGCGTTGCGTCCCACGGCGCGTCGTCCGCGTCCCTCGGTAATACCAACTCAGAGTCGTCAGTCCGGTCTTGTATCGGACCACCGAGAGGCTCTTTGCCAGGTAACGCAACAACTGTGTCGTTTTGAAATTGCGCCCAGGCCAACTGCCGACGCACTTTGCCGGCAGTGTCGAGCGACAGGCGACCGGTAGCGCCATCGAAGTCGGCAAGACCCTGGCCGCGAGAACTGTACAGTGCGGCAATCAGGTTATACGCGTCATAGCCCATCGCATGGAGTCTTGCGAGGCGGCGTTCGTCCGGCCAGAACTCTGCGTATCGCTCTGGCAGGTTCTCGATCCAGGGTTGCGGATCAATGACCCACGGCGCATCGGCGAACATGATGCCGTTGAGGTCGGCATTCGAGCGGCCGTCCATCGAGTTAACCGAGGAGGTCGAATAAACCGGAAGATCGCCTGAATAATGAAACTTGAGCTGCGACTTCAGCAATCGGGCGGTGGCGGCGTTGGTCGCAACAAAAACAAACTCCGCGTCCTGGCGTCGCCGCGGATCGAATTGCAGCGGGACGCCAAGATTCGCTCGCATGCGCTGATAGCGCCGCACGCTGCCCGTCAGACCCATCAGCCCTTCAATATCATTCGAGAAATCCTGTACACCGAGCTGAAAGCTGCGGTAGTCAAGCAGTGTGCCGCCCAGGCCTTCGAATTCTGTCGAGAAGCTCGTTAGTACTCTGCGCCCCCAATCATTGTCCGGCACGAGCGCAACCGCGCGGGTGTGGCCGTCATCGAGTGCGCGAACAGCCGCTGATGCGGCTTCGTCCTCGGGCGCGAGCGCGAACTGAAATAATCCCGGTGGCACCAGCGTGTCCTCAGGGAGGTAATTCAAGATGAGCACGGGCACCGGTGGAATAGTGTCGTTCGCGAGTTCCAGCACGCTACTCTTCAGAAGCGGACCAACAACGAATTCGGCACCTTCGTCAACGGCAGTGGTGTAGGCCGTGGTTGCTCCGCCCTCGGCACTAACGTCATAAATTCGCACGCTTTGTCGGTCATCGAGACCACCGGCGCTGGCAAAATATGCACCCAGGAAACCGTTCTGCACCGCATTACCGGCGCGGCCGGCCTGGCCGGTGAGCGGCAATAGCAATGCGATGCGGCGCGGATAATCGATTAGCGTCGGGTCTGACACTGACACCTCGCCGAGAAACGCGATTGCCGGGTGATCCGGGTTCGCCGCCTGCCAGCGCTGTACACCGCTGGTCCAGCCGGCGCCTTGCTGGCCGGTTGATTTTGCCAGCGAGCCGATGGTGAGCCAGCCGCGTACGACCGGGTCCATCGTGTTATCGGTAGCCGACCGCAACGCACGTGCGTTGCTGACGAGCAACCCCTGCCAAAGTCGCTGCCGGCTCTGTTCGATACCTCGGTTATCGTCGATCCAGGACTCCCGCTGGATCATGATCTGAATGGCTCGCGCCGGATCCTGTTTCTGAAACCACGCGTCGGCGCGCAGCGCTTCAACGCGCAGGCGATCGCGTCGCGACAACGCTTCTCGACTCATGGGTTCGAGCAGATTCAAAGCGGCATCCGCCTGTCCCTCGTAGAGGGAGAAGGCCGCCGAGCTCGTATTCCACAAAGTGACGAGTTCGCCGCCCGTTGGACGGTTGACTCCGCCAAAGGCATTCCGCGCCCTCTCGACATCGCCGGCATCCAGCCATTGCTCCACGGCAAGCAGCGTCAGACGGTCGCGTTCGCTGTCGATTGCGCCACTGGCCAAAGCAATGTACGCGCCGGCGGCTTCGGTGTGTTGCCCGGCTGCGGCCAGTCGTGCTGCCTGAGCTTCGCTGCCACCGCGAAGCCCGCCGAACGAGGTTGTTTCGCAGCCGCCCAACGCCAGCATCGCGATTAGCAATAGGGCAGCGCTTGCCAGTAAGCGTCTTTCACGGGCAGGATGGGTTGGATAGTTCATTATCATTTCGTTAACCGAAGCAAAGGGTCGGGCGCCTCATGAGCGGCAACCTGTACGTTGTAGCAACGCCGATTGGCAACCTTGAAGATCTGACGCCCCGAGCGCGCCAGACGCTTGCCGATGTGGATCTGGTTGCCGCCGAGGATACCCGCCACACCGGGCGATTGCTATCGCATTTAGGGCTGAAAAAGCGACTTATTGCGCTGCATGATCACAATGAAGAGCAGGTTGTGCCGAAGGTCATTGCCGAGCTCGAGGCTGGACAATCGGTGGCGCTCGTAAGCGATGCGGGCACGCCGCTGGTGAGCGATCCTGGTTACCGTTTGCTCTGCGCAGCCCATCGACACGGTATCACTGTCTCGCCGATGCCGGGTGCCAGTGCTGTGACTGCGGCGCTGTCTGCAGCAGGCCTGCCTACCGATCGATTTTGTTTTGAAGGATTCCTTCCGGCCAAAACAGTGGCGCGATGTAAGCGACTGCAGTCGCTGGCGAGCGAGTCGCGCACGCTCGTTTTTTTCGAATCAGTGCATCGTATCGCCGCCGCATTGGCCGATCTTGGCGATGTATTTGGCGAGGAGCGCGAGGCTTTCATCGGCCGCGAGCTCAGCAAGTTGCATGAGCAGTGCGTGCACGGTTCGCTTGGCTCGCTCAGAGAGCAGGTCGATGCAGGCGCTATCGTTAGCAAGGGAGAGTTCGTCATTGTCGTTGCCGGCGCAGACGTCGATTCAGAATCGACGATCGATACCGACACTCTGCTAATCGAGCTTGCGAAACATCTGCCGGGCAAAGATGCGGCGAAAGTTACCGCGAAACTAACGGGTGAAAAGAAGAACGCGCTCTACCAGCGCTTGCTCGAGATTCGAAGTAAATAACCAGGGGTCGAACCGGGGTTTTCAAGGAAAACCCCGGTTCGACCCCGATCAGTCCTGTAACATCCGCCGCGAGAAAGCCGGAGTCGGCCAGGCAATCGCTGCAGTTTTCTGCAGAGGAAAGTCCGGGCTCCTTCGGACAGGGCGCCAGGTAACGCCTGGGGGG
>CAZTQL010000033.1:0-26188 GCA_964615665.1 uncultured Woeseiaceae bacterium | reverse complement strand
CGTACACCGATACGATCGGGAACGAGCCTTTTTACAATGGACGTTCGAAGGGTAACTCGGTTGATCTGAACGGTGACTATATCTACGACTACGAGAACACGGAGCTGTTTGCGGAGTTCAATACCAAGCTCGGCGACTGGCCGTTCAAGGTTTTTGCACACGCAACGCAGAACGGTGACCCAAGCACCGAAGATATAGCCTTCGCTGTGGGCGCGAAGCTCGGTTCGGCCAAGAAAGATGGTGAAATGGAGTTCAGCTGGACGTACCAGGACATCGAGGCCGACGCGGTCATCGGTACCTTTAATGATTCCGATTTCGGCGGCGGCGGCACCGACTCCGATGGCCATCTGCTGAAAGCTAAATATGCTGTTTCGAAGACGATATCGCTGGGTGGTACGTTGATGCTCAATAATGTTGATCGCTTCCAGGGCACGGAACATGATTACAACCGCCTGCAGCTTGACGTCGAATTCAAGTTCAATTGATCGAGGGCGAATTCCTATGCACGTACGTCATCTATGTGGTGCAGGGAAAGGATGTGCGCCATACTCTGGGGCCTGCTAAATAATAATCCGCTCCACGGACCGATCAATGTCACTACCGAATACACGCCTGCTGAATGTTTTGGGCTTTCTTTGCTGCGCCGGCATGATGGGTTTCGCGCTCTATGCGCAATATGTGTTGTTGCTCGACCCCTGTCCGTTATGTGTGTTTCAGCGCATCGCAACGATCCTGCTTGGTATCGTGTTCCTGGTCGCCGGCTTGCACAATCCGGGCAAAGTTGGTGCGCGCATCTACGCCTTTCTTGTACTGCTGACGGCCGGTGCCGGCGTTGGTGTTGCCAGCTGGCATGTCTATTTGCAGAACTTGCCCGCAGACAAAGTACCGTCCTGCGGGCCCGGCTTCGAATACATCATGGAAAACTTCGCCTTATTCGATGCGTTGAGCCTGATCTTCGAAGGCTCTGGCGAATGTGCCGAGGTCGTCTGGCGGCTACTTGGGTTATCGATGCCTACGTGGGTCATCATCGGATTAGGTGGTCTCGGCATCGCCGGCATCTGGAATAATCTTCGCAAATCCTGACCTTCCCGGGTCGCGTTCTTTCAATCCTCGGTACATGGGCGACGATCACGGCGATCGGCCGACATGTTCGTTGGCGGACTGTCTCGCTGACGCTCGCTTTATGTCTCGCCAACGAACATGTCGTCCGCTCGCCTGACGTAGCATGTCGTTGATAGTGGCGACGAGTGCGGGGAAATCTCGCGCAGCGACTTCGCGTCAGCGCGGAGCAAGTGAGATATTCCGCGTAATCGTCGCCCTCGTGCCGAGGATTGAACGGGGGGGGGCTGTGGTGAGCTAGAGGAGCAGCAGCTCCATGATGCGTCGGTACATGCTTTGTAAGGTGATTACATCGTCGACGTTGACGTGCTCGTCGATCTTGTGAATGGACGCATTGATGGGACCGAGTTCAACGACGTCGACCCCGGCAGGTGAGATGAAGCGACCATCGGACGTGCCGCCGCCCGTGGACAACTCCGGTGCCTTGCCGGTGTGTTCTGTGACGGCCTGATTCACAGCATCGATCAGCTTGCCCGGTTCGGTCAGAAACGGTTCGCCGGACAAGTGCCACTTCAGTTCAAAGTCGATGTCATGAGCATTGAACACGCTTTCGACTTTTTGTTGGAGGGACTCGTGCGTCCACTCGGTTGAGTAACGGAAGTTGAAGCGTGCGCTCAGTTCACCAGGCGTGACGTTGGGTGCGCCGACGCCGGCATTGACGTCGACAACCTGGAAACTGGTTGGCGGAAATTGCGCATTGCCGGTGTCCCATTCAATCTGGTGAAGTTCGGCAAGGACCGGCGCAAAGCTGCGTATCGGATTGTCGGCCAGCTGCGGGTACGCAACATGTCCCTGGATACCCCGCACGGTCAGCATGCCGCTCAGGGATCCGCGCCGACCGATACGAACGATGTCACCGATTTGGTGTTGACTGGACGGTTCACCGAGAACGCACCAGTCAATGGGTTCTTCACGTTCGCTGAGCGTCTGCATGACCTTGAGCGTGCCATCGCGAGCGCGACCTTCCTCGTCGCTGGTGATCAATAACGCCAGGCTGCCATTGTGATCGGGGTGCGCCGCCAGGAACTCCTCAAGAGCAACAATCATCGCGGCCAGACCGCTTTTCATATCGGCCGAGCCGCGCGCATACAAATGCCCGTCTTTGAACGTCGGTTCGAACGGCGCGCTGCTCCATTTGGACTCGTCTCCTGGGGGCACAACGTCGGTGTGGCCGGCAAAGCACAGCACGGGTGGCACACTGCCGCGACGTGCCCACAGGTTTGTTACGTCGTTGAATTGCAATGATTCGCAGTCGAAGCCCATATTGCTCAGGCGCTCGGCCATCAGCGCCTGACAACCCGCATCGTCGGGCGTTACCGAGGGTCGCCGAACCAGGTCGCACAAAAGCTCTATGACGGGTTCATTCATTGCCTGAGAGTACCAGTATAACTACTTGAGTCGGCTGACTGGATCGCAGCGCTAGGGATTGTTCGCCAGGAAATCGGAGAAACGTCTCTCGGAAAAACCCACTGCCAGCAGGGTTTCGGACTCCAGGACGGGGCGTTTTAGCAGGGTTGGATTTTCAATTATCAGAGCGAACGCGCGATCGATGTTGATACCGGCGCGATCGACTTCGGGAATCTTGCGCCATGTCAGGCTTTGCCGGTTGAGGAGTTTTTCCCAATCGACGCGGCTCACCCAGCGCTCCAGCATCTGAATGTCGAGTCCGTCATCCCGAACGTCATGAAAGCGGAAATCGATATCCTTTTCGGCGAGGAACTTGCGGGCCTTCCGGCACGTGTCGCAGCTCTTGAGTCCGTATACCGTCAGCATGGTTTCTTAGTCCAGATTCCTTAAGAGTTCATTCAATCCGGTCTTCGCCCGGGTCTTGGCGTCGACCTGCTTCACGATAACAGCACAGTACAATGAGTACTTGCCGTCAGCGGACGGCAGATTGCCGGAAACGACGACGGAGCCAGCGGGAATGCGTCCATAACTGATCTCCTCTGTTTTCCGATTATAGATGCGAGTGCTCTGACCGAGATAGACGCCCATGGAAATAACCGAGCCCTGCTCAACGACAACGCCTTCCACAACCTCGGAGCGGGCACCGATAAAACAGTCGTCTTCGATGATCGTCGGCCCCGCCTGCACAGGTTCGAGTACGCCGCCGATACCGACACCTCCCGAAAGATGCACGTTCTTGCCAATTTGTGCACAGCTGCCGACGGTCGCCCATGTATCGACCATCGTGCCGCTGTCGACGTACGCGCCGATATTGACGTAGCTCGGCATCAATACGACGTCCGGTGCAACATAAGCGCCCTGGCGAACGATCGCATCGGGCACAACACGAACGCCATCGGCGGCGAACCGTTCAGCTGAGTAATCTGCATATTTCATCGGCACTTTGTCGTAGAAGCGGCTGTAGCCGCCTTCTATGACCTGGTTGTCACGCAAGGCGAAGCTGAGCAGCACGGCTTTTTTCAGCCACTGGTTAACGTGCCATCCATCGTCGGTCTTTTCGGCGACGCGCGCAGCGCCGGAATCGAGCATTGCAATCGCGTCAGCGACTGCCGCTTCGACCATCGGCCTGTCGTCAAAGCCCTGTGCGCGACTGTCAAAAGCATCGCTGATTGTCTTTTCGAGTTCCTGCATGATTATCCTGGTTGTTGTTTCGGGCTGTTGTCCAGTCGCTCAAGCAAAGCTACTTTCAGCTTAGCCAGCGCCTGCTCGTCGAGTGCTTCGCCGGATTCGTCGCAGACGTAAAAGACGTCCTCGGCTTTTTCGCCGATGGTCATTATCTTGGCGGTTTCGATATCTACACGTTGCTCGATAAACACCTGTCCGACGGTGCTGAGCAAGCCCGGTCGGTCAGCTGCGACCAGTTCCAGAACTGTATTGTTGCTGGATGTTCCCGGACTGAACTCGACGCTGGTGCGCGTTGTGAACATCCGTGCCTGCCGCGGCACGGTGCGAGTCACGCTCGCCACATTGTCATCGTAGGCTGTCAATACGCGCGTTAAGGAGTGGCGGATCTTGTTCATCCGTGACTCGTCCATTTCGACTCGATCATCGAGCTCCATGAACACGAATGAGTCGATGCTGTGATCTTTTTCCAATGGCACGATGCGTGCGTCCATGATCGTCATGCCGAGCTCATCGAGGGCAGCGGTCGCATGGGCAAACGTGCGCTTGCTGCGTGGCGTATAGAGCGCGGCCTCGACGCCGTCACCGTTCGCCCGACGGCGCACATCAACCAGCCCGACTTCGCAATTCGTGTCCGAGTCTGCCAGCCACTCGGTGTGCCATGCGATCTCGGCGCTACGATGGCGCAAGAAGTAGTTCGAATTCATCAACTGCCAGACTTCGTCGATACGCTCGTCGCTGATGCCGTTCTCGCGAAGCACTTCGCGCGCCTTGGTCTGCTTCTCGAGAATCAGTTGCTCCCGATCGATCGGGTTACCCAATCCGCGCCGCAAGGCGCGCTGCGTAAGCTCGTAAAGGTCACGGAACAGCTGCGCTTTCCAGGAATTCCACAACTTCGGGTCGGTGCCGCGCACGTCCGCCACCGTCAGTACGTACAAATAGTCGAGATGCCGCGAATCGCCGACCAGGGCTGCGAATTCACTAATTACTTCCGGATCGCCGATGTCTTTTTTCTGCGCCGTCGACGATAACGTGAGGTGGTTTTTCACCAGCCACGCAACGATTCCGGCTTCGTACTTGCTGAGGCCGTGTTCCAGGCAGAATGCGCGCGCGTCGACAGCGCCGAGTTCAGAATGATCACCACCCCGACCTTTGGCGATATCGTGGAACAGGCCGCTGAGATAGGCAATCTCGGGCTGCTCGAGCGACTGCATGATCTCACTGCAGTGCGGGAACTCCTCGTCGAATCGTGACAGCACAAAGCGCCGCAGATTACTGACAACAAACAGCGTGTGTTCGTCGACGGTGTATGCATGGAACAGGTCGTACTGCATGCGGCCAACGATGCGGCCAAACGCGGGAATGTAGAGGCCCAACACACCGTACAGATTCATGCGGCGTAATTCGTGGGTTACGCCCCTGGGCGAGCGCAGAATGTTCAGAAACAATCGATGATTACGTGGATGCTGACGAAACTCGTCGTCGATCAGGTGCAGGCTGCGGCGGATCAGGCCCAGGGTATAGGCGCTGACGCCACGAATGTCCTGGTTCTGCTGTAAGACCAGGAATAGCTCCAGCAGGGCAGAGGGGTCGTTAATGAAGACCTGGTCGTCAACCGTTTGCAGAAAACCATTCTTGACCTGGAAATGCTCGTTCAACGGCTCGGGCGCGGCGCCGGGATCCATGAGGATGGCTTCTTCAAACAGCTGCAGCAGCATCTCGTTGAGTCGGCTGAGATCCATCACGGTGCGGTAGTAGCGCTGCATCAGCTGCTCGACCGCCAGCGTGTAGGTCGCGTCCTCGTAGCCGAGGAGCTGCGCAAGCTTCGTCTGGTGATCGAACAGTAGACGGTCTTCCCGACGTCCCGCGATGACGTGCAACGCAAAGCGGATCCGCCAGAGGAACGCCTGGCCGTCTTCGAGGCGCTCTAATTGTCCAGCAGTCAGGAACTTGTGTTCGACGAGTTCTGCCAGGCTGGATACACCGAAATGCCGCTTTGCGACCCAGCCAATCATCTGGATATCCCGTAAGCCTCCCGGGCTGCCTTTGACATTGGGTTCAAGGTTGTAGGCGGTGTCGTGGTAGCGATGATAACGCGCGATTTGCTCTTTACGTTTTTCCGCGAAAAACTCCGGTGACGGCCAGATATTGTCAGGTGCCGTAATTCGCAGCATCTCCTCAAAGAGCGCGGCAGGCCCCGCAAGCAGCCGCGCCTCCATGAGCGTCGTGGCAACGGTAAGGTCGGCGGTCGCCTGTTCGAGACACTGCTCGACGGTTCGCACGCTATGACCGATTTCGAGTCCGATATCCCAAAGCGCTGTTACGAAAGCGGCCAGGCCTTCCTCATCGTTTTTTGGCAGGTCGTCCGGCAGCAGCAGCATGACGTCAATATCGGAATACGGGTGCAACTCGCCGCGCCCGTAGCCACCAACCGCGATCAGCGCGGCACCAGGCGCTTCGACGTGATGCTGCCAGAGTTCGATCAGGATCTGATCGATAACCCCGGCCCGCGCATGCACGAGCTCGACAATGGCGTCGCCGGCTTCAAAACGGGTCTGGAGGTCCGCCGTTGAGGCCGCCAGCCGCGCGCGAAGCTCTGTGTAAGCCATAGGTTGTTCAGCGATCGTTTGAACCAAGGGTCAGGACCTCGAAGCCGTTAGCGGTAATCAATATGGTGTGTTCCCATTGCGCCGACAGGCCGTGGTCCTTGGTGACCACGGTCCAGCCGTCGGGCAGCAGTTTCACGTTGGGCTTACCAGCATTGACCATCGGTTCGACCGTCAACGTCATGCCTTCACGAAATTCCATACCCGTGCCCGGTTTGCCGTAGTGCAAAACCTGCGGATCCTCGTGAAATTGCCGGCCTATACCGTGGCCGCAGTATTCGCGTACGACCGAAAAGCGGTTGTTCTCCACGTGCTTCTGCACCGCCGCCCCGACATCGCCTAAGAACTTGCCGGGTGCCAGCTCACGGATACCTAACCACATGCTTTCAAAGGCAATATCCGATAACCGTTGCGCCTGGATTGTGGGTGCACCGACGAAAAACATGCGGCTGGTGTCACCGTGAAAGCCGTCCTTGATCACCGTAATATCGATGTTGATTGCATCACCGGCTTTGAGTTTCTTGTCCCCGGGAATACCGTGACAGACCACGTGGTTGACCGAGGTACAGATGGACTTCGGAAAGCCACGATAATTAAGCGGCGCCGGGATCGCGTCCTGCACATTCGTGATGTAGTCGTGACAGACCTGATCCAGCTCGTTGGTCGTAACGCCCGGTTTGACATAATCCCCGATCATGTCCAGAACGTCAGCCGCCAGGCGGCCTGCGACGCGCATTTTGGCTATTTCAGCCTCGTTTTTGATCGTTACTGTCATGGTGTGGTGCCGAGTCTCAAAGTAAATGGGGTCGAACCGCGATTTTCCCGTCCAAACCGCCAGAAGTGGTGCCGGGACGCTGAAAATCGCGGTTCGACCCCAATATTCCTGAATTTCCGCGTTGTTGGGCCGGATCGGCTATGGTATAAAGCGCGCGCCGCAGTAGCAACTAGCGGCAAAAACTACACACGCATACCGTCACATTCCGCAGGGTGCCTCACCAAAAAGAGGTTGCGGCATGGGGTATGCGGAGGCCTAACCCGGAGATATTGAAATGGCAGACGTAACCATGCGCCAGATGCTAGAGGCTGGCGTGCATTTTGGACATCAGACCCGTTACTGGAACCCGAAGATGGCACCGTTCATCTTTGGCGAGCGTAACAAGATCCACATCATCAACCTCGAAAAGAGCTTGCCGTTAGCGCGAGAAGCGCATGCGTTCGTCAAAGCGACGGTCGCAGACGGCGGCACGGTGCTGTTCGTTGGCACCAAGCGCGCCGCGCGCGAGGCAATTCAAACCCATGCCGCTCGTTGCGAGATGCCGTTTGTCAGCCAACGCTGGCTCGGTGGCATGCTCACCAACTACAAGACCATTCGCCAGTCAGTCAAACGCTTGACGACGCTTGAGCAAATGTCTGAAGAGGGCGGCTTCGACGGACTCACCAAGAAAGAAGTGCTGGGTCTGACGCGTGAGCAGGAGAAGCTCGAGCGCAGCCTTGGCGGCATCAAGAAGATGCGTTCACTGCCGGACGTGCTGTTCATCGTCGACGTTGATCACGAAGATATTGCAATCCGCGAAGCCAACAAGCTCGGCATCCCTGTCGTTGCTATCGTTGACACCAATTGCTCGCCCGAGGGCGTCGACTATGTCGTGCCCGGCAATGACGATGCGATGCGTGCCATCGAACTCTATGCGGCAATGTTCGCGGACTCAGTGCTCGACGGTAAAGCGTCGATCCCGCAGGTCGCGCTGGGCGAGGACGACTTCGTTGAGCTTGATGAAGACGGCAAGCCGAAGAAGACGCGAGCCAAGAAAGCAGGGAAAAAGAAAACGGGTAAGAAGACAGCGGCCAAAAAAGCCACTGTGAAAAAGAAAGCACTGGCGAAGAAAGCGGCTGCGGACACTGATGAAGCGCCTGCAGCGGACAAGGCTGAGCCCAAAGCCGACAAGGCTGCAGCGGACAAGGCTGAGCCCAAAGCCGACAAGGCTGAAGCGGACAAGGCTGAGCCTAAAGCGGACAAAGCTGAAGCGGATAAAGCTGAGCCCAAAGCCGACAAGGCTGAAGCGGATAAAGCTGAGCGCAAAGCGGACAAGGCTGAGCCTAAAGCGGAAAAGGCTGCGCCAGCAGCAAAGAAAGTCGCGAAGAAGACCAAGGCGGATGATGCTGAGGCTCCTGCGTCGGCGGAGAAACCTGCCGCAGCTGCAGAGGCGAAAGACGATGCCAAGGTCGACGCGGACAAGGCCGACGCGGACAAGGCGGAGGATTAATCAATGACGATCACAGCATCCATGGTGAAAGAGCTGCGCGAGCGCACTGGTGCCGGCATGATGGAGTGCAAGAAAGCGCTGGTGGAAACCGGCGGAGATCTTGACGCCGCTGCCGAGGCATTACGCAAGTCTGGCCAGGCGAAAGCCGACAAGAAAGCCGGCCGCGTAGCTGCGGACGGCCGCGTCGTTGTCAAATCGACAGGCGGGCAAGCGGTGATTGCGGAGATTAACTCCGAGACGGACTTTGTTGCCAAGGACGAGAACTTCATCGGCTTTGCCGAAGCGGTCGCTGCCACGGCACTGGCTTCCGGAGTCACCGATGTCGCTGAGCTGGCTGCACAGTCCATCGCGACCGACGGTACGGTTGAAGCGGCACGCACGGAATTGGTTACGAAGGTCGGCGAGAACATCTCGGTGCGGCGGGTTGCCATTCTCAAAGGTGACGGTCCTATCGGGCATTACACGCACGGTGCACGTATTGGTGCGGTCGTTGTTCTCGAGGGTGGCGATGAGGCACTGGCGCGCGATATCGCCATGCACGTTGCGGCAATCAACCCTCTGTGCATCGATGAGAAGGGCGTGCCTGCGGATACGCTGGAGCGTGAGCGTCGCATCTTCACGGAGCAGGCTGAAGCATCCGGCAAACCGCCTGAGATTATCGAAAAGATGGTGACGGGGCGTGTAGCGAAGTTCCTGAAGGAAATCACGCTCGTGGGACAGCCCTTCGTCAAAGATCCAGACGTCACGGTCGCCAAACTGCTGAAAGATGCAGGCGCAAAGGTCGATTCTTTCGTGCGCTTCGAGGTCGGTGAGGGTATCGAGAAGAAAGAAGACAACTTTGTCGAAGAGGTCATGGCGCAGGTCAAGGGTACCGGCTGAGGAAGCTTGCTTAAGCCTCTGATTTCAGAAGGGACTCGGCGACCGCATTACGATAGAATTCAGCGTCGCCGGGCGGCGGCGGCGAGTAACGGGAGGCTTTTTCATGGGTGATTCACCGCTTCGCTACCAGCGCGTACTGCTAAAGCTCAGTGGTGAGGCACTGATGGGCGACCTGGACTACGGTATTCAGCCGGCAGTCATTCAGCGTATCGCCGCCGAAATCGCAACGGCACGCGCGCAGGGCACCGAGATCGCCATTGTGATCGGTGGCGGCAATATTTTCCGTGGCGAGGGCCTGGCCCGTGCCGGTATGGATCGCGTCACCGGCGACTACATGGGCATGCTGGCGACGGTCATGAACGCGCTGGCCATTCAGGATGCGCTCGAATCAATGGATGTTTTCGCACGCGTCATGTCGGCACTCCAAATCCACGATGTCTGCGAGGACTACATCCGCCGCCGGGCGGTTCGGCATCTTGAGAAAGGTCGCGTCGTGATTCTGGCGGCGGGCACCGGTAATCCGTTTTTCACGACGGACACGGCGGCCAGTCTTCGAGCGATCGAAATCGGTGCGGATATCTTGTTAAAGGCGACGAAAGTTGATGGAGTCTACGATGCCGACCCGATGACCAATCCGGACGCCGAACGATTCGAGCAGGTCTCTTACGACAAGGTGATCGAAAATAAACTGAACGTGATGGACGCAACGGCGATAGTCATGTGCCGTGACAATCAGCTGCCATTGCGTGTCTTCGACCTGACGCGAAGCAACGCACTTGTTGAGGCAATGGCCGGTGAGGAACTGGGCACACTGATATCGGCCTGAGCAAACTCGGGCATCGTTTTACAAAGAGGGAAAGCAGTCGTGTTGGATGAAATCAAGAAAGACGCGGGCCAGCGAATGGCTAAGAGTGTCGCCTCATTGCAACAAGAATTGACGAAGATTCGAACAGGGCGCGCGCACACCAGCCTGCTCGATCACATTACTGTGGAGTACTACGGCAGCCAGGTGCCGCTAAACCAGGTATCCAACGTGGGTGTCGAGGATTCGCGGACACTGACAGTGACGCCGTGGGAAAAAGACATGGTGCAGGCGATCGAAAAGGCGATCATGGGTTCGGACCTCGGTTTGAATCCTGCTTCGGCCGGTACCGTGATTCGTGTTCCGTTGCCGGCACTGACCGAGGAGCGGCGTAAAGACATGATTCGGATCGTCCGGCATGAGGCGGAGAACGGGCGCATTGCCATTCGCAATATTCGTCGTGACGCACTCCACGACATTAAAGACCTGTTGAAGGAGAAGATGATCGGCGAGGATGACGAGCGTCGCGCCGAAGGCGAGATCCAGGTCATTACGGACAAGTACGTGGCGGAAGTCGACCAGGTGCTTGCGGTTAAAGAAGCCGAGTTGCTGGAGGTCTGACGGCGTATCGTCAGCACTCTCGTGAATTCCCCAACGATGAACATACCGAGACACGTGGCTGTCATCATGGACGGCAATGGCCGCTGGGCCAACGCTCGCGGCAAGGCCCGGCATGCCGGGCATCGTGCCGGGGTCAAGTCGGTGCGTGCAACGGTTGAGATAGCTGCTGAGCGCGGTGTCGAGTACCTGACGTTGTTCGCTTTTAGCAGCGAAAATTGGGGTCGACCGCAGGAAGAGGTCAGCAATCTGATGAGCCTTTTTTTGGAGGCACTGCGACGGGAAGTCGACGAGCTGCATCGTAATGGTGTGCGCCTCCGCTTTATCGGCGCGCGCGCGCAATTGAAACCGCGCCTGGTGAAAATGATTGCGGCCGCCGAAGCAAAGACCGCGGCCAACACTGGTCTGACGCTTAATATCGCCGTCGCGTACGGAGGCAGATGGGACATCGTATCAGCGTGTAGAAATGTGGCGGCCCGTGTCGCGAGCGGCGACTTGGCCATCGACGCCATTGACGAGCAGGCGTTGTCGAATGAATTACAGCTCGCTGCGGTTCCGGATCCTGATTTGCTGATCCGCACCGGCGGTGAGCAGCGCGTGAGCAATTTTCTACTATGGAACCTCGCGTACGCTGAATTGTGGTTTACCGACGTGCTGTGGCCGGAGTTTGGTAAGGACGTGTTCGACCAGGCACTGAACTTCTTTGCTCAAAAACAGCGCCGCTACGGACAAACGAGCACGCAGATTGAGACCGCCAAATGTTAAAGACCCGTGTCCTTACATCAGTTATCGCGTTGCTTTTGCTCGGTGTCATATTATTTGTGATTCCGCCGCGAGCGACTGAACTCGTTATTGGCCTCCTGATACTCGCTGGCGCCTGGGAATGGTCGGGGTTTTTCAGCGTGAGATCATCCGTGGTGCGGGCGCTGTACGTTTTCCTGATCGCCGTGCTCTGTGCCGTGCCATACCTGGTAGCGGATGCCGCGGTCGTCGTGCTGCAAATCGCTTTCGTCTGGTGGTTCGTAGCGTTTGTCTGGGCGATGTTGTTTCCCACGCCGATTCCAGCCGCAGTTCGCTGGGTTTGCGGCGCGCTGGTGCTGGTGCCCCTGTTTACCGCACTCGTCATGTTGCTTCAGGACGGCCCGCTCTACCTGCTATTCGCGTTGTTAATTGTTTGGGCGGCCGATGCGGGCGCCTATTTCGCGGGCAAACGCTTCGGTCGCGTCAAGTTGGCGCCGAGCATCAGTCCGGGTAAGACCTGGGAGGGTGTGATCGGCGGTCTGACCGTTGTCATCGTGCTGGCATTTGCGGTCGGGCAGTGGGCTGAGGTCAGCGTCGCGGTTTTGGTGCCGTTCTGTCTCGCGGTCGCCGGGTTATCGGTCGTGGGGGATCTGACGGTCAGCATGTTCAAGCGGACGGCTGGCGTGAAGGACAGCGGCACGCTGTTTCCAGGTCACGGCGGCGTGCTCGACAGAGTGGATAGTGTCGCCGCCGCCGCGCCGCTCTTTACGCTGGGCATCGGTTGGCTGGGTCTGGTTTGATGCGACGTTCATGCGCTATTCATTCTTATTGCCCTACCGTGGATGATGATCCGGCGGGAACTGCTACTCGTCGTGCAAGTCCACATAGCTGTGGATCCCGCCGCGGTCGGCGCCAACACCGTGCCTCAGGCGCTAATTACATGATTAATTTAGAGATTATTTGCTTCTATGGCTAGTGCTCTTACCAATCTTCTGGCCTTTGCCGCCGCGATCAGCATTCTCGTTGCCGTGCACGAGTTTGGCCATTACATCGTGGGTCGCTGGACCGGCATGAAGGTATTGCGCTTCTCGGTAGGTTTCGGCAAGCCGTTGTGGAGCAAGATTGCCGGGAAGGACCAGACGGAATATTGCGTTGCCGCAATTCCGCTTGGCGGCTATGTGCGCTTTCTCGATTCTCGCGAAGGCCCGATCGATCCCGAAGATGAAGGTCGCGCGTTTGACCAGCGACCCATTGCCGCGCGCATCGCTGTGTTGATGGCTGGCCCGGCTTTTAACTTTCTGTTCGCCATCCTCGCCTACTGGATGCTATTTGCAGGCGGCGTTGTGGCACTCCAGCCGGCGATCGGCGACGTGATACCCGGTTCCTATGCCGAGCGAGCCGGGCTCGAGTTTGGCGACAAGATTATTGCGGTCGGCGACGTCGAGGCGAAGGACTGGGAGTCGACGTTGGTCGCCATCCTGGAAACGATGGTTGCCACCGGACGGGTACCCCTGACGTTGGAGTCTGCTGACGGCTGGCAGCGCTCAGCGACAATCGATGTTGGCGATGATGCAACTCGCCTGACCGAACCGGGGCTGTTATTCGACGGGCTTGGCTTCAGTGTCTGGCAGCCGCCGGCAGTCATTGGCGAGTTATCCGCTGGCGGTGCTGCCGCGTTGGCGGGGCTTGAAGTCAATGATCGCATCGTTGCGATCGATGGCGAGCCCACTCGCTCAATTAGCGAACTCATCAGTGTTGTTGCAGCGCGCGCCAACCAGCGCGTTGACGTCGATTACATTCGCGATGATTATGCGGCTTCGGTCGAGTTGCTCCTCGGCGAACAGGAAGTCGACGGTGAGAAACGTGGCCTGCTGGGTATTACGATGTCGCAGAACCCGGACTACTACTACAAACGCTCTTTCACACCGTTCGAGTCTTTCGCAGAGGCGGCCGGGAAGACCTGGACGTCAACACTATTCACGGTTCGCATGCTGGGGCGCATGGTGACCGGCGATGTCTCAATGAAGAATATCAGCGGGCCGATCAATATTGCGCAATTCGCCGGCGAATCGGCACAGCGTGGCGTCAGCTACTTTCTAAGTTTCCTTGCGGTCGTCAGTATTAGTCTTGGCGTACTCAACCTGTTGCCAATTCCGATACTGGACGGCGGCCAGATTGTTTATCAGTTCGTCGAAATGGTGAAAGGTAGCCCGATGACTGAACGCGCACAGGTGCTGGGGCAGCAGGTGGGAATTTTCGCATTACTTCTGTTGATGAGTTTTGCTTTTTATAATGATATTGCAAGAATCCTTGGCTGATAGAGACGGACGGAAACCATTGCATATTAGACACACATTACTTGCGTTGTTGCTGCTGCTCCCGCTAACGACTTTTGCCGCCGAGTTCGTCGTCAAGGACATGCGCGTCGAAGGGCTGCAGAGAATTTCCGAGGGTACGGTATTCAATTACCTGCCGATCAACATCGGCGATACCGTCGATGGCGTTCGTATTGGTGAGGCTATTCGGGCGCTGTACGGTCAGAGCCTGTTTAACGATATTGAAATGCGGCGCGACGGAGACACGCTGGTTGTTGTCGTCAAGGAACGTCCGTCGATCGAGAGCTTCGAGATTGATGGTAACAAAGACATCAAGACAGACGATCTGATGGAATCGTTGCGCGGCGTTGGTCTGGCTCGTGGCCGTACATTCGATCGCTCGGTCCTCGATAATGTCGAGATGTTCCTGCGCGAGCAGTATTATGACCGCGGCAAATACGGTGTCGCGATCGACTCGCAGGTTGAAGATCGTCCCAACAATACTGTGCGCATCAAGATCGACGTCACGGAAGGTGATCGTGCCAAGATCAGGCAGGTGAACCTGGTCGGCAATACGAGCTTCTCGGACGAGGACATTCGCGAGGGTTTCAAGCTGGATACAGCGAACTGGCTCTCGTGGTTCCGTCAGGATGATCGCTACGCCAAAGAGGCACTTGAGGGCGATCTGGAGACACTGCGATCGTTCTACATGGACCGCGGCTACGCGGATTTCAAAGTTGCCTCGACTCAGGTGGCGATTTCGCCGAACAAGAAAGATATGTTCGTTACGATCAGCCTCGATGAGGGCGACGTTTATACGATCTCTGAGGTGCGACTCGTCGGTGAGATGGTGATACCGGAAGGCTTCCTCAAGGCCATGATTCTCGCGCAGCCGGGTTCGATTTTTAACCAGCGGCTACTGACGCAGTCGAGCGAGTTGATGTCGTACCGATTGGGTGAGGAGGGCTATGCGAACGCCGAAATCGAGCCGGTCCCTGAACTCGACGAGGAGACAAAAGAAGCTGCTGTTACGTTTTACGTCAACCCACAGAATCGCGTGTATGTCCGCCGAATCAATTTCAACGGTGTTGACCAGATAGACGATGAAGTCTTACGTCGAGAGATGCGCCAGATGGAGGGTGCCTACCTCTCTAACTCGATGATAGATCGCTCCAAAGTACGCCTGCAGCGCCTGCCGTATATCGAGGCAGCTGAGGTCAACAATGCGCCGGTAGCCGGTAGCCCCGATCTTGTCGATGTTGACTTCGATCTCAAGTACCGCATGCCGGGTCAGTTCTCTGGTGGCGTTGGCTATTCGGAATCGCAGAAGCTGCTGCTTAACGGCAGTATCGTGCACACTAATTTTCTCGGCACCGGCAATCGCGTCGGGCTCGAGCTGAATTCGGGTCAATTTCAGAAACTTTACAGCCTGTCGCACACGGATCCTTATCGCACGCTCGATGGCGTACGTCGCACGGTGAGTGTCAATTATCGCGACATCACGCAGTTCACGTCGGCGTCATCGGATTTTTCGACAACCAGTGCGGGCGCAACCATCGACTATGGCTACCCGATCACGGAATACCAGTCGCTGTCCTTCGGCTTGACCTACCAGCATTCGGAGTTACTGGCATCAACCAATAGCACGCGGCAGGCACAGCAATGGGTTGCCAATAACGGTAATCCGTTCATCGAGGACCTCGGCAGTGGTGCGGTCTTCTTTGGCACCGAATTCGACACGGTTGAACTTATTGCAGGCTGGTCCTACGACAGCCGCAACCGTTCGCTGTTCGCAAACCGCGGCACGCGCCAACAGTTGTTCCTGGCGTACGCGGTACCCGGCAGCGACGTCGAGTACTACCAGGCGCGTTACACCTTTACCAAATATTTTCCAATTACGCGCAAATGGACGTTGCGACTGAATACCGAGCTTGGCATTGGTGAGTCCCTGGGTGATACAACGGCGCTGCCGCCCTACAAGCAGTTTTACGGTGGCGGGCCGCAGTCGGTACGTGGATTCAAGGAATCCTATCTCGGGCCGCAAGACAGTTTTGGTCGTCCGTACGGCGGCAATATGTTGGTTGCGAGTCAGGTAGAGCTTATACTCCCGCTGCCGGCCAAATGGGCAAGCCAGGCGAGGGCCAGCTTGTTCTACGATATCGGCAACGTATTCAACACAGGCGAGGTCGAGTTTACCGACAAATTGGGAAGCCCGATCTTGTATAAGCCCGACCTCGATGATTTGCGTACGTCGGTGGGCGTAGCCGTGCAGTGGCTGGCGCCACTGGGCCTCTTCCGGTTCAGTTATGCTTACCCGCTGAACGCGTACGACGGCAATGACAGATATTTCGGAGATGAAGTGGAACGCTTCCAATTCTCCATTGGACAAGCATTTTAAGGAATGGAAAGTTTATGAAATTTGTAAAGCAATCGATGGTTAAGGCAGTTCTGGCTGCCACTCTGGTCCTCGCGTTCGCAATGCCTGCCAGCGCTCAGGAATTGAAAATCGGCTTCGTCAGCTTGCCGGCTCTGATCGAGCGAGCGCCACAAACCAAAGCAGCCATGGATGCTTTGCAGGAAGAGTTCGCGCCACGCCAGCGCGAGTTCGTGGCCAAGCAGAAGGAGCTGGAAGATCTGGCAGCGAAAGCGCAAAAGGATTTTGCCGTGATGGGTGAAACCGAGCGTCGTAACGCCGAAAAGGATCTGCGTGATCTGCAGCGCGAAGTAACGCGGCTGCAAAATGAGCTTCGCGAGGATCTCAACCTGCGCCAGAACGAGGAATATGGCGTTCTGCAGCGTACGATATTGAAGGATGTGCAGGACTTTGCGCAACAGCAGAATTACGACCTTATCGTCGGCGACGGCGTGTTGTATGTCAGCGGCGAGGTGAATATCACCGAGCAGGTCTTACGCGCTGTTGAGGCCAATTACGAGGCGAACTCGAACTAAAGCACTGTTGCTGCCGCCCATGCCGATCAGCCTAGGAGAACTCGCGACACAGTTCGGCTGTGAGCTGATCGGCGATCCGGATATTGTCATCGACAACGTCGCATCGTTCGCAAATGCGAACGGTGGATCATTGACGTTCCTGTCGAGCCCCGCCTACAAAAAACAGTTGCAGGCGACCGCTGCGGCCGCTGTCATCGTGCGCGCCGCTGATGCGGGCGACTCCCCAGTTGCTGCGCTGATACATGACGACCCATACGCGTGCTACGCGCGGATGGCAGCGACGATTTGTCCGCCGCCGGTTTACTTGCCGGGCGTGCATTCGAGCGCTGTCGTGGCCGCGTCAGCATCGGTCGCGGACAGTGCTCACCTGGCGGCCAACGTTGTCATCGGGGAGTGCTCCCGAATTGGTGAGAGAGTCTATGTCGGGGCGGGTACGGTAATCGGACCGGATTGTGTTATCGACGACGATTGTCGTTTCATTGCCAACGTAACTGTGGTTCGTGATGTGAAAATCGGTGCACGCAGCATTGTCCACCCAGGTGTCGTTCTTGGCGCTGACGGTTTCGGCAATGCGATGACCCCGGACGGCTGGGTGAAAATCCCGCAGCTGGGCGGCCTTCGTATCGGTAGCGATGTAGAGATTGGCTCGAATACGACGATTGACTGCGGCGCGTTGGACGATACGGTTGTAGGAGACGGAGTGCGTATCGATAACCTGTGCATGGTAGGCCATAACGTGCAGATCGGCGCGCACACGGCGATGGCGGGTCAAACCGCGATTTCCGGCAGCGTCATTATAGGCCAGCGCTGCGTTTTTGCAGGAAGATCAGGCGCGGTAGGTCATATCGAGATATGTGATGACGTCGTCGTGGGCGCGCAGTCGTATGTGTCGAAGCACGTGACTGAACCCGGTACTTACGTTGCCAGCTTTCCTGCCGTCGCGTCGCGGACCTGGGCGAAACAGCTTGCGCGTTTCAGGCGCCTTCATAAGTTGGTCGACAGGGTCGGCGAACTGGAGAAGGGCAGCAAGTAGATGCTGCCCAGGATCGGATTCAACTAATGATTCATGCAACCGCGATAATCTCCGACAGCGCCGCTATTGCGAGTGACGTAGCGATCGGTCCCTATGCCGTAATTGGAGACAATGTCGAGATTGGCAGCGGTACGCGAATCGACAGCCATGTCGTCATTAGTGGCCCGACAACTATCGGCGCCGACAACCATATCTACCAGTTTGCTTCGATCGGCGACGATCCACAGGATAAAAAGTATGCGGGTGAACCGACACGCCTGACCATCGGTGATCGCAATACGATTCGCGAGTTCTGCACGATCAGCCGTGGCACGACGCAGGATCGTGGCGAGACGCTGGTCGGCGATGACAACTGGATCATGGCTTATGTGCACATCGCCCATGACTGTATCGTCGGCGACAACACAATCATGGCTAACAACGCGACGCTCGCCGGTCATGTCCATATCGGTGACTGGGTAATCTGCGGTGGCTTCAGCGGAATCCACCAGTTCTGCAAAGTCGGTGCACATGCTTTTCTGGGTATGTACGCGGGAGTCAATCGCGATGTGCCGGCCTACACGATGGTGTCGGGCCAGCCGGCTGCACCACGCGGCATTAACAGCGAAGGTTTGAAGCGCCGCGATTTCTCGGCAGAGCAAATTCGCAACATCAAGCATGCGTACCGGGTGACGTTTCGACAGGGCAACAAGCTCTCGGAGGCCATAGATGAGGTTGCACAGCTTTGTGAACAACAGCCGGAGCTCAATGTATTTCTCGATTCGCTGCGCTCATCGGAGCGCGGTTTGATTCGCTAGGTCGTCAGGCGAGCACGAGTGCGGATTGCTCTCGTAGCCGGTGAGGCCTCTGGCGACCAGCTGGGCGCGGGACTGATTCGGGCAATTCGCGAACGCGTGCCAGATGCCAGCTTCGAGGGCGTCGCCGGCCCGGCGATGGTTGAAGCCGGCTGCGAGCAGTGGGAGCCGTCGGAGTCGCTGGCGGTGATGGGTCTGATCGAGCCGCTTGCGCACATTCCACGTCTGATTCGTTTACGCAGGGCGCTGGCTCGCCGGTGGCGGGCCTCACCGCCGGATGTTTTCGTTGGTATCGATGCCCCTGATTTCAATCTTGGGCTCGAGAAAAAGTTGCGCCACTTCGGCATCCGCACGGTGCACTATGTCAGCCCCTCGGTGTGGGCATGGCGTGCGGGCCGCGTCAAGACGGTAGCGAAGGCGGCCGATGCGGTCATCTGTATCCTGCCTTTTGAAGCGCCCTTGTATGCGGGGCATGACGTTAACGCGGTCTTTGTCGGCCATCCGAAAGCCGATGACGCACCTGCCGTTGTTGACAGTAGTGTGGCCCGTCGTCAGCTTGGAATTGGCGATGGCGAACTGGTTGCCGTGCTACCGGGCAGTCGCGGCGGTGAGATCGCGCGTCTCGGTCCGATTCTCGCCGCAACGGCCAAACGATTGGTCACCTCCAGGCCGGGACTGCGTTTCGTCACACCGGTCGCGACGCCGTCTCTGCGCCAGGCCATCGAGCGGCAGCTTCAGGACGCCGGCGTCGCCGAGCATTTCCTGTTGCTCGACGGGGACTCGCAAACGGCGATGATGGCGGCAGATCTCGTGCTGCTGGCGTCGGGCACTGCCGTCCTTGAAGCCGCTTTGCTGCGCAAGCCCACGGTCGCTATTTATCGACTGGCGGCGCTCAGCTACGTGTTGCTCAAGGGACTGCGCCTGCTGAAACTGACGCACTATACGTTGCCAAACCTGATGACAAGCGAGCCGCTGGTGCCCGAATTCATTCAGGGTGCCGCGCAGCCAGAGGCCATTGCCGCCGCCGTCGGCGGATTGCTGGACGATCCGGAACGCAGGCGTTTCATCAGCGATGAATTTGCTAAACTCAGAGCAGAGCTGGCGCTGAACACAGACCAGCGTGCCGCCGAAGTGGTTATCGGGCTGGCACAGTCAACGTAAGGTCGGATTACAGACCAATCATGCAGCAATTTGAATTGCACGATCGTGCCGGGCTCGTCGCCGGAATCGACGAGGCAGGGCGCGGTCCGCTCGCCGGCCCGGTCGCGGCCGCGGCTGTGATCCTGCACCCGGACAGGCCAATTGACGGTCTCCGGGATTCGAAGAAACTGTCAGCCTCGAAGAGAATTCGGCTTGCAGACGAAATCCGTGTTCGCAGCATGGCGTGGTCGGTGGCATGGGCGGACCCTGCGGAAATCGATGCGTTGAATATTCTCGAGGCGACACTGCTCGCCATGCGGCGCGCGATTCTCGGCCTGCGCGTTATTCCCACGCACGTCCAGGTCGATGGCAACCGCTTGCCCAAGCTGCGCTTCGGCGATCGCATCATCGACGGTGAGGCGGTCGTTGGCGGCGATGATCGGATTGCTGCGATCAGTGCCGCATCAATTCTGGCAAAGACCGTTCGCGACGGCATGATGATGGAACTCGATCGTGTCTATCCGTGCTATGAGTTCGCGCGTCATAAAGGGTATGGCACGGCCGTGCATCGCGAGCGCTTGCGCGAATTCGGCCCGTGTCGAGAGCATCGATTCACATTTGCGCCGCTGAAAGTGACATCGTGAGCAACTCACGTTTCGTTCATTTGCACGTGCACACCGAGTATTCCCTCGTTGACAGCACGGTGCGCATCCCGCGGCTTATGGAACGCTGTGCCGCAGAGGGTATGCCGGCCGTCGCATTGACGGACCAGGATAATCTGTTTGGTCTCATCAAGTTCTACCGCAAGGCAATGGCTGCCGGCGTCAAACCCATCATTGGAGTTGACCTGCGCATCAACGATGGATCCGATGGTGATCGTCCGACCAGGTTGTTGCTGCTGTGCCAGAACAATGAAGGCTATCGCAACCTTTGCAAGTTGGTCACACGCTGTTATCTCGAAGGGCAGGTGCGGGGCGAGCCGCTGGCTCGGCGCGAATGGCTGAATGCGGAGAGTTGCGATGGGCTCATCGCACTGTCCGGCGGGCTTCACGGTGATGTTGGCCAGGCGCTATGCAACGGACACCCGCGACAGGCACGCCAACGGCTTAAAGCATGGCAATCGGTATTTCCGCAGCGTTTCTATCTCGAGCTGATTCGCACCGGCCGCGCGGGGGAAGAGAACTGCGTGCAGGCCAGTCTGGAGCTCGCTGCGGATATGCAGGTACCGCTGGTGGCCACTAATGATGTGCGGTTCCTGACCAGTGATGAATTCGACGCGCACGAAGCGCGTGTCTGCATCCATGACAGCCGCGGACTTGCGGACCCCGACCGGCCGAGAAACTACAGCGCGCAGCAATATCTGAGGTCGCCAGAAGAAATGGCAGAGCTATTTGCCGATATTCCATCTGCGCTTGAGAATACGGTTGAAATTGCGCGACGCTGTACGCTCGAGCTGCAGCTTGGGAAAAGCGTGCTGCCTGCATTTCCAGTGCCCGAAGGACAGAATGAAGCTGCCTATCTTGAAGCAGTCGCACAGCGTGGGCTCGACGAAGCGCTCGCGAAAAAGTACGCGATCGAGGGCGTGCTCGAGAAGCGGCAGGGTGCCTACCGGGCGCCTTACCAGGAGCGGCTTGCCAGTGAGCTCAACGTCATTCAATCGATGGGCTTCCCTGGCTACTTTCTGATTGTCGCCGACTTTATTCGCTGGGCACGCAACAACGACGTCCCGGTGGGCCCGGGGCGCGGCTCGGGTGCAGGGTCTCTGGTCGCGTGGGTACTCGGCATCACCGCCCTCGACCCACTGCAGCACGACTTGCTGTTCGAGCGTTTCCTGAATCCGGAACGCGTGTCGATGCCCGACTTCGATATCGATTTCTGCATGGAAGGCCGCGACGCGGTCATCGATTACGTCGCCGAACTGTACGGTCGTGAGCGCGTGTCGCAGATCATCACGTTCGGCACGATGGCGGCGAAAGCCGTCATTCGGGATACCGGTCGCGTGCTTGGCCAGCCGTACGGATTTGTGGATCGCATTGCCAAGCAGGTGCCCTTCGAAATTGGCATGACGCTCGAGAAAGCGCTCGAGCAATCCGATGAGCTTGCCGCGATGTACCGCGACGATGAGGAAGTTGCGGCGATTATCGATCTCGCGCGATCACTCGAGGGCCTGGTGCGCAATGCCGGCAAGCATGCCGGTGGCGTGGTCATCGCACCGGTGGCCCTGACCGACTTCGCGCCGCTGTATTGCGAGGAGGGCGGCGGTAATGTTGTCACGCAGCTCGACAAGGACGATGTCGAGGCCGTCGGGCTGGTCAAGTTCGATTTTCTTGGGCTGAAAACGCTGACGATCATTGATTGGGCGGTGCGCACCGTCAACGAGGCTGATCCGGAGCGCAAACTCGATATCAGTCACATTCCGGATCGCGATACGAAGACGTTCGAACTGCTGCGCAGCACGAAGACAGCCGCGGTTTTCCAGCTTGAGTCCAACGGCATGCGCGACCTGATCAAGCGCCTGCGGCCCGATCAGTTCGGCGACCTGGTGGCACTGGTTGCGTTGTTTCGCCCAGGGCCGCTGCAGTCGGGCATGGTCGACGATTTCATCACGCGCAAGCATTCGTCCAACCAGTCCGACATCGATTACCTGCATCCGGACCTGAAACCGGTGCTCGAGGAAACCTACGGCG
Organism: uncultured Woeseiaceae bacterium; assembly: GCA_964615665.1. Lineage (GTDB taxonomy): Bacteria > Pseudomonadota > Gammaproteobacteria > Steroidobacterales > Woeseiaceae > UBA1847. The sequence continues at coordinate 3,652 of CAZTQL010000033.1, read as the reverse complement.
TCATTCTGTACCAGGAACAGGTGATGCAAATTGCCCAGGTACTCGCAGGTTACACACTCGGTGGCGCCGATCTGTTGCGCCGCGCGATGGGTAAAAAGAAACCCGAGGAGATGGCCAAGCAGCGCGAGATATTCGTGACCGGTGCGACCGAGCGAGGTGTTACCGACAGGACTGCGACGCGTATCTTCGACCTGATGGAGAAGTTCGCCGGCTACGGCTTCAACAAGTCGCACTCTGCCGCGTACGCCGTGCTGTCGTATCAGACGGCGTTCCTCAAAGCGCATTTTCCGGCGGCATTTATGTCGGCGGTGATGAGCGCGGATTTGCAGCACACCGACCGCCTGGTAACGCTGAAGGACGATTGCAGACAACTCGGTCTGACGTTGTTACCACCCGATATCAATCGCTCGGAATATCAGTTCAGCGTTTCGAACGAGGACGCGATCCTCTACGGACTCGGCGCGATCAAAGGCGTCGGCCACTCCGCTGTCGATTCGTTGATTGCCGAGAGACAGGCGCACGGACCGTTCAAAAGTCTGGTCAACTTCTGTCGCCGTGTTGACCATGAGAAAATCAATCGACGGGCACTCGAGGCCATGGTGAAGTCAGGCGCGATGGACGGTTTTGGTGAGTCGCGCCGCAGCCTGATGCACCAGGTGCCGGAAGCACTGCGTTCGGCGGACCAGGAAGCACGAGCCGCCGCGGCGGGCCAGAACGACATGTTCGGGCTCGCGGAGCCGGCGGTTGAGGTCGATATAGAATCACCATTGCAGCTTGCCGAATGGCAGGAGCGTGTCTTACTGAGCAACGAAAAAGAAGCACTTGGACTCTATCTGACCGGGCACCCGTTCGACGCAGTGCGCGCCGATGCCGCTTTCTTCGCCGACGGCAAGCTGGGTGAGTTGATGGCTGAGCCCCAACCGCAGAATAATCGCAAGGAGCGTAGTTACGCGCAGCCGCGCCGCGAGGCCACGGTGGCCGGACTCATTGTTGACTTGCGCAAGCGCGGCAATCGCGTCAGCGTCGTACTCGATGACGATACCGGCCGCATGGAGATCAGTTTCTTCAGCGAAGCTTTTCAGGAGTTCCGTCATTTGCTGGTCAAGGACGAGATCGTCGTTATATCCGGTGGCCTGCGCTATGACGATTTCGCCGGCAGCTGGACAATCAATGCAAAAAATGTGCTGCATATTGATCGCGTGATCGAATCTCGGGCGAAGAGCATGATCCTGAATCTTGCGCCGAACGGGCAGGGCGAGCAGCTTCTGGTGAAGCTGCATGATTTACTGTTGCCGTTTCGCGAGGGTAGCTGTGATGTGTCGGTGCGCTACATCGGCGACAACGCGTCGGCGCGTTTGTCGCTGGGGCCAGAGTGGGCGGTGCGTCCAAGCCGTGAGTTGCGCGACAAACTCAACGAGCTTCTCGGCCATAAAAATGTCCGATTACTCTACGCTCCCGGGCGGGAAATCATGTAATGTTGGATCTTCCCGGCGAGCGGCTAAGGCGAGCACCGGGTTTGCTTTACGAACCAGGCACTGATGAGCGTATCCAACCATGGATTTGAAATTTCTTGATTTTGAACAGCCGATCGCCGAACTCGAGGCCAAGATCGACGAACTGCGTTACGTCGGCGACGACTCCGAAATCAATATCAACGAGGAAGTCGCGCGTCTCAAGGGTAAGAGTGAATCGCTGACGAAGAGCATTTTCGCGAAACTCAGCCCGTGGCAGGTTGCACGCGTTGCCCGGCACGAATCACGTCCGTACACGACAGATTACCTGAGCATGATCTCTCCGGATTTTCAGGAGCTGCACGGTGATCGAATGTATGCCGATGATCCTGCAATCATCGGTGGCGTTGGCCGCATCAACGGCAAGGCCGTGATGTTTATTGGTCATCAGAAAGGCAGGGACACGAAAGAGCGTGTGCGGCGCAATTACGGTATGCCCAAGCCCGAGGGGTATCGCAAAGCGCAGCGACTGATGCGGCTCGCCGAAAAATTCTCGATGCCAGTCGTTACTTTCATCGATACCCCGGGAGCCTATCCCGGCGTTGGTGCCGAGGAACGTGGTCAGAGCCAGGCGATCGCGCAAAGCCTGTACCTGATGGCTGGCCTGAAGACGCCAATTATCAGTATCGTTATCGGCGAGGGCGGCTCGGGCGGTGCACTGGCCATCGGCGTCAGTGATCGATTGCTCATGTTGCAATACGCAGTTTATTCGGTGATTTCGCCAGAGGGTTGTGCATCCATCCTTTGGAAGAGCGCGGATAAGGCAGAAGACGCGGCGGAAGCAATGCGTATCACGGCGGAGAGTCTCAATGAATTCGGGTTGGTTGATGCGGTGCTTGAAGAGCCACTCGGCGGCGCGCACCGCAATCCAAAGGCGATGGCCGAGGTGATCCGCAATGCCTTGCTGAAGAGTATCGATGAACTCGACGGTCTGCCGGTCGAGGAGCTGCTTGAACTGCGTCAACAGCGGCTTGCCGGTTTCGGTCAATTCAAAGAGGCGTGAGCTTTAGCGTCAGTGCACTGAAAAGCGTGCTCGCGAGCGACGAGAGGCGCGCCGGCAAGCCATCACGTTACATCGTCGCGTTCAGCGGCGGTCTGGATTCCACGGTTCTCCTGCACGCGCTCTGCAAAGGCGCCGCGGACAGCGACGTGCCCATCATCACGGTTCACATCGATCACGGACTGCAACCCGACTCGGCCGACTGGTCTCGGCACTGCGAATCGGTGGCCGCTGGCCTGGGCGTCGACTACCGCTGCCTGTCGGTCAATGTGCAGCTTGAATCCGGCAAAGGGCCTGAGGCATCAGCACGTGAGGCGCGTTACACGGCGCTGCGCAGCGTGATGCAAGCCGGCGACTGGCTCTTGAGCGCGCATCACAGGGAAGATCAGGCGGAGACACTGCTACTCAACCTCGTACGTGGCAGCGGTCCGGCCGGCATTGCCGGCATCGGTGCAGCAAGACGATTGGGCACGGGCTGGCTGATGCGGCCGCTGCTGGGGATCGAGCGGGCTGCACTACAGTCCTATGCCGAGACCGAGAGTCTTCATTGGCTCGAGGATCCGAGCAACCGCGATCGTCGTTTTGATCGTAACTTCTTGCGACATGACATCGTGCCGCGGCTCAAGGCGCGCTGGCCCGATATCGCCATGCGCCTGCAGCGCAGTGCCGGGCATGCGGGCGAGGCCGCGGAGCTACTGACCGCGCTGGCGACGATCGATCTCAAAGCGCTTGGCGATCGGCCGGAGCGCCTGCCGGTCGACGCACTGTTACAGCTGTCGGCAGCGCGGCAACGCAATGTATTGCGGTTCGCGCTTCGTCAGCTCGGCCTGTCGACGCCGACCGCGATGCAGCTGAACCGTGTTCTCGAGGAGGTACTCCCTGCGCGCCCCGATGCCGAACCGCTGGTTCAGTGGCCGGGCGCTTCTGTGCGGCGTTATCGAAACCGGCTTTACCTGTTGCCGGAGGAGCTCGGGCAGAGACCAGCGGCAATGGCCGTCGCCGACCGCAAGGTCGAACTTGGCACCGGCCTCGGCACGCTGCGCTTTGAATTCGGCACGAAAAACGGATTGTCGGAGGCGCTTTTCAGTGATCGGTTGAGACTTGAGTTTCGCCAGGGTGGCGAGGAATTTAAGCCAGTTGG
>CAZTQL010000032.1:22088-26792 GCA_964615665.1 uncultured Woeseiaceae bacterium | reverse complement strand
GTCGGTTCGGGATGGATCTCGTCCTACTTCGGTAAGCGCACGGACCCTTTCACCGGCAAGCCGGCGAATCACGGTGGCGTGGACTTCGCGGGTAAACATGGCGCGGAGATCGTTGCAGTTGCGGATGGCGTTGTAACCTGGTCGGGAGACCGCTACGGATATGGCGTCATGGTGGAGATCAACCACGGCGGCGGCTACGTGACGCGCTACGCACATAATTCGGAAAACCTGGTTGACGTTGGCGGCGAGGTCAGGAAAGGCCAGATCGTCGCTTTGATGGGCAAGTCCGGACGCGCAACCGGCCCCAATCTGCATTTCGAGGTCTTACAGAATGGCCAACGGGTCAATCCGGTCCGTTTCATTCGCTCAACTTCCAACTAGCTCGTTTAAGAACCCGGCACCCGTCGAGGCGTTGATATCGCAACCCGTCGCCGCGGCTTGTGTTCGCAAAAAACGTCCATAAATCACGACATTCCATTCTAAAAGTCGCTGCTAAACCTTAGAATAGCGGCCTTTGTTTTATCGGGAGCCCTGAGTGGCCAATTTTCTGACTCGCATATTCGGCAGTCGCAACCAGCGCATGCTGCGTCAGTACTCCAGAATCGTCAAAAATATCAATGACCTGGAAGAGGGCATCCAGGCGCTCGATGATTCGGCTCTGAAGGCAAAGACCGATGAATTCAGACAGCGTTACGCCGACGGTGAGGCGCTCGAAGATCTGCTGCCCGAAGCCTTCGCGGTCGCGCGCGAGGCATCCGTGCGAACAATGCACATGCGCCCCTTCGATGTGCAGCTGATCGGCGGCATGGTTTTGCATGAGGGTAACATCGCCGAGATGCGCACCGGCGAGGGCAAGACGCTCATGTCCACGTTGCCTGCGTACCTGAATGCGATCAGCAGCGACGGCGTACATATTGTCACGGTGAACGAATACCTGGCACAGCGAGATGCTGACTGGATGCGCCCCATCTACGAATTCCTCGGTCTCACGGTCGGCGTTTCGAAAAGCGGCCAGAACCAGGATGAAAAGCGAGCCGCCTACGAAGCTGACATTACCTACGCGACCAACAACGAACTCGGCTTCGACTACCTGCGCGACAATCTGGCGTTTGCCACGGCCGACAAGGCCCAGCGCAAGCTGAATTTTGCGATCGTGGACGAGGTCGACTCGATCCTGATCGACGAGGCGCGGACGCCGCTGATTATTTCAGGGCCGACCGAGTCCAGCACGGATCTCTATGCGCAGATCAACAAGCTCATTCCGAAGCTCAAGATGCAGGAGGAAACCGAGCAGCCAACCAATTACGACATTCAGGCGAACCGGGTAAGGCTGGTCGACCCGAAAGGTAAGACGTTGACGGTCGAAGGCCCGGACGGCGAGCGCTCCGAGACCATGAAGCTCGAGCAGGCTATCAGTCTCGCTGAGGAAAAAGACGCCGATGTTGTTCTTGTCAACGACAAGAAAAAGGTTGCCGCCTGCAGCCTGGTTACGCGCGGTGATTACACGCTTGATGAAAAGGGCAAGCAAGCGCATATGACCGAAGAGGGTCATATGAAGGTTGAAGGGCTGATGGCCCAGGCGGGATTGCTTGCCGAGGGGGAAAGCCTCTACGACGCCGGCAATATTCGCTTCTTGCACCATCTCAATTCGGCCCTGCGAGCGCACTCGATCTACCAGCGCGATGTCGATTACATCGTTAAAGACGGTGAAGTCATTATCGTCGACGAGTTCACGGGTCGCACAATGCCGGGTCGGCGTTGGGGAGATGGTCTGCACCAGGCCGTCGAAGCGAAGGAAGGGGTATCGATTAAGCAGGAAAACCAGACCGTCGCGTCGATCACGTTTCAGAACTACTTCCGCCTCTACAATAATCTCTCGGGCATGACTGGTACGGCCGATACGGAAGCGTTCGAATTTCAGCAGATCTATGGCCTTGAGGTCGTCGTTATCCCGACCGACAAGCCAATGATCCGTAATGATCATGCTGATCTGGTGTACCTGACGGAGAAGGACAAATTCGAGGCAATCATCGACGACGTCGTCGATTGTAAGAAGCGTGGCCAACCGGTGTTGGTCGGCACGACCTCGATCGAGGCGTCGGAGCTGCTGTCCTCGTTTCTGAAGAAGCGCGATATCAAGCACGCGGTGCTAAATGCCAAGCAGCACGAACGTGAAGCGCAGATCGTGCAGAATGCGGGTCGACCCGGTTCTATTACGATTGCGACCAATATGGCGGGCCGCGGCACGGACATCGTGCTCGGCGGCAGTCTTGATGCCGATCTTGTTAACGCAGGTGACGATGCTGACGAGGAAGCCGTGCAGGCAGATTGGCAACAACGCCACAAGCAGGTTATCGAAGCCGGCGGTTTGCATATTGTCGGTACAGAGCGCCACGAATCTCGCCGCATCGACAATCAGCTGCGTGGCCGTTCCGGTCGCCAGGGCGATCCTGGCTCAAGCCGTTTTTACCTGTCAATGGAGGATACGTTGATGCGTATCTTCGGTGACCCCGAGCGCACCAAGACCCTGTTATCGCGTGCCGGCATGCGTGAGGGTGAAGCCATCGAAAGTCGCTTGCTGACGCGGCAGATCGAACGGGCGCAGCGCAAGGTCGAATCTCATAACTTCGACATTCGCAAGAACCTCCTTGAGTATGACGATGTTGCGAACGATCAACGCAAGGTTGTCTACCACCAGCGCGCGGAGCTAATGGATGCGGATGATATCGCGGATTCGGTGGCGGCCATTCGTGAAGAGGTCATTGCCATCACTGTGCAGCAGTATATTGCGCCGGGCAGCCTTGAGGAATTGTGGGAAGCGGACGCTTTGAGTCAGGCACTGGAGTCTGATTTCGGCCTGCATCTCGACATTGCTGAATGGATTCGCAGCGACAAGACATTGAGCGCCGAAGGTATTCTCGAACGGTGTCTGGAAGAAGCCGATAAGGCTTACGCGGAAAAGGTCGAGAGCATTGGCGCCGAACTGATGCGCGGCGTCGAAAAGCAGATCATGTTGCGCCAGCTCGATCACCACTGGAAAGAACATCTCGCCGGAATGGATCATCTTCGCCAGGGCATCGGTTTGCGCTCTTACGCGCAAAAGAACCCGAAACAGGAGTACAAGCGCGAGGCATTCGAAATGTTCGGTGTGATGCTCGAGCAGGTGAAGCACGACACCATCAGTATCCTGTCGCGTGTTCGCATTCAGGGCGAAGAAGATCTGAACCAGATGGCCGAACGCCGGCAGTCAGCGGAGGCGATGAAGTTCCAGCACGCCGCCGCGTCGGCTCTCGGCAAGCCCGCCGCGAGTGGCGAGGCTCAGCCCGCAGAGCCAGCGATACCGTTTGTGCGTGATACGCGCAAGGTCGGCCGCAACGAGCCGTGCCCCTGTGGGTCGGGCAAGAAGTACAAACAGTGTCACGGCAGCCTGACCTGATCGCAGTCGTTCGATGAATCACTTTGATGTCGCGGCCGGAATCCTCTTCGATAATGCCGGTCGTGTTCTCATTACGGAACGTTTGTGCACTGGACCCTTCAATGGCCTGTGGGAATTTCCCGGTGGCAAAATAAGCGCAGGGGAGACCGCACAGGCGGCCCTGGTTCGAGAACTGGCGGAAGAAATCGACATCGAGGTCACTCAATGCTCGTCGTTCATGCGCCTCCGGCACGAATATGATGATCGTATTGTGACGATTGAGTTCTTTCTCGTCAGTGACTGGAACCGTGACCCGATAGGCCGTGAAGGTCAGGCGCTGCGGTGGGTACTCAAAGATGCGCTCGATGCGGTCGAACTACTGCCGGCCGACGTGCCGGTCGTCGAGGCGATAAAAAAGCTCAGCAGATAGCCTTAGCAGATAGCCTTAGCAGATAGATAAGTCGAACGGCACGTCGTGCCCGGTCTGCACGGCGCGGCTGTTGATCGTTGACCATTCAAGAAAACGCACCGTGAAACGGTGCTGGCTGCCGCTGATCTCCGGAAACAGCGGACTGCCGCCTTCCAGGCTTACACGCAGGAGACGACAGTGAGCGTCCTTCTGCATCGTGTGCTGATACATGCCGTTGATTGCCGTGCGCGGCGTCGGTTGCGCGCTTTCGCGAATCAGCCAGAGAATCTCGCTAACTGCATCACAGATCGGGCGTATCGCTTCGATCCATTGCGACAAATCTTGTTGCCGACGCTCGATCGGTTGCCGCAACCAGTGATTGTATTCGGGCAGGTCAAATTCGCAGGTGCCGCCCGGAATGGCACTGCGATGCTTGATCGCGTTCAGGAAGTCGCTGCTCTTCAGCGGCTGCAGAAAGCTGGTGCCACTGCGACCGATCTCGTCGCGGCTAGCCACCAGGTTGTGAACCAGAGTCTCGAGGCGGCGAATGTCGACGCCAGCTTTGGTTTGAAACCGTTGCAGCGTACCAATCTGGTGATCGAGCTCCTTCAGCACCTCGCTGCGAACATCACCGCGTGAGAGGATGGCCAGAAACTCGAGCAGAGTCGAGATAACAGCCCGAGTGGACCAGTCCGCTTGCCGATCGCGGTTATACAGCATCTGCTGATAAAGGAACTCAAGCCGCAGAAACGTACGCATACGCTCAGACAACGGCTGCTCGTAATGCGCCGGTTTTACAGCGTTATGGGGCGTAATTTCTCCAGCAGGCTTGGCCATCCGGCTATTTTGCGCCACAGCGTGGCGAGTGGCAAATTGGCGT
>CAZTQL010000032.1:0-21988 GCA_964615665.1 uncultured Woeseiaceae bacterium | reverse complement strand
CGCGCAAGGCGGCGATAGCGCTTATCCAGCTTTTTCACCCGGCGCTGCGTTTCCGCCAGGCTGCCAACGTTGCTGACAACGTCATCGGCGATGGCCAGTCGTTCCTGACGGTCCGCCTGCGCGGCGAGTATCCGCCGCGCCTGCTCAGCGGTTCCCGCATCGCGTGCCAGCAAACGTTCGAGCTGCGTCGCCTCGTCGCAGTCCACGACCAGCACGCGGTCGACATAGTGTAGTAACGGCGAGCCGTTCAGCAAAGGCACGACGATAATCTGGTAGCGGCCATCCGCCAGCTCAGCCTGGCGGCGAACTTCCGCACCGATTCGTGGATGCAGAATGGCTTCGAGGTCCTGGCGGGACTCGTCGTCAATAAATATGAGCTCGCGCATGGCGGCCCGGTCCAGCTCGCCTGACGGCGCGATGAATTCGCCGCCGAATCGCTCGCGAATTTCGTCGAGTGCCTCGCCGCCCGGCCGCACGAGCTCCCGGGCGATGACATCGGTATCAATGATCGCGGCACCCAGCTCCGCAAACATATCGGCGACGATCGATTTGCCGCTGGCGATGCCGCCGGTCAACGCAATGCGAAAGCGTTTGTTATTGCGAGTTGTGGTCACTCAAAGCATCAAATCAAGATAGGTACGCTTGATCGTCTCACCGAACAGCAGGGTTATCCAGCCGGCAGCCGCGAGGTACGGTCCAAATGGAATAGGAACACTGCGGTCATGGTTGCGAAATGCCATCATGCTCAACCCGACGACGGCGCCAACGACCGCCGACATCAGAATGATGAGCGGCAGTTGCTGCCAGCCTAGCCACGCGCCCAATGCAGCGAGCAGCTTGAAGTCGCCGTAGCCCATACCTTCTTTGCCGGTGAATATTTTGAAAAGCTGGTACACACTCCACAGGCTCAGGTAGCCGGCAATGGCGCCGACGATGGCGTCTCTCGGTGCGATGAAGAGTATTTCACTGCCCGCCACCGGGTGAAATAAAGCCATGCCAAGCCCGAGCCACATCAACGGCAATACGATCGAGTCGGGAATGAGCTGGGTTTCGGCATCGATAACGCTGATCGGTACCAGGGTGAAGGTCAGAATAATCGCCATCAGTGCTTCCCAGCCGATGCCGAAGCGCCACGCACACAGCGCGGCCAGAATACCGGTGAGGAGTTCGACGAGTGGATAGCGAGCCGAAATCGACTTCTTGCAGTTTGCGCATCGACCGCCCAGCATCAGGTAGCTCAGGATCGGCACGTTTTGCCAGGCGCGAATATTGCTGCCGCATCCCGGGCAGTGCGACTGCGGCGTGATCAGGTTGAACGCGCCCGTGGGCAGTTCTCGCTCGGGCTCGGTTTTCTGAAGTTCGGCACACTGCTCGCGCCACTCACGCTCCATCATCAATGGCAATCGGTGAATCACGACATTGAGGAAACTGCCGATGACCAGCGCAAACGCGAAAACGACAGCGGCAAACAACAGTGGCGATTGGCCTAACAGTTCAAGCATCCCGGCACTCCGTCACGTGTGTGAATAGTCCATAAAAAAACGGCGTTCGGAGTGTCCACCGAACGCCGTTGTTTTGCAAATGACTCGCGACGTCTTAGACCACTGCGCCCATCTTGAAAATTGGCAGATACATGGCAACGACAAGGCCGCCCACGAGTATGCCAAGGATGCCCATGATCAGAGGCTCCAACAGGCTCGACAGATTGTCGACCGCGTTATCGACGTCTTCCTCGAAGAAATCAGCAACCTTCGCCGACATCTCATCGAGCGAGCCGGATTCTTCACCAACGGCAATCATCTGGTTGACCATGTTCGGAAATAAATCAGTATTTTCCATGGCCTGTTGCAGGCGCTGGCCGGTGGCGACTTCGTCGCGCATCTCCATCACACCGACTTCGTAAACAATGTTGCCAGTGGCGCCGGCGACTGATTCAAGTGCTTCGACGAGCGGTACGCCAGCGGCAAACATCGTCGACAAGGTGCGTGCGTAGCGAGCAATCGATGCTTTCTGCAGGATCGGCCCGATGATCGGTGCTTTCAGCATCATCCGATCAAGAAAATGCCGAAACGGTCTCGAACGTTTCTTGAAGTACAAGAAGGCGGCGACGGCGGCAATAATGCCGATGAGAATGAGAATGCCCTTGGTTCTTACGAAAGCAGACAGATCAATGACCATTCGAGTGAACGTCGGCAAGTCTGCGCCGAAGCCCTGGAACAGGTCCTCGAAGGAGGGGATGACGAAGATCAGCAAAATTGTCGTAACGACTAATGCGACGACCAGAACCGCGGCCGGGTAGGTCAGCGCCTTCTTGATTTTCTTCTTGATCGCCTCGGTTTTTTCTTTGTACGTAGCGATCTTGTCCAGCAAAGACTCCAGCGCACCGGCCTGCTCACCGGCTTCCACGAGATTAACGAACAAATCGTCGAAATACAGTGGCTGTTTCGCCAACGCTTCGGCAAGCGCACTGCCGCCTTCCACGTCCGCTTTGATCGACAGGATGAGCTTCTGCATTGCTGCATTCTCGTGCCCGTTGCCGACGATCTCGAAGGCCTGTACCAGCGGGATACCGGCGGACAACATAGTGGCGAGCTGTCGGCTGAAAATCGCAATGTCGCCCGGCGTTATCGTGCCGCCGCCAGCGAACAGGCCCTGGCGCTGCTTGCGAACGCGCGTGGGGACAATCTCCTTGCGGCGCAATTGGGCACGCACGGCAGCCTCGTCGCTGGCGAGGCTCTTGCCCTTGATCTTCTTGCCGCTTTTGTCCGTACCTTCCCAGACAAAGGGCTTACTTAATGTCGCTGTCTCAGCCATTCATTCCGTCCGTCAATTCAACTTTCCGGGCACAGTTACTCACAATTACTCAATGGTAACCCGATTGACCTCGTCAAGGCTGGTAACCCCTTCCTTGACTTTGTTCAGGCCAGCTCGGCGCAGGTCCACGACGCCTTCTTTTTCTGCCTGATCCTTGATCTGCATCGCATTGCCGCCTTCCATGATGATGCGGCCCATGGTTTCAGACACTTCCATGACCTGAAAGATGCCGACGCGGCCTTTATAACCTTCGTTGCAGAGTTTGCAGCCTTTGGGACCGAAAACCGTCAGACCCTCTTCAATCTCGTCCTCAGAGAAACCCTCTTTCAGCAGCGCCTCTTTCGGGATGTCGAGATTCTCTTTGCAGTTACTGCATAAGCGCCGCGAGAGTCGTTGCGCGATAATCAGGCTGATTGAGGTCGCGATCGCGTACGGCTTGACGCCCATATCGACCATGCGGGTCAGCGTCTTTGGAGCATCGTTGGTATGCAGCGTCGATAACACCAGGTGACCGGTCTGCGCCGCTTTGATGGCTATCTCTGCGGTTTCGAGGTCACGTATCTCGCCCACCATAATCACGTCCGGATCCTGACGCAGAAAGGCTTTTAGCGCGGACGCGAACGTCAGGCCGACTTTTGGATTGACATTGACCTGGTTAATTCCCGGCAGGTTGATTTCCGCCGGATCCTCAGCCGTCGAGATATTACGGTCTTCGGTATTCAGAATATTTAAGCCGGTATACAGCGAAACCGTTTTACCAGAGCCCGTTGGACCGGTGACCAGAATCATGCCGTAAGGCTTGTCGAGGTGTTTTTGATAAAGCGCACGCTGGTCATCATCGTAGCCGAGCATCTCGATGCCGAGCTTGGCGCTGGACGGATCGAGAATACGCAGCACGATTTTTTCGCCGAACAAGGTCGGGCAGGTGTTGACACGAAAGTCGATGGCGCGATTCTTTGAGAGGCGCATCTTGATTCTGCCGTCCTGAGGGACGCGCCGTTCGGCAATATCCATGCGCGACATGACCTTGAGTCGTGCGCAGACTTTGTTAGCCAGCACGACCGGCGGCTTCGCCACTTCGGAAAGCACGCCGTCGAGTCGCGTTCTCACGCGGAAGAACTTCTCATACGGTTCAAAATGAACATCTGATGCGCCACGCTTGATGGCATCCAGCAAAACCTTGTTAACAAACCGCACGACTGGTGCATCCGCGACCTCGTCGCGCGACTCTTCTTCGCGTTCGTCGTCCTCGCCACTGATGTCGAGGTTCTCGAGATCGAAGTCATCGTCGTCGAGATCACCCATGCTGGTGTCGACGGCTTCAATCGCTTTGGTTAAGTATTCTTCCAGTTTGTCCTGCTCGACAACCACCGGATCGACTCGCAGGCTGGTTGCGAACTTGATGTCGTCGATCGCTTGCAGGTTGGTCGGATCCGAGATGCCAAGGAACAGGCGCTGCCCGCGCTTCACCAGCGGCAATACCCGGTGTTTGGTGATCAGCTTGGCGTCAACAGCACGCACGACGTCGAGATCCAGTTCAACGGCATCGAGATTGAGTAATGGCACACCGAACTCGTGGGATGCCGCTACCGCGATCGCGCGGGCTTCGGCTTTCTCTTCGGAGACGAGGTAGGCGATAAGGGCCCGACCCTCTTTCTGGGCAGCCACTGCGGCTTCCTGCAACTGCTCCTCCGATATAATGCCGTCCTGCACCAGACGTCGGGGCAAACCTGCCAAATTCGATTGAGAAGCGGTTACGGCCATAGGTTTATCGGAGCTGTCGCAAATGTCTGAGCGTCACAGTCTCACTGATCACAGACGTTGATTCAACTGGATTTTGTGCGGGGGTTCACAGTTACGGCATTTGATTAAGTAAAATGCTGCAAATGCGCCGTCATGGCCCAATTCCGCGGGCGCCGGTGCGGCTATCAGGGCTTGCAACTCCGCGGCAGGTAGCGCGCTGGAATGTCTGGCGCCACATAGACGGTTTCGACACCACCGCCGCTCATAATCACAGTACCCGGCGTTACCGCAGCCAATCCACAGCGCCATACAAAGCTGCCAGTACCCGACATGTAGGGTGTCAAAGATAGCGTCTTGCCGAAAATTGCCTGGTGCGCATTATTGCCAAACTTAACGTCGACTCGGCCCTTATCGATAGTCACGGATGCGACATAGGAGCCGCGCGTATCGGTCGGGGCTGGCGTCATGCCGGCGGCCGACCGATCCTCCGGTGGCGTTCCCGTGCCATTGAAAGCCTCAATAACCGGCGTTTTGGCACCCGCGGCCATGCTTAGCGCCTCGGAGACCTGCGCACGGATCGTGTAAGTCTGGTAAGTCGAAATGGCCATCGACGCAAGGATGCCGATGATAGCGACAACGATCATCAGCTCGATTAATGTGAAACCGTTTCTCATGCGTTGCATATTAACATTCTCGCTATTCGCTCAGGATCGATTCTAACGTAACTGCGGAATTTCTCACTGTGTTTTCTGCGTATGCGCGTTCTTCGCCAAGTTCCCCACCGAGTGATGTGAAGCACCTGCCGGGGCTGGGAGAAAAAAAGCCCCGGCAGGCCGGGGCTTTTTGTTTTACCTGGGTTAAACCACAAGGTTCAGGCTGGCGCTGCTAGAGCTCCGTGCCATTCCCATTGCTGGTTTAGGTCCGGCAGGCGGCCGGCAGGTGCTTGTTAGCGATGGAAGCAGACGCACTGGTGCATTTCCACTCAACGCTGCCCGCGTTGGTGGTGGGTGCCAGCTGAATTGTCTTGCTTTGGATAAGCTTGTGCGCGCCAGTGCCGTAGGTCACGGTGACTACACCTGCGGCGCCGACTGCTACGGTGCCGACGTACTTGCCCTTGATCTCAGTAGCAGCGGAAATGCCGGCCAATGTGTTGGTCGTCGGAAATGCGCCACGGTCCTGCGTGTACTCGGTTACGGCAGCTTTAGCGCCACCAGCGAGGTTCAGGCCTTCAGAAACCTGCGCGCGAATCGTGTAATCCTGGTAAGCCGGGATTGCGATAGCGGCGAGAATGCCGATGATCGCGACCACGATCATGAGTTCGATCAGTGTAAAACCTTGTTGCTTCTTCATCTTGAAAATCTCCATGGATATGAGAGTAAGTAAATCATTAACGGCGTCATCGCCTGTACCAGAGATAAAGCAAGGCGCGTGCCAACTTCTCACAGTTTCTTTTAACATCCTGTTTATATAGAGTTTTCTTATTTTAGTGCGGTCGAAGAAAGCGCCGGGCGTGTGGTTTCGTCGGCAAAAAGTGACAATACGATCTGACTTTGGGGCACTTATTGTCACAAAGTGACAAAAAATGTCAGTCTCCGGAGGGGTTCACTCGATGCCGAGCTTCTTGATTCGATAGCGCAGCTGGCGAAACGACAGGCCGAGCAGTTTTGCCGCCTGCGTCTTGTTGTGCCGGGTTTTCTCCAGCGCATCCACAATGGCCTGGCGCTGTACGTCCTCAACCTGCTGACCGAGTTCGCCCGACGGTGGCGCCGTCTCCGTTGTTTCGACCTGCCGCATGTGCAGGTCGCTGGCCGTGATTTTGCCACTGTCGCAGAGCGTTACGGCGCGCTCCAGCATGTTCTCTAGTTCACGCACGTTGCCGGGAAAGGCGTAACCGAGGAGTGCCATACGGGCGCTCTCTTCGAGCGTCGCCGTATCATCGAGGCGCTGCAGAATGTGATCCGCCAGCAGCATCACGTCGTCGCCGCGCTCGCGCAGCGCCGGCACGTGCAGTTCAATAACATTGATACGGTAGTAAAGGTCCTCACGGAATTCGCCGGCTGCCACCATCTCGGCGAGATTGCGATGTGTGGCCGACAAGATGCGTACATCGACCTTTTCCTCCGCCGCCGCACCGACGGGACGCACCGTCTTTTCCTGAATAACCCGCAGTAGTTTTACCTGCATCGGCAGCGGCAGGTCCGCAATCTCGTCGAGGAACAACGTGCCATTCTCTGCGCTTTGCAGTAATCCGGCCTTGTCGCTGACGGCGCCGGTGAAACTGCCTTTGCGATGGCCAAAGAACTCGCTCTCCATCAACTCCGTCGGAATTGCCCCGCAGTTAACCGGCACGAAAGGCGCGTCGGCGCGCGGCCCGTTGTCATGGATGAGTCGTGCAACCAGTTCCTTGCCCGTTCCCGATTCGCCCGATATGTGTACAGGGGCCTGGGAGCGCGCGACTTTGTTGATCATCTCGCGCAACGCCTGGACGGGCGGGGAGTTGCCCTGTAATTGCGAACTTCCGGATTCATCGCCGGCGCGCAATCGCAGTGCATTGGCAACAATATTGCGAAGGTTGCCAAGGTCCAGCGGTTTGGAAATGAAATCGAATGCGCCCAACTTTAACGCTTGTACCGCCGTTTCCACGTTGCCGTGGGCCGTAATGACAGCGACTGGCACGCCGGGCAAATGAGTCTGCATCCATTCGACGAGTTCAAGTCCGTCGCCGTCGGGTAGTCGCATATCAGTGAGGCAGAGATCGAACGTATTTTCAGCGAGCAATTGACGCGCGCTGGCGATATCGGCCGCCGCTAGCGCGCGGATATTCATGCGTGCGAGCGTCAGCGTTAGCAGTTCGCAGATATCGGGCTCGTCATCAATGACCAGGGCGAGCGATTCGTTCATGTCTTGTCCTGAGGTTCCCAGCGGTCTGGATCGGCGAATACTATGCGAAAGATACTGCCACCGTCGGCGCGGTCAAGGTATGCCAGTGTTGCCCGGTTGAGTTCGCAAAGCTCGCGAGATATGTAGAGGCCCAGTCCGGTGCCGCCGGAGCGCGCGGTAAAGAACGGCTCGAAGATCTGCTCTGCAGTCCCAGGATCTACACCATGTCCGCTGTCCAGCACTTCAATATAGGGCCGGCCCTGGTTGGGTAATCGTCCGGCCTGGACCTCGACCAATATGCCGCCCGTCTCACTGGCATATTTGACCGCATTGTCACAGAGGTTCCACATGATCTGGTGCAAGTGACCGCGGTCAATTCGAACCTCCAGGTCATCCGGGACAGGCCCGATTGTAAACTCGCCCTCCTGTAACTCGTGAGTGCGCAGAAACTCATCGGCAAAATCAGTCAGCCAGGTTTTCAGCAAAAATCGCTCGGGTCGGCTGGATTCGCGCCGCGATAATTGCAGTACGTTCTCGATAATGTCGCTAACGCGGCGGGAATGAGTCTGAATAATTTCGGTCAGCCGACCATCGTCCGGGCTGAGGCCAGCCGATTCTTGCAACAGCTGCGCGGCATGACTCATCGCGCCAACGGGGTTGCGGATTTCGTGCGCAATGCTTGCGCTGAGTCGGCCGAGTGACGCGAGTTTCGATTGCTGCACGCGCTCCTTCATGATGCTGACATCCTCGAGGAACACGAGCACGGGTCCGCCGCGCACCTCATCGGGCCCGAGCGGGGCGAGGTGTGCCAGGATCCTCAGAATGCTGCCCTCGGTTACGAGCGTGAATTCCGGGTGCGATGACAGCGTCTGATCGTGCCGCCAGCGCTTCAGATAGTCATAGAGCTCCGGCGACACCGCGCGTACGGAATTGCCTGGCACCGGGCTGTCCACTGCCAGCAGCTGGGTCGCAGAACTGTTGATAAGCCGCAGCGTGTCGTCATCGTCCACTACGACGATGCTCTCGCGCAGGTGTTGGACAATGTAGTCGTTCAGCTCTGAAATATTCTGCAGATCGATGCCGAATTTGCGCGCCAGGGCCTCACTGGCCTGGATGCGTCGAGCCAGTGGCTGTGCCGCCAACGCCAGAGCGAATATGATGGCACTCAGCACGCCGGCGGCCGGGTAGTTGACGGCTGTTTCCAGGCCTTTCAGCTGCGAAAAAACCTGCTCACCGAGAATTGCAAAGGTCGCCGCCGCGGCGAGGATCGCGGGGTATTGCGTCGGCAGCGCAAGGCTGCCAACGCCAATGAATACGACGAGCAACCCGCCAATACCGCTGGAGATACCGCCACTGGCGTGCAGCAGCAGGGTGATGGCAATGATGTCGACAACGAGCTGGGAAACGCTGAGCGCAACGGTCGGGACCCAGCGATGCCGCAGGGATAGCGCGGCCAGAGAGGCAAACACCAGGTAGCCAACGACCGTTGCAGCGAACAGCGTGGGATAGCGATCGCCAAACACGCGCGGGTCGGTGCCGATCAGGAAGAGCCCCAGCAAAGCAACGGCAATAAGAAGGCGAAACGTACTCAGCGTCAAAAGCACGCGCCAACTGAGATCCGGCTCGTCGGCAGCGCGTTTCAACTGCATGCCGCGATGGTCACGGCGTGTCTGTTTCAGCGACGTGTTCGTTGGTGCCTCATTCATCGGTGATCGGGCGTTGCAAACTGGTGGCAGGCTTTCGGGTTGCGCCGATTGTAGACCGAATATAGACATGGGTCCCGTAAACATCCAAAATACGGCAACCTTTCGGTGGCTGGCGCGCCGCATTCCTTAAGTCTCTGACATAAGCGACCCGATAATCCATGAATCTTCACGAATACCAATCAAAACGGTTGTTCGCCGAGTACGGCATTCCGGTACCGCGCGGCATTCCGGCAGAGTCGCCCGATGAGGCGGTCAAAGCGGCCGAGGAACTCGGCGGCAAGTTATGGGTGGTCAAGGCGCAGGTGCATGCCGGCGGCCGCGGTAAGGCTGGCGGTGTGAAGTTGGCGAGAACTCTCGACGAGGTTCGGGAATACGCTGATGGCATGTTGGGAATCCAATTGGTGACACACCAGTCGGGGCCAGAGGGGCTGCCAGTCAATGTCGTCTATGTTGAAGAAGGCTCCGATATTGACCGCGAGCTCTACCTCAGCATGCTGGTTGATCGAGAAGTCAGCCGCGTTTCATTTATCGCTTCCGCAGCCGGCGGCATGGATATCGAGAAAGTCGCCGCGGAAACACCCGAGAAGATTTTCTCTGTGGCGGTGGCGCCGGATGCCGGCCTGCAGGATTATCAGGCACGTCAACTGGCCTTCGGATTGGGCCTGGACAAAAAGCAGATGCGACAGTTTGGCGACCTGATCAAGCGCCTGTACCAACTTTATCTGAATACCGATGCGAGCCTGATTGAGGTTAACCCGTTGATCACGACGACGGCCGGCGACATTATTGCGCTGGATGGCAAGATCAATATTGACGGTAGCGCGTTATTCCGACAACCCGAAATTGCTGCGCTGCGCGACAGCTCGCAGGAAGATGAAGCCGAGCGCGAAGCCGCAGAGCATGATCTCAACTATGTCTCGCTCGATGGCGATATCGCCTGCATGGTGAACGGGGCCGGCCTTGCAATGGCCACGATGGACCTCATCAAGTTGCACGGTGGCGACCCGGCTAATTTCCTCGACGTGGGCGGCGGTGCGACAGCAGAACGCGTTGCCGAGGCATTCAAATTAATTCTCTCCAACGACAAGGTAGCGGCGATTCTGGTCAATATTTTTGGTGGCATTGTGCGTTGCGATTCGATTGCCGAAGGCATCATCTCGGCCGTCAAGGAGATCGGTGTCAGCGTGCCAGTGGTCGTACGACTGGAAGGCACTAACGTCGAAAAGGGGCGGGCACTGCTCGCCGCTAGTGGGCTCGCTATCATCGCGGCCGAAGATCTCACGGATGCCGCGAAAAAAGCGGTCGCCGCAGTCGCATGAAAGGCAGGGTCAGATGAGCATACTGGTTAACAAAGACAGCAAGATAATTTGCCAGGGAATCACCGGCAACCAGGGTTCCTTTCACACCGAACAGTGCATTGAGTACGGTACCAAGGTCGTGGCCGGTGTGACGCCCGGGCGCGGTGGCAGCGAACATCTCGGGGTTCCTGTCTACAACACCATGCGCGAGGCAACGGCCGCGACTGGCGCCGATGTCAGCATGATTTACGTGCCGCCGCCATTTGCCGCAGATGCCATTTTGGAAGCGGCCGATGCCGGCATCGAGCTCATCGTGTGTATCACCGAGGGCATACCGGTCAACGACATGGTGAAGGTCAAGTCGGCGCTCCGCGATCATGATTGCCGACTTATTGGTCCGAATTGTCCGGGTATCATCACGCCTGAAGAGTGCAAGATCGGCATCATGCCGGGCTTCATCCATCAGAAAGGCCGCATCGGCGTGGTGTCGCGTTCCGGCACGCTCACCTACGAGGCCGTGTACCAGACAACGACCAACGGGCTTGGACAGACAACCTGTATCGGCATCGGCGGCGATCCGGTGCGTGGCATGGGCTTCATTGATTGTCTGGAACTCTTCGAAGCCGATCCGGCTACCGACGGCATTATCATGGTTGGCGAAATCGGCGGCACTGACGAAGAAGCCGCAGCCGAGTTCATCCAGAGCAACGTCAGCAAGCCGGTCGTTGCTTATATTGCAGGTGTCACGGCGCCCCCCGGTAAACGCATGGGTCATGCCGGCGCAATTATTGCCGGTGGCAAGGGCACCGCCGAGGACAAGTTCAAGGCGCTGGACTCCGCGGGTGTTGCGACGGTGCGTTCACCAGCGGAATTAGGCTCCAAAATGCAGGAAGTCCTCGCGCCATAGATGACTGACACCGCCAAACTCGCGCTGGCGCAGCTCGACCTTGCGGTCGGCGATGTCGCGGGGAACACTGCCAAAATAATCGATTACTCAATACGCGCGCGCGATGAGCTGCGCGCCGACCTCGTGGTTTTTCCCGAACTCAGTATTTGCGGTTACCCGCCCGAGGACCTCTTGTTTCACTCCGGTTTGAGGCGTGGTGTCGAGAGCGCGCTGACGGAAATCCGCGATGCCGTCGCGGGCATTGCGATGCTCATTGGCTTTCCCGAGTACGACAATAGCCAGATCGACAATAGCCAGATCTATAACAGTTGCGCCGTGTTTTCCGATGGCAAGGTCTTGTGCCACTACCGCAAACAGGTGCTCCCCAACTACAGCGTGTTTGACGAGAAGCGCTATTTCACAGCCGGCAATCAGGCGGCCGTGTTCAAACTGAACGGCATCCGCATCGGCCTGAACATCTGTGAAGACGTGTGGCGACCTGAATCCATGGCGGCCAGCCGCAGTGCTGGCGCGGAATGCGTGATCGTGATCAACGGTTCGCCGTTCGAACTGGGTACGCAGAGCGTTCGAGAGCAGGTGGTCAGGGAACGCGTGCGGGAGGTGGGTGTTCCGGTTGTCTATTTGAATATGGTGGGCGGGCAGGACGAGCTGGTATTCGACGGCGGATCCTTCGCGATGGATGCGGACGGCGAGGTTTGTCTGCGCGCGGCGCCGTTCGATGAGGGGCTCTACTCGCTGACTCTGCGCGGTGAGTCGGCCGGCGTTGTGCCGGAAAAAGGCGACTGTACGCCGCTGTTGTCAACAGAGGAAACGGTCTATGGCGCGCTGGTCACCGGCACACGTGACTATGTGCTGAAGCACGGCTTTCCGGGTGTGGTGATAGGACTGTCGGGCGGAATCGATTCAGCGCTGGTCACGGCCATTGCCTGTGATGCCATTGGTGCCGAACGCGTCAGGGCTGTCATGATGCCGTTTCGCTACACGTCGAATATGAGCCAGGAGGATGCTGCGAAGCAGGCTGCCACGATGGACGTCGGCTACGATGTTATTCCCATCGAGCCGATGTACGAGGCGACAATCAAACAGCTGCGGCCCGTGCTGGGTGATCGCGAGCCTGATGTCACCGAGGAGAACATCCAGGCACGCTGCCGCGGCCTGTTACTAATGGCCATCTCGAACAAAACGGGCCGCATGCTGCTGACCACCGGCAACAAGAGTGAAATGGCGGTTGGTTACGCGACGTTATATGGCGACATGGCAGGCGGTTTCGCGCCGATCAAGGACTGCAGCAAGACGCTGGTTTACCGGCTGGCTCGTTATCGCAATACGTTGGACGCTGTGATTCCCGAACGGGTGATTACGCGGCCGCCGTCGGCCGAGTTGCGACCCGATCAGCAGGACAGTGATTCATTGCCTGACTACGACATTCTTGACCCGATTCTCGGAGCCTTTATCGAAGAGGATCTGTCCGTCGTAGAGATTACCGCGCGCGGATTCGACCGGGATACCGTTATTCGCGTGTTGGAAATGGTGAAGCGCAACGAATACAAACGGCGACAGGCGCCACCGGGTGTGCGTATCAGCGCCAGGGCTTTCGGGCGCGACTGGCGATACCCGATTACATCGGGCTACAAATTCCCGCGCTAATTACCCGTCGTCAGGAAAATTGGCATCCAGCACACGCCGCGTGTCTGTCGCCAACTCGTCCATACCAAGATTAGCGTAAGCTTCCGCCATAATTTGTAGCGATTGCCGGTTGCCGTCAGCACCGTTAAACTGCTCGAGCGCGGCCTGCGCTCGTTTCAGCGCTGCAACGTACGAGCCGCGCCGCAAATAATAATCGGCAACGTGGTTCTCGTACGCGGACAGTCGGTTCTTGATATAAATCATGCGCTGCTCAGCGTCTGGCGCGTATTCGCTGGCAGGAAAGCGCTCGACCAGTTGTCGCAGATTAACGTAGGAAATTTCGAGTTCTTTCGTCGGTCGTTTGGTGGTGTCCTTGCGGAACGTGCGTTCGAGCAATCCCGGGTCATCCTCGAAATAGGACAGAGCTTTTATATAAAGGGCATAGTCGACGCGTGGATGAGTCGGGTTTTCACGTATGAACGTGTCGGCAGCATCGATGGCTTGTTCGCTGGAACCACTCTTGTAATAAGCGTGCATCAGCTCAAGCTGGATCTGGCGTGAGAGATCGCTGAACGGGTAGCGGGCCTGGATCGCCTCGAAGACCTGAATGCCGCGGCGGAAATTGCCGTGCGCGACAAATTTCTGAGCATTCGTGTACGCCTCGGTAATGTTCTGCACTTCCGTTGGCTTTTCATCGTTGCCCGCGCAGCCGGCGAGCAATCCGGCCCAAACAAGGATCAGGAGCGGCAGCAAGCGCTTCATGATTGACGAATTAAGATGCATACTTATCTGCTTCCATTACCTTAGGCGGCGGCACTCGGGCCGGCGAGTATACCGCAATCCCAAGCAAATCCATGAGCCAAGATCTTCATACCAGGGCCATACCCGACGAGCTGGCCGGTCTTCGTTTGGACCAGGCGCTGGCGCGGATGTTTCCCGAGTATTCGCGCAGCCGCCTTAAGGAATGGCTGCTATCCGGCGCGATTACCGTCGACGGCGGTGCTCGCCGGCCGCGCGATGCGGTCGTGGGCGGGGAGCGCATCGACATGCGGGTACAGGCTGATACGCTGGTGCGAGATAAACCCGAGCCCATCGCACTGGATATCGTGTTCGAAGATGAGCAACTGCTCGTCATCAACAAACCCGTGGGCCTGGTCGTGCATCCGGGCGCTGGGAACCCGTCCGGCACCTTGATGAACGGCCTGCTGCATCACGCGCCGGAACTCGAGGAAGTGCCGAGAGCCGGAATTATTCACCGCATCGACAAGGACACCAGCGGTCTGCTGCTGGTGGCGAAAAACCTGCAGGCGCACACGGCCCTGGTACGCCGGCTCGCCGATCGCGACATCTCGCGCCAATACCTCGCCGTCTGTGCCGGCGTGCTCACTGGCGGTGGCACGATCAACGAGCCATTGGCGCGACATCCGGTGGATCGCAAACGCATGAGCGTCCAGCAAAACGGCAAATCGGCGATAACGCATTACACCGTCATCGAGCGATACCGGGCCTTTACCTATGTGGACGTGAAGCTCGAGACTGGTCGCACTCACCAGATTCGCGTGCACTTCGCCCACCGGCGGCACGCGCTGGTTGGCGACCCGGTCTATGGCGGCAGGCTGGGGCTCCCGTCTGGTGCGTCGGCAGATCTCATCGAAGTGTTGCGTCGCTTCAAGCGTCAGGCGCTGCACGCCACGCGGCTGAGCTTCGTGCATCCCGGTCACAATGAGGTGGTCGAGTTTTCGGTGCCGCCACCGGAGGACTTTCAGCGGCTGCTCGACGTGCTGGGCGAAGACGCCAGGGCCAATTCGTGAGCGACGGCTGGATCGCCGCCGATTGGTCTGCTCCGCCCGGCATCGTTGCGGGCACGACGCTGCGCCAGGGTTGCCTCGAGGATCGTGATCTGTCGGGTGAGCCTTGCTGGCTGCAACAGGTGCATGGTGCGGCCGTTGTTGTCGCCACGCGATTTAAGCAGCCACCGGAGGCGGACGCCGCTATCAGCAGCAGTCCTGAGAACATCTGCGTGGTCAGGACCGCCGACTGCCTGCCCGTCCTGCTGTGCGCCAGCGATGGCACCGAGGTCGCCGCCGTGCATGCCGGCTGGCGTGGTCTCGCCGCCGGCGTCATAGAAGCGACTATTGCGATGATGCGGCATGCATCCGGCGACCTTCTCGTATGGCTCGGCCCGGCAATATCACAAGCGGCATTCGAGGTGGGCGACGAGGTGCGAGCCGCGTTTGTCGGCCATCAATCGGATGATGCGCGGCATTTTGTGGCCAATTCGCGCGGCCGCTGGCAGGCAGACCTGTATGCTCTGGCAAGCAGCCGCCTGCGCCGTTTGGGCGTGTCGTCGATTACGGGTGGCGGTTTCTGCACGTTTACCGAAAGGCAGCGCTTTTTCTCTTATCGCAGGAACCCGGACTGCGGTCGAATGGTGAGTTTTGTGGCTCTGCAAGGCCTTGAAAAATGACGCTCTGACGCAAAATCAAAGGCAGTTTCGATTATGGCCGGTGAGCCGGCCGAGAGGTTTGCAATGCGTTTGGACAAACTAACGAGCAAGTTTCAAATGGCGCTGGCGGATGCCCAGTCGCTCGCGGTTGGCCGTGACCATCAGTTTATCGAGCCGCCCCATGTGATGGTCGCGTTGCTGGATCAGCAGGGTGGCAGTACCCGCGGGTTGCTCACCAAGGCCGGCATCAATGTCAACCTGTTGCGTTCACAGCTCGGCGAAGCACTTGATCGCCTGCCAAGAGTGGAGGGCGCTGGCGGTGACGTGCATCTCGGGTCCGATCTGACCAAGCTGTTCAATCTTGCTGACAAGCTCGCGCAGCAGCGCGAGGACCAGTACCTCTCCAGCGAGCTTTTTGTGCTCGCGGCGATGGACGACAAGTCGCCGCTCAAGGGCCTCATGGAGCAGACCGGTGGCGTGCGCGGCGCGATCGAAAAGGCGATCGACGAACTTCGCGGGGGGCAGCAAATCGATGATCCGAACGCGGAAGATACGCGCCAGGCACTGGAAAAATTCACCATTGATCTGACCGAGCGCGCCGAGCAGGGCAAGCTGGATCCGATCATCGGCCGCGACGACGAGATTCGTCGCACGATTCAGATCCTGCAACGCCGTACCAAAAATAACCCGGTCCTGATCGGTGAACCGGGTGTCGGCAAGACCGCAATCATCGAGGGGCTTGCACAGCGCATCGTTAACAACGAGGTACCCGAGGGGCTGCGCGGGAAGCGTATTTTGTCTCTCGATATGGGCTCGTTGATCGCCGGCGCGAAGTTTCGCGGCGATTTTGAAGAACGCCTGAAAGCGGTACTCAGCGACCTGTCCAAGCAAGAAGGCCAGATCATTCTCTTTATTGACGAACTGCACACGGTGGTCGGCGCCGGCAAGGCCGAGGGTTCCATGGATGCCGGCAACATGTTGAAGCCTGCGCTGGCGCGCGGTGAGCTGCACTGCGTCGGTGCGACCACGCTGGACGAGTACCGAAAATATCTTGAGAAAGACGCAGCCCTCGAGCGGCGTTTTCAGAAGGTGCTTATTGAGGAGCCGACCGTTGAAGACACGATTGCTATTCTGCGTGGCCTGAAGGAGCGCTACGAAGTCCACCACGGGGTCGAAATCACTGATCCGGCAATCGTGGCTGCGGCGACGCTGTCACATCGCTACATCAGCGATCGTCAGCTGCCCGACAAAGCGATCGACCTCATTGACGAAGCTGCTTCGCGAATTCGTATCGAAATCGATTCCAAGCCCGAGGCGATGGACAAACTGGAGCGACGCATTATCCAGTTGAAAATCGAGCGCGAGGCGCTGAAAAAAGAATCGGATGATGCTTCGGTCAAGCGACTCGAGGATCTGGAATCCCGACTTACCGAACTCGAACGCGAATTCGCCGATCTCGACGAGATCTGGAAGGCCGAGAAAGCGGCGATGCAGGGCGCGGCGCAGATCAAGGAAGAGCTGGAGCGTGCGCGCCTCGAGTTTGAAACAGCACATCGCGCCAATGACCTGGCGCGCATGTCGGAGTTGCAGTACGGGCGGATACCGGAGCTTGAGAAGCAGCTGCAGCAGGCCGATCAGGCGGAGTCAGCAGAAACTACCTTGCTGCGCAACAACGTCACCGACGAAGAGGTGGCGGAGATCGTCTCGGCATGGACCGGTATCCCGGTCAGCAAGATGCTCGAGGGTGAAAAAGAGAAGCTCCTGCAAATGGAGAGTGTCGTGCAGCAGCGAGTCGTAGGCCAGGACGAGGCGGTGACCGTTGTGGCGAATGCCATTCGGCGCTCGCGAGCAGGGCTGTCGGATCCGCGACGACCCATCGGCTCATTTCTGTTTCTCGGACCGACCGGTGTCGGCAAGACCGAGCTCACGAAAGCGCTGGCAGACTTCCTGTTCGACACCGATGACGCGATGGTGCGTCTTGATATGTCCGAATTCATGGAGAAGCACTCGGTCGCACGGCTCATTGGTGCGCCTCCCGGTTATGTTGGTTATGAAGAGGGCGGTTACCTGACCGAAGCGGTCCGACGCCGTCCGTATTCGGTGATCCTGCTCGATGAAATCGAAAAAGCGCACCCGGATGTTTTCAACGTCTTGCTGCAGGTGCTCGATGACGGGCGCCTGACAGATGGCCAGGGCCGCACCGTCGATTTCCGAAACTCTGTGATCGTCATGACCTCGAACCTGGGGTCGCAACTGATTCAGGAAATGGCCGGTGAGGATAACTACGATGCAATGAAAGCCGCGGTCATGGACGTAGTCGGCAGCCACTTCCGGCCGGAGTTCGTGAATCGCATCGACGATCTCGTCGTGTTCCACACGCTGG
Organism: uncultured Woeseiaceae bacterium; assembly: GCA_964615665.1. Taxonomy (GTDB): domain Bacteria; phylum Pseudomonadota; class Gammaproteobacteria; order Steroidobacterales; family Woeseiaceae; genus UBA1847. The sequence goes on along the minus strand of CAZTQL010000032.1, from coordinate 4,185 downwards.
GCCGCGAGCACATTCGCAAAATCGTCGACATACAGCTGGGCTATCTGCGCGATCGACTGGCAGAGCGTGATATTCGCATCCGGCTGTCGGAAAGTGCGTGCGACAAGCTGGCTGACGCCGGCTTTGATCCCGTCTACGGTGCGCGGCCGTTGAGGCGCGCCATCCAGCAGCAGGTCGAGAATCCGCTGGCGCAGGAAATCCTGCAGGGCAAATTCAAGCCCGGTGATGTGATCGAGGTCGGTGTCACCGATGACCGACTCGATTTCCAGAACGCGGCCTAGTGAGCGGCCTTGCGGCCGCCGCGTTGCTTCGCGCGCTGAGGCGCGCTCCTACAAAACGCGGCATAATGAGCTTCGCGCGCTGAGGCGCGCTCCTACGCTATACTCGCGAATCTTTTGGCGAGATTTTGAAATAACGGAGTTGATTGGAAATGCCGATCTACGAATACGCCTGCTCCAGCTGTGAGCACCGATTCGATGAATTGCAGAAGATCAGCGAAGCTGCGCTGGTGCATTGCCCGAAGTGCAATGAGCCCGCACTGCGCAAGCTCCTGTCGGCGCCGAAGTTTCGTTTGAAGGGCCAGGGTTGGTATGAGACGGATTTCAAGACCGGCGACAAGCGCAACCTGCACGGCGATGCCGAGTCGAAGCCGAAGAAGGCGGGTGATACCGCAAAAGAGCCGGCGGCGAAGAGCGGCGACAAACCGGCCAAACCTGCGGTGAAAAAAGACCCGAAAGCGAAGTCGGCTTGAGGCCTCTACATTGAAGAGTTTCCGACGTTACCTGGTTGCAGGCATCCTGGTCTGGGCACCACTGGCCGTTACCTATCTGCTGTTGAAATTCGCGGTCAACGTGATGGATCGCACGTTGCGCTGGATACCGGCCGAGTTTCAGCCGGGCGTGCTGTTGCAGCAGCTGTTCAACAGTGAACAGCCGATACACATTCCGGGACTGGGCGTCATTCTGACACTCGTCGTTTTGTTGTTAACCGGCGTGCTAGCCGCCAACTTCGTCGGTCGTGCCTTCGTCGGTGGTTGGGAGTCGCTGCTGGAACGGATTCCCGTCGTGCGCTCCATTTACTCGGCGGCGAAGAACTTCGCGGAAATCGTGTTCTCCGATTCGAGCCAGTCGTTCAAACGGGTGTTGCTCATCGAATACCCGCGCAAAGGTCTGTACAGCCTGGCGTTTCAGACGGCGACGGAACTTGGGGAAGTGCAGGGCCGCACGGGCGAAGGCGTTGTGTCCTGTTTTGTGCCGACAACACCGAACCCAACCTCCGGCTTTATCATCATCGTGCCGAAGAAGGACGTCACGGTACTCGACATGGAAGTCGATGAGGCGCTCAAGATGATCATCTCGCTCGGCGTTGTGATCCCGCGCTGGAAGAACGGCAAGACTGGCGAACTGGAGCTGGATTTGCCCGACAAGCCGGCTTGATAAGCCGCGGCCCAAGCCGTACCATTCCGCCTCTTTTTTCAGCATTTTCTTAGGCTTAACGATGCGCAGTCACTATTGTGGAGAGATCAACGAGGCCCTGGTCGGTCAGGAAGTCGAGGTATGCGGCTGGGTGCACCGCCGGCGTGACCATGGCGGCGTGATTTTTATCGATCTGCGTGATCGCGAGGGCCTGCTGCAGGTGGTTTTCGATCCCGACCGCGCTGAGATCTTCGCCGAAGCCGAACGCATTCGTTCGGAATACGTGCTCAAAGTGAAGGGCCTGGTGCGGCCGCGGCCCGACGGGACCGTCAATCCGAAGATGCGCACCGGCCAGATCGAAGTGCTGGCGCACGAGCTTGAAACGCTCAATAAATCGGAAACGCCGCCATTCCATCACGATGAGCAGGCCAACGAGGAGATACGGCTGAAATACCGCTACCTCGATCTCAGGCGCGCGAACATGCTCGGCAACCTGATGTTGCGCCACAAAGTGACGGTCGCGATGCGCGGCTTTCTCGACGGTCATGGCTTTATCGATGTTGAAACCCCGATGTTGACGCGCGCGACGCCTGAAGGCGCCCGTGACTACATCGTGCCGAGTCGCACCAATCCTGGGCGCTTTTTCGCATTGCCGCAGTCGCCGCAGCTATTCAAGCAGCTCCTGATGATGTCCGGGCTCGATCGCTACTACCAGATCGTGCGCTGTTTCCGTGACGAAGACCTGCGCGCCGATCGGCAGCCTGAGTTTACGCAGCTCGACGTGGAGATGAGTTTCGTCGACGAATCTGACATCACCAACATGATGGAAGACCTGATGCGCCACCTGTTCCGCGAAACGCTGAACACCGAGCTGCCGAATCCGTTCCCGCGCATGAGCTACGCCGAGGCCATGCAACGTTATGGATCGGACAAGCCCGATCTGCGCATTGACCTCGAGTTAATCGAGGTGGGCGACCTGATGGACGGCGTCGAATTCAAAGTGTTTGCCGGTCCGGCTGCGGATCCGGAAGGGCGCGTCGCCGCACTGTGCGTGCCTGGCGGCAGCGGCATGAGCCGCAAAATAATCGATGACTACACCAAGTACGTGAGTCGCTACGGTGCGCGCGGGCTGGCGTACATCAAGGTTAACGATGTGGATGCCGGTCGCGATGGGCTGCAGTCACCGATTCTCAAATTCCTGCCCGATGACACGGTCACAGGAATTATCGACCGCACTGGTGCCAAAACCGGTGACCTGATCTTCTTCGGCGCCGACAAGGCACGCGTCGTTAACGATGCGATTGGTGCGTTGCGCGTCAAGGTTGGGGAAGATCGCGGCCTCGTGGACGATCGCTGGGCGCCGCTGTGGGTCGTCGATTTCCCGATGTTTGAATGGGATGACAAGAGCAAGCGCTGGGCGGCGCTGCACCATCCGTTTACTGCGCCAAGTATCGACGATGCCGCTGCGCTCCGCGCCAACCCGGGCGAAGCGTTGTCACGAGCCTACGACATGGTGCTGAACGGCTCCGAGATCGGTGGCGGTTCCGTGCGTATCCACGATCAGGCAATGCAGGCAGCGGTGTTTAAGCTGCTGGATATCAGCGAGGAAGAGGCTGAAGAAAAGTTTGGATTTCTGTTGCAGGCGCTTCAGTTTGGTTGTCCGCCGCATGGCGGCATTGCGTTCGGTCTGGATCGCGTTGTCATGTTGATGGCTGGCGCCGAGAGCATCCGCGATGTGATCGCGTTCCCGAAAACGCAAACCGCGAGTTGCCCGTTGACCAACGCACCTGGCGAAGTATCGGCCGAGCAGCTCAAGGAAACCGGTATCCGACTGCGTGTGCAGCGCAGCGAATAATCGCGGATACGGCGCGCCAATTGTAGGAGCGGGCCTTGCCCGCGATCGCGCGCAAGGCGCGCTCCTACAGCGCGTTCGCGGCATGATGCTGTGAGCGCCATTACCACTGCTGTCTGTGTCCATGGCTTCTGGTCGCATGGCACCGGTATGTACCTCATCAAGCGCCGCCTCGAAAAAGAATTCGGGATGCGTGTGCTGTTGTTCAACTACCCATCGGTGCGCGGCACGCTCGACGACAACGCAACGGCGCTGGCGCGATTTGTCGCCGAACAAGAGGTCGACGGCGTGCATATCATCGGCCATAGCCTTGGCGGTGTGCTCGCGCTCAGGATGCTGGCAAGGTTTAGTGATGCTCCGCCCGGCCGGGTGGTCTGCCTCGGATCACCATTATGCGGTTCTCGCGCCGCTACCTTTCTTAGTGAACAGAATTGGGCCGAGGAGATCCTGGGCCGATCGCTGCCGGCGGGCGTCGTCCACGGCACCGCCAGCAGCTGGGCGGCCCATGTGGCCGAGCAACGCGAGATAGGCATTATCGCGGGCACGGTGCCGCTGGGTTTCGGGCGCCTCGTCGCCAACTTCACGGAGGATAACGATGGCACCGTCGGCGTATCGGAGACACGGCTCGCCGGCGCCAGGGACCACCTGGTCTTACCGGTTAGCCACAAGGGTATGTTGGTATCCCGCGACGTCGCCGATCAGGCCGGGTCGTTCCTCAAGCGTGGCGAATTCTTGCGGGACTGATCGCGGGTAAGACCCGCTCCTACAGGTCGCGGTGGTGCTACAAATTGTAGGAGCGCGCCTTGCACCCCGGAGGGCACGTAGCGCGCGATTGCAGGTAAGACCCGCTCGCACAGGTCTTTCTGATCGCGGGTAAGACCCGCTCCTACAGGTCGCGGTGGTGCTACAAATTGTAGG
>CAZTQL010000031.1:0-27256 GCA_964615665.1 uncultured Woeseiaceae bacterium | reverse complement strand
TAAGGTGTCCCCGCTAACCACAATAAGATACTGGGGAAAAAACAATGAAAAAAATTATGATGGCCGCTATCGGCCTGGTTCTATCGGTATGGGCGCCAGCTTTGCTGGCACAGGATGACAAAAAGCCCGACCGTTTTACTTACGCGACGTATTTTAGCTGCAACAATGGCATGGAAGACGCAGCTGATGACTACGTTAAACGCAATGCCGATGTCTATGACCAGATGGTTGAGGACGGCGAGATGCTTGCATGGGGCTGGTTGAGCCACCATACCGGCGGAAAGTGGCGCAGAATTCAATGGCATCAGGGGGCCTCGCTCGAAGCTGTGTTTGCAGCATCGGATGCCATGGGAGCTGCTGTGGAAGAGAAATTTGGCGAGGAAGATGCTGCCGGCGACGCATTTTCGGCGGCCTGCCCGCAGCATGACGACTACGTCTGGCAGGTAACCGACGGTATGTCCGGCGTTGATCGCGGCAAAGTTGGTTTTTCCGTTTATCACAAGTGTGATATCGCCCGCGAAGAACGTGCCGATGAAATCGTTGCGAAACATGTTGCGCCGGCACTCAACAAAATGGTTGAGGAAGGCAAGCTGACATCCTGGGGCTGGCAGTCGCACGTTATCGGCGGCAGCTTCCGCAAATTGCAGACGATGAGCGCCAAAGACATGCCGACGTTGCTGGCTGCGCGCACGGCATCGATCGAGGCGATCTACGGCGAGGACGACAAAGTGGGTGAGGAGTTTGTTGAGATCTGTGGGCCGCACGTCGACTACGTCTGGAACATGGTTCATGAAAAAGTCGGGAAAAACTAAGTTCGCGATCTGAATCAGCGACAACAAGAAAGCCGGGCATTCGCCCGGCTTTTTTTATGCGTCGACCAAAGACGTTCCAAGCGCCGCACCGCCCAGCCCCATGAGCGCGAGCAGGCCGATAACGCCGGCCGTCGTAATAATAGGCGTCAGCAAGCCAACCGATCCGACCACCAATAACAACACGCCGATCGTCGTATTGCTGATCGCTACATAGTCGGTGCGTTTGTTGCCCGTTGCCAGGTTCACGACGTACGTTTTGCGACCGACACGTACGCCACTGTGTGCGACTGATAATACGAAATAGGCGACTGGTAGGAACCAGACGGTGGCGCTCAATTCAGGAAAGAACTTATCGACTATAAATGTCGCGATGCCAGTGCCCGAAGTCACCAGTGCAGCCGCGACCATGACGCGTTTGCTAGACACATCGGCGAAGCGGCCCCAGATCGGACCACTAACCAGGCTGGCGACACCGGCGGAAACAACGAATGCGCCCAGCAGATACGCCGGCGAACCGTAGTTACGTTGTGCGAGTGCGACGTAAAACGGCGCACTCAGCGCCGAACACATCAATAATGCGCGCGTGATAACGAAGCGGCGAAACGGCTTGTCGGTCAAAAGGATACTCAGGCGCTTCAACGCGTCCAAAGGATTGCGGCGATCGCCAACCTCACCGGGTTGCTCCGGTACTTGTGAGTAAATGCCGGCAGCGATCAGCCACAGCAACCCGGCCGCCACCAGCAAGGTGCCGAGCAAGGATTCGTCGAGTCGACCGGTTACCGGCAACATCAGCACGAGGCCGACGGCTACACTTAAAAGGCCCGCAGCGCTCGTCGCCCAACCAGTCAGCTTGCCACGTTTCGCCTTTGGGACGGCCTTGCCCATAACGTCTTTCGATGCGATCGAGTTAAAACATCGCGCCAGGCTAAACAGTGCGATCAACACGAGAATGGCCCAGCCGGCAGCAACGCCCTCGAGAAACCAGGCGGTCAGGCCGATGCCGGCAATGCAAAGGAACTGCCCGCAGCTGCCGAAGACCCATACCCATTTCCGGATCGGTAGCTGCCGCACAAAACCACTGATGAAAAGCTGCGGAATCATCGAGCCGGATTCGCGAATCGGCACGAGAAAGCCGAGAACGTAAGCCGGTGCACCGACGACGGTCGTTAACCATGCCAACGTTGTCTTAGGGCTCGCGATAGCGTCGCCGAGCTTGGTCAGGAAGCTACTGACCAGAATCAGGACAAAGGCGCGATCGGTGTCAGGCTGCGCCATCGTGGGAGGCGTCAGCTGGCGGCTGCGTGATCTTATCGTTCATGTCATTCCCCTGACAAAACAATCGGATGACGAAAATACGATGATAGCAGCCGGATCGCTTTGCCAGATACCGATAAACGCCTATGAGGTTGTCCCTCAACCCCGATTACGGTTTTTCCCCGAATTTAGGGGTTTGCCGCAATAGCATGGTGCCTCCCATTAAGGGAACATTCGACCCAAATTCAACAAATCTCAGGGTCAAAAAAACCATGAAAAACAAGCATGTTTACTCCTTCTCCGATGGCGATGGCCACAACAAGACGCTGCTCGGCGGCAAGGGCGCGAATCTCTGCGAAATGACGCAGATCGGCATTAATGTTCCACCCGGATTCGTCATTACGACCGAGGCGTGTCTTGACTACCTGAAACAGGATAAATTGCCCGGCGACCTGATGGACGACGTCCGCGCCGAGATCAAGAAGCTCGAAGCCGCCACCGGCAAGACATTCGGCAAGGGCCCCGATCCGCTGCTCGTGTCAGTCCGTTCGGGATCGGCGATGTCGATGCCCGGCATGATGGACACGATTCTGAACCTGGGACTCAACGACGAAACCCTCGCGAGCTTGATTAAACAGACGGGCGACAGACGTTTTGCTTATGACGCTTACCGGCGATTCATCCAGCTCTTCGGCAAGGTTGCTTTGGGTATTGCCGACGAGCCATTCGACGAGCATTTCGACGCGGTTAAAAAACGCGTTGGCGTAAAAGCGGACGTTGGGCTGGGCGCCGATCATCTCAAGGAGATTAGTGAGAAGTTTCTTCAGGTCGTGAAGAGTGAGTCCGGCAAAGCGTTCCCCACTGACGTCATGGTACAGCTCGAACTTTCTATTGAAGCCGTGTTCGGTTCCTGGATGGGTAAACGCGCCGTTGATTATCGTCGCGAGTTTCATATCACGCCGGATTTGGCGAACGGCACGGCGGTCAACATCTGCACCATGGTCTTCGGCAACAAGGGCGACGACTGTGCAACAGGCGTCGGTTTTACGCGCAACCCGGGTACCGGCGACAACGAGATGTTCGGTGAGTACCTGACCAACGCGCAGGGCGAGGATGTTGTCGCTGGCATTCGTACGCCGAAGCCGCTGCAGGAAATGGAACAGGAGATGCCCGAGCAGTATTCGCAGCTCGTCGCACTCCGCAATACACTCGAAACGCACTACCAGGAAGTACAGGACTACGAGTTCACAATCGAGAAAGGCACGTTGTACTGCCTGCAGACGCGTAACGGCAAAATGAACGCGGCGGCGATGGTCAAGACCTCCGTCGATATGTTCGAGGAAAAGCTGATTACGAAAGAGCAGTCGTTACTGCGAATCGACCCGGAGTTGCTCGAGCAGCTGTTGCACCCGAGCCTTGATCCCGACTTCGAAGCAGAGGCGATTGCCACAGGATTGCCCGCATCTCCCGGCGCCGCATCAGGTAAGTGTGTTTTTGATGCGGACCTGGCCGAGAAGCTTGGTAAGGCCGGCGAACAAGTCATCCTCGTACGCGAGGAAACGCGGCCTGAGGACATCCATGGTTTCTTCGCGGCGCAGGGTATTCTGACCAGCCGCGGCGGTAAGACCTCGCACGCCGCTGTTGTCGCTCGAGGCATGGGCAAACCGTGTGTGGCAGGCGCTGAGGGTATTGTCGTTGACGTTGATCTGCGTCTCGCGCACGTTGGTGATTACGTCCTGCACGAAGGTGATGTCATCACGCTCGACGGCGGCACCGGCATGGTGTATCTCGGTGCAATTCCAACGATAGCGGCACATTTCTCAGAAGACATGAAGACGCTGCTTGGATGGGCGGATGACGCGGCCGGCCTGAAGGTCATGGCTAACGCAGACACACCGGACGCAGCGAAGAAAGCGCGTGAATACGGCGCGATGGGCATCGGCTTGTGCCGTACCGAGCGCATGTTTAATGCCAGCGATCGGCTGCCCATCGTGATCGACATGATCCTGGCTAATAACGAAACGGATCGAAAAGCAGCGCTTGATCGGCTGTTGCCGATTCAACGTGCGGATTTCATCGAGCTATTCACCGTAATGTCGCCGAACCCCGTGACCGTGCGGCTGCTCGACCCGCCGATGCACGAGTTTCTGCCGACCGAGCATGATCTGCTCGAGCAGATAGAAACGCTGCGGCTGTATCGCAATGTCGTGCGTGGCCGTCAGACGGCGCTGGATACTCTCGCGACGCCGTCTGAGCTGCCAAAACCGTTCAACGAGCTAAGTGAAGAGCTGGTCAACGATGCGCTCATCAAGAAAGAACGCATGCTGAAGAAGGTTCGCGAGCTGCAAGAAGTCAACCCGATGCTCGGCCACCGCGGCGTACGTCTCGGTATCGCTTATCCGGAAATATACGCGATGCAGATTCAGGCCATTCTCGAAGCGACCGTCGATTGCGCGAAGCGCGGTATTTCAGTGCGGCCAGAAATAATGGTGCCGCAGGTTATTACCGCACAGGAACTGGCACATGTCCGGCGTACGGTTGATCAGCTGACAGCGGATCTTGAAAAGGGATTTGGCAAAGAGCTGCGGTTCAAGTTTGGCACGATGATAGAAACCGTGCGTGCGTGCACAAGAGCCAGCCAGCTTGCTGAAAACGTCGAGTTCTTCTCCTTCGGCACCAATGACCTGACGCAGGCCGCGTTCTCGTTCTCCCGTGAGGATGCAGAGAACAAATTCCTGCCGATGTACAACGAGTACGAGATCTTGCAGGACAACCCGTTCGAGGTTCTTGACATCCAGGGTGTCGGGCAGCTGATCAAAATGGCCGTTGATCGCGGCCGCGCGGAAAGGAAAGACCTGAAGATCGGCATTTGCGGGGAGCAGGGCGGCCACCCGGCCTCGATACGCTTCTGCCACTACGCGGGACTTGATTACGTATCGTGTTCGGGGCCCAGGGTGCCAATCGCCCGATTGGCAGCCGCAATTGCGAAGTTGACGGAAAAGGAATTTGCCACGGCGCAAGACTGGAACGAGAAACGCAAAAACGCCCCTCGTTAGAGGGGCTTTCTTGCGTGTAATAGACTGGGAATTTTCCCGTGCATGGAGGATACGAAAAATGAAGAAGTTGATTGAAATCACGATCGGCGCGGCAGTCGTTGCCTTACTACTGTTGGGCTCTGCTGCAAACGCCTACGACCAGGGAGACTGGTTACTGCGTGTTGGCGTCGGTAACGTCGATCCGAAATCCACCAATGGTGATATCGCATCAGTCGATAGCGGCACAGCACTGGTTTTCAATGGCACCTACTTCTTTACGCCGAACCTGGGCTTCGAAATTCTCGCAGCCAGCCCGTTCTCGCATGACATCGAGCTGGCAGACGGCGGCGCCAAAGTCGGCGAAACTAAGCATCTGCCGCCGACGTTCAGCCTTAACTACCATTTCGACACGGCCGGTGCTTTCAAGCCGTACGTCGGTGCAGGACTGAACTACACGTTGTTTTTTGACGAAGATACCGAAGGAGCGCTGGCCGGTACGAGTTTGAAGCTTGATGATTCTATTGGTCTCGCAGCGCAGCTTGGTGCTGACTTCGATGTGTCCGACACAATGTTCCTGAACTTCGCTATTCGCTGGATCGACATCAATACGGATGCTGAGCTCGATGGCGCAGCACTTGAAGAAGTTGAAATTGATCCGCTCGTTTACAGCTTGACACTCGGCTGGAAATTCTAGGACAACGGCATTGTTGTGTGAAAAGTCCCTCTATGGAGGGGCTTTTTTAATGCCTAGTTGTTGACGTCCGCGACCTCGAGCTTACGCATCCGGGCTGTCTTCTTGTACTGGTGTTTTTGCATGCGCCGCAAAATATCGTCAAGCATGCGTATCGCCGCCAGCACGTGCGCACCTTTGTTCAGCATCACGCAATCCGCACGTTGTGCCATCGCCGCGTCGCTGATTTCGGCCCGCGAAGCCTGTCCTTTCTTGGTTTTCCCTTCGAGAACCTGCGTGGCCCATATGACAGGCACTTGCGCCGCCTCGCAGAACCACAGGATTTCCTCCTGAATCTCTGCAAGCCGTTCCCAGCCGCACTCAACGGCCAGGTCGCCACGGGCGATTACTACAGCAGCAGGGTAGCTGCGCATCGCCGTCAGTAACAGCCACGGCAGATTCTTGAAGCCGCGTTTGGTTTCTATCTTGATGACAACGCCGAGGTTCCTGTCAGGATACGACCGCAAGGCCTCCTGAAGAAGTGTAATGTCTTCCGGCTCTCTGACGAAGGACAGGCTGACTGCGTCGGCATTCGCGGCGACAAAAGCGAGATTGGTTCTGTCCAGCTCGGTCAGGCCGGGTAACCGAATGTCGCTGCCGGGGAAATTGATACCACGGTTGGCGCGCAGGTTGCTGCCGGTCGGTTTTGCTTTGGTGATCTCTACCCGAATTTCGTCACGGTCGACCGCTCTTACGATGCCGGCAATCTTGCCATCATTCAACGATATTGGATCGCCGGGTGCGACATACTGGAACACCTCCGGTTGCTGGCACGCGATGTGTGCCGGGCTTGTGATCTGACCCTCCGCATCTTCTTTCGCTGGCGCACCGGGCGCATTGCTGCTGTGTAACACCAGCGTGTCGCCGGCACGCAGCAGCAACGGCTGTTCGATAGCAGGTAGCTCTCCCACGCGATACTTGCGCTTTTCTTGGGTGTTCTGACGGATGAGTTGCAGCTTCGTGCCGGTTGCAATGTAGGCGCCTTTGTACGACTCAAGCACCAGTCCTTTCGTGTCTTTTTCGACAATCTTGAGGCGCCGCTTCTTGCCGCGCGTATCCCTGAACAGAAATTCATCGCCGGGCTCTGCAAATTCGATGCATTCACCCGACACCGGAACCAAAGCCGCTTTGGTGCCGCGCTGCAACAGATCATCCGGCATAAAGCGAATGCGTCGAGGAGCGACCACGCGGCCCAACGCATCTCGACGCGGCCGAATATGCAGTACGCGCGGTCCTGGCCGTAACGCGCCAGTGCGCAACTTCGGTCCGGCCAGATCCATCAGAATTCGGCAATCAACTTCGGTCGCAGCGGCGGCGGCTTTGATGTTCGTGATCATTCCTGCCCACACGGATGCATCATCGTGTGCACAATTGATGCGGGCGACGTTCATGCCGGCCGAGATCATTTCTGCGACGAGCGTCGCGTCATGTGCGGCGTCGGTTGGCAGTGTCACCATGATGCTGACATCCCGACCCTCGGGGTGCGGGCCAAGGATGGCCTCCTTGTGAGAAGCCGCACTGATGTCAGTCAATGCCAACACTGGCAGCGCCGGAGAGTGATTCGTCAGACCCGGATCGGCCAGTGACTGCAGCAAACTCCATACCGCTGCAACGGAACCCATGACATCGCGTTCAGCGCGCTCGAGCGTTGACAGGCCAAGCGACGCGAGGCTTTCCTGTAGTTGGCTGATGTCCGACTGGCGCAGGGCTAAGTAATGTAAGAGGTTGCGGGCGCTCTCGCGAAACTCCGGGTGGACCCTGGCCAGGTCCTCAGAATATCGCGCCTCGAGAGCTTCGGCTCGCACTGAGATCGACGCTAACTGCTCGCCGAGCTGCCTGATGTCGATCTCTTTGGCCACAATCACTCTCCCGTTACCCCGTTGTAAGGCATTTGGGAGAGGCCTGCAGTTATGGATTCCACCTATTCGTAGAGCAATGACTGGCAGGCGGCCGCGACCGTCGCCAAGCCGGGCGTGCGCCTGAAAGCGCGTATGAACCGACACAATCACGTTATCATCCAGGGTTGCTGACCGTGGGCCTGGCGTTTTAGTCATTTATTTGAGAAGGATGAAAGAGTCACATGGCGAAAATACTGCTGCTGTATTCCACCACTGACGGACATACGATCGAGATCTGCAGGCGCATCCAGAGCGTCATTGAAGCGAGCGGCGCGGAGGTGGTGCTGCGCGATCTGAAGGACGAGCCCGATTTGGGGCCGGATACGTTTAACAAGATCGTGATCGGTGCGAGCATTCGCTATGGCAAGCACCAGCCGCTGGTGCAAGCGTTCATCAAGCGCAATCAGGCGGTACTCGAATCGCAGCCGAATGCTTTTTTCTCAGTCAACGTGGTTGCCCGCAAGCCTGAGAAGAACACACCCGAGACCAACCCCTACCTGCAGAAATTTCTCAAGAAAATCGACTGGCAGCCGCAACATCTTGGCGTGTTCGCGGGCAAGATTGACTACCCGAGTCTTGGTTTCGTCGACAAACAAATGATTCGATTCATTCTATGGATGACAAAGGGGCCGACAGACCCGAACGGGATCTTCGAATTCACCGATTGGGATAAGGTCGAGGAGTTCGGGCGAACGATCGACCGGCTCTAGCGTTCAGTCTTTCAGGTACTTCGCGTAAGACTCTATGTATTTTTCGGCCGTGTCTGCAGAAATCAGCACGGCGCGGCCTTTGTTGGTTGCACCAAACTGCATCGCGGCGTGCAGCACCGCGCCGGTTGTCGGGCCGACCAGAGCACCGTCGGTGCGCGCCACTTGAATGCCCGCTGCATACGCGTCGTCGTCGGTCACTGAAATGACGTCATCGAGCAAGTCCGGATCCAGGATCTTCGGGTAGTGCTCTTCGGGCAACCCGGTGATACGTTTCAGACCGGACAGGTTGTGGTGCCGGTTCGCCGGTTCAACGCCAATGATCTTGATCGACGGCTTCATTTTTTTCAGGTACTGGCCGACGCCACTGATGGTGCCACCGGTGCCAATGCTCGCGAAAAAATAATCAATGTTTCCCGCCGTCTGACGCCAGATCTCAGGGCCCGTCGTGTGGTAGTGAGCCGCCACGTTGAGCTGACTCTCGTACTGGTTCGGACTCACGTATTTGCCATCGTAAGCCTCGCTCTCGACCATGCTCTTAATGACACCGCGTGCACCCTCGGTAGGGAAAATCGGGCAGAGTTCATCGTCGACTTCAATAAGCTCGGCGCCCAGGAAACGTAGCATGGCTTTCTTTGCTTCGGGCACACCTTCAGGCACCGCTATTTCGATCGGGATGTTACGTGCGTTCGCCAGCGCGGCCAGCGCTATGCCGGTGTTACCGGCAGACGCCTCAGCCAGCGCCTGGCCTTCCTGCAACTGCAGGCCCTTGAGCATGAAGTGCGCCGTACGATCCTTGATCGACCCGAACGGGTTCATGCCTTCGAGCTTCAGCAGCACCTCGTAATCCGCGTGCGGATTGAAGCGTTCGCCGAGCCTCAGCATGGGCGTCGGGTTGTCAGGACTCGGAATCAGATCAGCGATGCTGTCGAATACCTGACTGTCGTCCTGGAAGAGTGCTTCTGCGCGTGCGTTCATCATCCGACCTAGTCTATAGGCGAATACCGGGCAGATAAGCATCTGCTCAGACGGCTTGGTTATGCGCTTATGCGATTGAGGTCTATCGACGTGGTCGGATTAAGCGTGGTCGGACTAAGCGATTAATCCAGTGGCTATGCGACCTCACCAGCGGCGTGCCCCGAAGCCCAGGCCCACTGAAAGTTGAAACCACCCAGATGCCCGGTCACATCAACTACCTCACCGATGAAATAAAGCCCGGGCTGACGCAGTGACTCCATGGTGCGTGAGGACAGCTCGGTTGTGTCGACGCCGCCGAGCGTTACTTCCGCGGTCCGATAGCCTTCGGTGGCTGCCGGCTTCATCGTCCACTGGTGCAGTTGCGCGGCGATCGCCAGCAGTCGGTCGTCAGCGATCTCGGCGAGCGGTAGCTCCGCTTCAGCCGGCCAGAACAAGCCTTGCACTTCCTGTACCAACGCGCGCGGCAACCGGTTGGCCAGCACATTGCGCAGCAGTGATTTGGACCGCGCGCGCTTGGCCTCCAGCAAGTCTTTCGCGGCGTCGCTGCCGGGCAGCAGGTCGATGACAATCGCTTCCCCGGCCGACCAGTAACTTGATAACTGCAAGACGGCCGGCCCGCTCAGGCCCCGGTGCGTAAAAAGAAGATCGTCACTGAACGACTGCCTGATAGTGCTGACCGTCGCTGGAAGGCTGATGCCCGAAAGACGTTGCGTCATCTCGTGCAGGGAGCCGGTGAACGTCAATGGCACGAGGGCGGCGGTAGTGTTAATAACGGTGTGTCCGAATTGGCGGGCGAGCTCATAGCCGAAACCCGACGCGCCCATCTTCGGAATCGACAAACCCCCGGAGGCGATAACCAGCGAAGGGGCACTGAAGTCACCCGCGCTGGTCTTAACGTGAAACTGGCCATGCCGAGTTACCGACTGGACGTCGCAATGCGTGCGTATTTGCACACCCGCGTTGTCGCATTCGCTCAGCAGCATCGTGACAATATCTTTCGACGAGTTGTCGCAGAAGAGCTGGCCCGCGGATTTCTCGTGATAGGAAATGTCATGTGCTTCGATCAGGGCAACAAAATCCCAGGGCGTGTAGCGGCTCAATGCTGATATGCAGAATTGCGGGTTATCGGATAAGAAAAACGACGGGTCGCAGTTCAGGTTCGTAAAATTACAGCGGCCACCGCCCGACATCAGGATCTTTTTGCCAACCTTGTTGGAGCCCTCGAGGACGACCACGCGCCGCCCGCGATTGCCGGCGACAATGGCGCAGTGCAGCCCGGCGGCACCGGCGCCGATTATTAAAACATCCGTATCGTGCATACCGGGATAAGGTGCAGCATTTGTTCAGTAACTGCCAGCTTATTCACTTTGCAGCCGCGGCATGCCTGCGCTCACTATTGGCAGCATGAACAAGCCACAGGCCGAAGAGCTGTTTCGTCGACAGGCAATTGAGGCGCTGTCAAAGCGCCCGTTCGGTCGCCCGATCGCGAAGCCGCCCCGGTCCTGGTCCTGGGTAACATCGTTAGTTGTTTGCCTGGCGATAGTGGTAACCGGCTTTCTGGGTCAGGCTGAATACGCCCGCAAGGAATCCGCGCGCGGCTGGCTGGTCGCCCGCAATGGCGTCGTCCGTATCAGTCACGACAGGGGTGCTGAAGTGACGGCCATCATGCGCCAGCCTGGCGAATTTGTGGAAGCGGGCGATCCCATTCTGACGCTGGGGCATGATCGTATTCTCGACGATGGCAGCAACTCGAATACCTTGCAACGAGAAGAGCTGCACGAGCAAATAGCTGCAGTCAGTGCGCAAATGTCACTGTTGCGCCGCGAAGTTGCCGTTGAAGCCCGCTCGATTGATGAGCAGCTGGAGGCTTTGCAGGTCGAGCAACGCCTGTCCGATGGGCAAAAGCAGAATCAGCAGCAGCGCATTTTGGTAGCAACGAAGAAGGTGACGCGACTGGCCAACGGGGCGGCCGGCGGTGCGGTGACTGAGTGGGAGGTCCTGCAACAGCGAGACGAGTTGGTCGGGCTGCAGCAAGCGCTAACGGGGCAGCGACAGGCAGACATGGTCCGGCTGCGCGAGCAACAGCAGCTCCAGGAGCGGTCGCGCCGCCTGCCGCTGGAGACCGAGCGCGTTATCGCGGCGCTTCTCGGGCAGCAGTCGGCACTACAGCAAGCGCTGACCCGGCAGCGCGCCGAGCAGCGCGTCGTGCTGATAGCGCCCGTGTCGGGCAAGCTCGCGTCGATCGAAGTGCATGTCGGCGATTCGATTGCACCGCGGCAGCTATTGGCCACGGTCGTCTCTGCTGATCCGGCGTTAAGCGCGGACATCTTCGTACCATCGAGCGCGATTGGCTTCATCCGGACCGGCCAGCCAGTGCGACTGCTTTACGATGCATTGCCGCACGAGCATTTCGGTGCTTTCGCCGGCCAGGTAGCGACTATTTCCGATGCCGTGTTGCTACCACACGAGCTGCCGCCGACGTTCCACTTCTCCGAAGCCGCGTTCAAAGTCCGTATCACGGTGCAGCATTCAAATGCTGAGCTCGAATCACTGCGAGCTACGTTGCGACCCGGCATGCTGCTGGACGCTGAAATTATTCTCGAGACGCGCAGTCTCGTGGAGTGGCTACTCGAGCCGCTGCGTCTGCGACGGCGGAAAGCGGCATAGAGTGTTGCGGTCTCCGGCGGAGCAGCCGTTTATCCGGGTAAGCGGCGGTGCAAGTCTGCCGATGGTTCGACAGTCGAGCGCGACTGAATGTGGCCTGGCCTGCGTCGCCATGATTGCCGGTTATCTCGGGACGGCTGTCGATCTGGTGCAGTTGCGGCGCCGGTTTTCAACGTCGTTACGCGGTGCGACGTTGCGGGACATTGCCGGTGTCTGCGCTGCACTGAAATTGTCGACTCGAGCTATCCGCTGTGAGGCATCCGAGCTCGGTAAGCTGCGGACGCCCTGCGTGCTGCACTGGCGCTTCAATCACTTCGTGGTGCTTAAGGCGGTGCGCAGCGGCCACTTGCTGATTCACGACCCGGCGCGCGGCATCGTGAAAGAGCCGCGTGCTGTTGCCAACGAGGCGTTCACCGGCATTGCGCTGGAGGTGTCGCGTGGGGCCGGATTTCAGAAGGCGAGCAAGCCATCGCCTCTGAAATTGAGCGGGTTGACGTCGTTCGGCGCGTCCGATTATCGGCAATTTACGGGAGGCTTGCTGCTCGCCCTGATTTCCGAGTTCTTGCTATTAGCATCGCCACTCTACTTGCAGGTCGTGATCGACGAGGTATTGGGGAGGGGCGATCGTTTGCTGCTGAATACTCTGGCAATGGGGTTTTCGTTACTGCTTTTGTTTCAGGTGGCAGCGAACACCATGCGGCAACTGACGTTTCAGTACCTGAGTCACGTGACCGTATTCGACACTTCCGCACGCATTCTGCATCAGCTGATGCGGCGATCGCTGAGCTGGTTCCGGAGCCGGGACCTCGGCGACGTACAACATCGCGTGCAGTCGCTGCGAAGTGTGCAGGACTTTATTGTCCACGCGGCGCCGGCACTGGTAGTCGACACGCTGTTCGTTCTTTTAATCATGGTCTTCATGGCCTTGTACGATCCGCTACTGACCTTGCTTGCTGTCGTGGTTGTTGTGGCGTGGTGCCTGTGGCGCACAGCAATATTGCCAAGAACGCTGCGCCTCTCCAATGAGATCGCGGCTGCCGACGCGGCGGTCCAGACGCATTTTCTCGAGACCTTGCGGGCCAGCCAGACGGTCAAAATGCTTGGCGGAGACGCCGCCAGGGTGTCGGAGTGGTGCGGCCATTTTGCCGACGCAACCAATGCGCGGCTTCGGACGGGTAATCTGCAAATCATCGACAATGCCCTGCGGCAACTGCTCTTTCAGGGTATGCGAGTGGCTGTAATTTACTGGTTGGCGATGAAAAGCCTGGCCGGGGACCTGAGTATCGGCATGGTGTCGGCGTTTGCGTCTTACCTCGGTATGTTCATTACGCGTACTGGCGGCATCGTTGATCGGATCATGGGTTATCGCCTGCTCGAAGTGCCTCTCAGCCGGTTGGCCGATATCGTTTTCAGCGGCGAGACGGATGAGCACGAGCCATCACGGCAACTGGCGACGATAAGCGCCGCAACCTGCACTGTCGAACTCACGCAAGTCGCATTTCGCTACGCCACGCACGAGCCCGCTATTCTCGAGGATTGCACGTACTGCATTCCGGACGGTGGGTTTGTCGCCATTGCCGGTGGCTCCGGATGCGGCAAGAGCACGCTCTTGCGGCTGATTGCCGGGATTGAAAAACTGAGTAGCGGCGAGCTGCGCGTCGGGGGCGTTTCGATGCGCGATTTGCACAGGGCCAGCTTTCGTCAACACACGGCGACCGTATTTGAAGATGACTGCCTGATGAAGGGGTCCATCGCCGACAACATCGCGTTGTTCGACTCGGAAAGGGACTCCGCGGCCGTGCGGCAGGCGGCGCGGAGCGCGTGCGTTGCGACTGACATCGAAGCCATGCCCATGGGCTACCAGACCCGGATCGGCGACCTCGGGTCGTCATTATCTAAAGGCCAGGCACAACGGATTCTGCTGGCAAGGGCGCTATATCGACAGCCACGATTGTTAATTCTCGATGAAGCGACCAGCGGGCTTGACCGGGACACCGAAAAACGCGTCATCGATCAGCTGCTGGCCCTCGACGCGACGCGCATTGTAGTTACTCACAGCGATCAGATGCTACAGGCCGCGCACGAGGTCGTCTGGTTGAACAACGGCAGATTCTCATCGTCGCGGCCCGCGCTGAATGTTTAACCTTACGCGGCCTCAATCTAATGGCGATAGGCCGGCGGCTTGTCCGAGTCAAGCTGCAGATAGCGATCTCGCAGTAGTGTCTGTCGACTGACCATCGGCACAGACTTGCCATTGATAAGTACCTGTTCGGGATATGACGTCAGCTCGAACGGATCGGCAGGCCAGATCACGACATCGGCGGCCTTGCCAACCTCGATGCTGCCGATCAAGTCACTAACCCCATACATTTTCGCGGGGGCCAACGTAATCGCGCGCAGTGCAGCGTCCCATGCCAGTCCGTCGCCGACTGCGTTACCAGCGGACTGCGTAATGTTGCGGGCATTGTGCGCCTGGTCGCGTGACTCGGTAAAAGTAACCTCGACACCGGCGGCGACGAGTATGTTGGCGGCGCCACGTCGTGCATTGATACTGTCAAAACTGCCCGGCAGGTTGGCCGTTGGAGAGAGAATCACGGCGATGCCCGTTGCCGCCAGCTCGTCGGCGACCATCCATGCCTCGTTGCCGCCAACAATGATGGCCTTCAGACCGTACTGCCGCGTCAGCTTGATCAGGGCCTCGATGTCACTGGCGCGATTGATGCTGACGAGCATTGGTGTCGTGCCGGCGATGACGCTTTGTAACGCTTCAAGATCGGCAATATTGTGCTGATACTCGCGTCGCATGCCGCGTTCAAAATCAACCTTGTGATCGCGGTAATCGATGGCCTCATCAAGCGCATTGCGCAGGGTGAGCCAGGCACCGGTGCGGGTTCCGCCGGCGAATGCGCTGCCGCTTTGTCCGAGCGTAACCACCAGCGCCGCGCCGCGGCGATCCAGCACATTGTCGTCGCCAAGATTGACGACCGCCGCCAGACCGGATAGCACGTGACCGCGACCGGCTCCTGCACTGGCGTAAGCGGGTGCGGGCGCGATAGCGGCGCGCGTGACGCCTTCGATGCGGTTGATGGCGATCAGCGTTGAGCGCGGGTTGTACGCATCGGCAACGTCGAAGCCCGCGGTAAAGTCGTCACCGCGTTGCTCGCTGTCGACCGGGCCTGCGGAGCTGCTGACCTCAACCAGCCCCAGTATGCCAATGGGCGAAAACAACCCTGGAGTGACGATCTTGCCGGCCGCATCGATGGTCTTTGCGCCCCGGGGAATGTCCAGGCCACGGCCAATTGCAGCAAACTTGCCATCGACAATAATAATGGTGGCGTTTTCGATCGTACCTTGTGGCCCGACCGTATGAACCTTGCCGCCCGTAATCGCAACCGTTTGTGCGGCAGCGTGCATAGAGATGACGAGCAGTAACACAGCGAAAGTAAGCTTTTTCATTGTGCACCTCCCGCGGAGATTGCAGTACCGAGCGTAAAGTCGGTGACAGGATTGACGGCCTCGTTGCCTTTTTCGTAGGCGAGGGCGCCGTCGATAAAGACGTGATCCACGCGCGTGTAAACGCTAAACGGATTGCCGTCCCAGACCACTACATCGGCCATCTTGCCGGCCTCCAGTGTCCCCGTGACCTCGTCAATGCCCAGTGATTTGGCGGCGTTCTTTGTGATCCATTGAATCGCCCGTTCCGGCGGCACGTCGACGCCCACTCTGGCAGCGGCCCCCATGACTTTGGCCGTCTCCTGGTTGAGCATCTGGATGCCGAATTTGTCATCGGAGTGAATGATCGCGCAGGCATCTGCGAGATCGACGATGGCAGCATTCTCGCGAATGCCGTCATACGCCTCCATCTTGAATCCCCACCAGTCGGCCCACATGGCGGCGCAGGTATCCGCTTCAGCCAGCAGGTCGGCGATTTTGTACGCCTCGACCGCGTGATGGAACGCCGTGACCTTGTAACCAAACTCTTTGGCGATATCGAGCATGACCGACATTTCATCGGCACGATAGCAGTGATTGTGAACAAGAATTTCCCCGTTCAGCACGCCGGCCAGCGTTTCGAGTTTCAGGTCGCGCGTCGGCGCTTCGTCGTCGCCTTCTTCGGCGGCAGCGAGCTTGTCGCGATACTCGGCGGCTTTGATCCATGCGCTGCGGTAACCGGCCACGTTGCCCATGCGGGTGGCTGGTGCCTGACCGCGTCCACCGTAAACACGTTTGGGGTTTTCTCCGCACGCCATCTTGAGCCCGTAGGGCGCGCCGGGAAATTTCATATCCATCACGTTGCGGCCCGGCACGTTTTTGACCGTAACGCTGCGACCGCCAACAAGATTGGCCGAGCCGGGCAGGATTTGCAGCGACGTTACGCCGCCTGCGAGCGCTGTCGTGAAGCCCGGATCCTGCGGCCACACGCTGTGCTCCGCCCAGACTTCAGCCGTTACCGGGGCGGTCGATTCATTGCCGTCAGAATGCGATGCGGTGCCGGGCGAGGCGTAAACGCCAAGATGCGAGTGCACATCGATGATGCCCGGAGTCACCCACTTGCCTGCGGCATCGATGACAATCGCGTCATCATCATCGAGATCTTCGCCGACCTCGACAATCTTGCCGTCGGCCAACAGAATATCGGCATTGTCGAGTCGGTCGCCGGCCCCGGTTAGAATCGTGGCGCCGGTTATCAGGGTGGTTTCGGACGCTAAAGGTTTGTAACGGCTGGCGTAAGGGGCCAGCTCGGCGTCATCCGCACTTTGTCCACAGGCACTTACCAATAAGGCAATGGCCAATAAGGCAATAGCCAGGGTGACAAAAGGTCGGTTCATGATGGGTTCTCCTGCCGAGAAGCTAGCCATGCAGTGTACTGTTGTTTTCCAGAACAGCAATTCCAACAGGGGTGCGTGACGATCCGTGGACGTGAAGGAACTCGATAGTTTACACATTGTGCTGGACCCGATCGGGCGATCGGCGTCTCGAATTTGATTGCGGGCGGCGCGATTGCTGTATTCTTCCGCTTTGTTGATAGAAGAAGAACGTCTGACTATGACGCAGAAACCGCTACCTAACCGCGCCGAGAAAGAGCTCGCCGAGCTCGCCGAGTACGCCGCCGTGGATCCGACCGGATTTCGGCGCGCGCTCAGCAGTTTTGCTACCGGAGTTGCGGTCGTCACGACGCTGGACTCCAGCGGCGCCAAAGTCGGAATCACGATCAACAGCTTTAGCTCTGTCTCACTGGATCCGCCGCTCGTGCTGTGGAGTATCGCCGAGGATTCCATGAGCTACGGCGTTTTCACGGCTGCCGAGCATTTTGCTGTGCACGTGCTGTCACGGCAACAACAAGAATTCTCGAGTCGCTTTGCGCAGAGTGCGTGCGACAAGTTCGGTGGGCTGGATTGTAATGCGGGCATCGGTGGGGTACCGATTCTCGGAGACTTCGCCGCTTGCTTCGAATGCAGTACCGAGCATGTCTATGAGGGCGGCGATCACAAGATTATCGTTGGGCGCGTGCACCGCTTCGAGGACCGGGCATCCGACCCGCTCGTGCTGTATCGCAGCCGGTTTCTGACGGAACAGGAAGCGATCTGACGCGGTCAGGTATGCAGCTGCGGCGCCGTGAATACCAGGAATAAACCGAGCAGGATGCCGACGCGATAGCCCCAGTGCTGGGCCTGCGCGGCGGGCTCGATATGATGGCCGTGATCGTGAGTCACGCCGAACGCGACGATATGTATCAGCGATCCTGAGACAAAAGCCTGCACGTAGGCGATGCTGCGCGCCTCCCCGAGTTCCACAATCGGTGCGCCGAACGTATAGGCGAGGGCGGAGGCAATTATGATCGTCGCAAATGCGCCGACGGCAACCGGCAATCCCAGGTTCGGACGTAACGACCACCAGATTGCCATGCCAACGGGCAGGCGATGCAGAATGACAGCATGTGCGAGGTCGCCGCCTTCCATCGGCAGCAGGGCGATACCGTCAACGACAGCATGAATAATCAAGCCCAGCGCGGCGATGATCAGAACCAGGACATGGGCTTCATGGAGTGCACCATGAAAACCGCGTTCGATGATGACCGGAAAGGCAATGCCGAGGACCAGAAACAGGCCCGCCATCGCGCCGCCAACCGCCAGTGATTCGGGCACAATGTTGACGCAGATAAGTCCGGCAATCGTAATGAAAATAAAGCCGTCGAGAATCTGCCTTGCGGTGGGATTGCGTCGGCCGTAAGCGTAGATCGCCGGGCCGAGCAACAATGCAGCAATGCTGAGTATCAGGTTCATAAGGCGTGTAGTTTCAAAACAACGGCTGTGATGGTGTTCGGCTCGCGGTTAGAATACACGAATGATGATGGAAAGCATCGCTATCCGACTGTTTCTCGCTGCTATGGTATTGGGCTTGCTGCCGCCGTCAGTCAATGCGCACGGCGGGGTGGTTCAGGAGGAGGATCTTTGCATTATCAAGGTCAGTTATCTGAGCGCCCACTTCAAGATTTATCAGCCGCGCGCCAGCGGTCATCAACAGTTTTGCGAAGATTTGCCGGTGGCTTCAGAAAGTGTCTTTGTCATGGAGTACCAGCACGATGCGCTGGCTTCCATGCCCATCGACTTTCGCATCATTAAAGACGTTACCGGCAAAGGTCGTTTTGCCCGAATGCATGATGTCGAGCAGATAGAGGATCTCGACAGCGTTACTGTTTTCTACCAGCAGGCCATTGTTGAGCCTGACGTGTTCACGGTCGTTCACGAGTTTGTCGAAGAGGGTGACTTTATTGGCATCGTATCGGCCAGCCAGCCAAATTCTGACAAGGTCCATGCCGCCGTATTTCCCTTCGAAGTCGGCTTCACGGGGATTGGTTATTGGCCCTTCTTCATCGGTGTATTGCTGCTGTTGCAACTGCAGTACCTCTTGATGAGCGGGCGATTGAAGCGCTGGTTTCAAGCTCGTAGATCCACCGCCGTACTCGTGCTGCTCGCTTGTATTCTGCTGCCCATGCAGGACACGCTGGCCGACGATCAGGGCCTGCAAGTGACCTACTCCACGCCCGAGGGCGCCATCGAGATCAACCGGATCCATAGCTGGATATTGCATATCGCAGCAGCCAATGGTGAGCTGGTGACTGGCGCGGGTATCAGCGTGTCCGGCGGCATGCCGCTGCATGATCACGGCTTGCCAACGCGTCCGCGCGTGACCCGGGAGATCGGTGGGGGTGACTATCGTCTCGAGGGCATGCGCTTCCACATGGGCGGCTACTGGGAGATTGTCGTGACGATAACGACTGCGGATGGGCAGCACATCGTCACCCTGCCGCTGCAGCTCTAGTGTCTCTGCTGCTCAAGGTTAGCGGCGCGCTGCTTCTGGCAGCTACGATTGTTATTGGCTGGCAAAACTACGGTGCCAAACCGAAGCCGTGGAGCGAAGATGAGGTCGGCGAATTGCGCTCGCTGTGGCTGAACAGCCTCGCGCCGCTGCCCCCTGACCCCAGCAATGCCATCGCCGATGACCCGCGGGCGGCGCAGTTGGGGGAGAAGCTGTTTCTGGATTCACGCTTCAGCGCAAACGGCGCAATTTCGTGTGCGACGTGTCATCAGCCCATTCGCGGTTTCACCGATGGCTTGCCGAAGGGTCAGGCGATTGGAACTTCAAGACGCAACACGCCGAGTATTGTCGGCACCGCTTACAGTCCCTGGCTGTACTGGGATGGTCGCCGGGATAGCCAGTGGTCCCAGGCCCTTTCACCGCTCGAGGACCCGAACGAACATGGCAGTAATCGCATGCACGTGGTCCGGGTCATTGCGAGCGATGAACACTACAGTGCTGAATACGAGGCGCTGTTTGGAGGTCGGCCTGACCTCGATGACCTGCAGCGCTTTCCGCGCGCCGCAGCGCCCGGACCTAACCCTGAGTGGGACCGTGCGTGGCAGTCGATGACCGATGCCGACCGCAGCGTGATCAACAGGGCCTTTGCCAATGTAGGTAAGATCATTGCGGCGTTTGAGCGCACGTTGCTGCCGGCGCCGACCCGCCTTGATGACTACATCACTGCAATAGTGGCTGACGACGCACCGGCTGCTCGCCTACTGCTAAATGATAACGAGGTGCGGGGGTTGCGGCTGTTTATCGGCGAGGCCGGATGCACGCAGTGTCATAACGGCCCGTTACTGACCAATAACGAGTTTCACAACACCGGAGTGCTTAGCGCGCCGACGGAGACGCCCGACAAAGGCCGTGCAATGGGTGTGCGTCAGGTGCTGGAAGATCCATTTAACTGCCTGGGCGCCTACAGCGACGATCCGGAGCGGCGTTGTGCCGAGCTTGAATTCGCTCGCACCGGACCCGAGCTGATCGGTGCAATGCGTACGCCATCGCTACGTAATCTTCGCGACACAGCACCGTTTATGCACAAGGGACAGATGTCGTCGATGGTGGAGGTACTCGAGCACTACAACGATGCTGCCGAGGCGATGATCGGGCACAACGAAGCTAAACCGCTTTCTTTAAGCCGCCGCGAATTGCATCAGCTCGAGGCTTTTCTCGCTACACTGACGGCGCGCGACTGACGCAAAACACCGCAGCATGGCGGCAGGTTTATCGCGCTGCTGATCCGCAATCGCTGTGCTATCGTAACGGAACGGCAGAGGCGTTTTGTTTCATAGTGTGGAATTCAATATGAGCGCGGCAATTCACGCGGACCAGCGATCGATCGCGGAGTTAATCGCCGACCACCGGGCCGGATACTCGCTGGAACAGCGCTTCTACGCCGATCCGGACATTTACGAGTTGGAGATTGAGAAGGTCGTCAATCGCAACTGGATACTCGCTGGTCACGTGTCGCAGTTTGCCGCCCCCGGCGACTTCAGGGTATTCAACGTCGCACGTGAATCGGTCATCCTCGTGCGAGGTAATGACGGCGAGCTGAATGCGTTTGCCAACGTGTGCCGTCATCGCGGTTCCCTCGTCTGCCTGGAATCCGGCGGCCATACCGAACGGTTTGCCTGCCCCTATCACGGCTGGACCTATGATATCGACGGCGGACTGTACGCGGCGCGCAATATGCCGCCTGACTTCGACAAGTTGTCCTACAGCCTGAAGCCGGTTGTCGTCGATGTCATACACGGCCTGGTGTTCATTTGTCTGACCGATGACCCACCGTCGCTTGAAGGCGCCAAACGGGATCTCGCAGAACCGATGGCGATGTTCGATTTCGACAACCTCAAAGTCGCTGCGCAGAAGAGTTATTTGATTCCTGCCAACTGGAAGCTATCGATCGAGAACTATCAGGAGTGTTATCACTGCGCGACGGCTCATCCTGAATACGCGCGCATGCACACGCTGATGCTGGATGATGAGAAGCGCGCCCGAGTGCAGCAGAAGATGAAGGACAACATGCAACCGTGTGGCGTCAAGGACCTGTTTTTTGACTACCTGGATACCGCAGCACGCCCCGGCGAAATGGGCTATGGCTATAGTCGTACTGCGCTGTTTGACAAGTATCAGACCGGCAGCATGGACGGCAAGCCGGTTGGGCCATTGCTCGGTCAATTCACCGATTACGATGGCGGCGCGTCGGACTTTTCATTCGGTGCTTTTTCCTTCCTCCTGGCGTACAGCGACCACGTGGTTTGCTACGTCTTTACGCCGGTCGACCAGTCCAACTCGAAATGCGAGATCTACTGGCTGGTACGGGGTGACGCAGTCGAAGGCAGGGACTACGATGTTGCCGCATTAACCTGGTTGTGGAACGTGACCACGCAGGCGGACAAGGAGATCATCGTCAATAACTCCAGAGGCGTACACTCGAAGTTCTACGAGCCAGGACCGTTTTCCGGCATGGAAAAAGCGGAAAGCAATTACATCGATTGGATCTTGCAGGAACTGCAACGACCGTAACGGCGAGCATCAAGTAATGAAAACATATGACGCGATTGTCGTTGGGGCCGGACACAATGGACTGACAACGGCGGCATTCCTCGCAAGAGCTGGTCTTGATGTCGTTTGCGTTGAGAAGAATGACTACATCGGCGGCGCCGCGGTTAGCCGCAATCTCTATGAAGACTGGTGGTACTCGAGCTGTTCCTACGTCTGCAGTTTGCTGCGCCCCGAGATTTATCGTGCACTCGAGTTGCACAAGCACGGACTGCAGGTAACCCCGTTTGGCGGTTCGGTCACGTTCATGGAAAACGGCGATTACTACGGCTCCTACCACGACGAAGAGGTCGCCTATCGCGAAATGGCGCGATTCTCTCGTCACGATGCCGACGCCTACAAAACGTATTCCGCGGACACGATGCGGCAGTGCCGGTTCATTCGCGACTTTCTGCTCAGGACTGCGCCGGATCCCACGTCGTTCAAGCCCAGCGACATTCGGGAACTGATTCGCATCGGCGGCAAGTTCACGGACATGGGTGAAGATCGGATGTACGAGACCATCCGCTTCTGGACGATGAGCGTTGCCGAATATCTCGACGAGTATTTCGAGACCGACGTTATCAAGGCGGCGCTCTCCGGCAGCGGCATTATCGGCACGGCGCTCGGCATCCACTCGCCAGGCACGGCGTACGTATTACTGCACCACTACATGGGCGACGTCGACGGCAACATGGGGTCATGGGGATTTGCCCGCGGCGGCATGGGGGCGGTATCGAAATCGATTGCCGGCGCATTCCAGGCGGCCGGAGGCGAGTTACGTACCGAAGCCGGCGTTGATCAGATCATCGTGAAGAATGGCAAAGTGACCGGCGTCGCGCTCGAGAATGGCGACGAGATAGCCGGCCGCATCGTCGTATCTGCCATGGACGTGAAGCGCACGTTCCTGACCTGTATGGACAGTGGCGATCTGCCGGAGGCCTTCCGGAAACGTGTCGAGAACTTCAAGATTCGCGGCTCTTCCGGCAAGCTCAACATCGCGCTCGACGGCATGCCGACGTTTCCCGCGTTGCCGGAGGGCAGCAGTTTGTATAACGCCGATATGCACTTCATCGATTCGATGGATCGCATGGAGCGCGCCTACGACGACTGGAAAGACGGCACCTGGTCGAAAGATCCGTACATCGACATGGTGATACCCACACTTAACGACCCGACGATGGCGCCGCCCGGCAAACATTTCATGAGTTGCTTCGTGCAGTACTGTCCGCACAAGATCGAGGGCCGCGACTGGACCAGCGAAGAAAAGGACGCGTTCGGCCAGTCCGTCATCAACCAGGTCGCCAATTACAGCCCTGACTTCAAGGATCTGATCCTGCATGTCGAGGTGCGTACGCCGCAGGATATCGAGGCGGAAATCGGTATCACCGAAGGCAACATCTTCCACGGTGAGCTGACAATGGACCAGCTGCTGTTTAATCGCCCGGTTCCAGGTTATGCGCAGTATCGTGGGCCGGTCGACGGTCTTTACATGTGCGGCTCGAGTACCCACCCGGGCGGTGGCGTTATGGCTGCACCCGGCGCGAACGCGGCAAGGGAGATCCTGGCAGATCTCAGTCGCCCCAATACGGTTCCGGAGAACTTCGGCGATGATTGATAAAGATGACTGATAAATACGATGCCATCGTGGTTGGCGCCGGTCACAACGGTCTGGTCTGTGCGGCGTTGCTGGCAAAAGCGGGTAAGCAGGTGCTGGTGCTCGAAGCGAATGCGCAGGTAGGCGGCGCCGCCGTTACGCGCGAGTTTGCCGATGGCTTTTCGGTGTCGGCCTGCGCGCATCTGTTGTACCAACTGCAGCCCGAAGTGAGAAAGGAGCTGAAGCTGGAACCCAAGCTCAGTTGCACGAATATGGCCACGATTGCTCTGGCTGAGGACGGTAATCATGTGCGGCTGACTGCGAACGATGTCACGGGTGTGTCGGACGCCGACGCGGCAAGCTATCGCGATTTCAGAAAGCGCATGACGTGTTTCGCAGATTTGCTGCGCAAGTTTCTCAACAAGCCGCCGCCTCGGCTTGGTACCAAAAACCTGCAGGACCTGCTGACACTCGGACAGCTTGGCTTCGATATTCGACGCCTGGGCAAGGATGAGATGCGCGAGTTCTTGCGACTCATCGGTATGAATATTCACGATGAGCTCGACGAACGTTTTGATAGCTCACTGCTCAAAGGCGCGATCAGTTTTGACGCCATTTTAGGAACGCATCTCGGTCCGCGCTCGCCGAATACGATTATGACTTACCTGTATCGACTGGCCGGCGATCACGGCCGTCCCGGGATTCCGCAGGGTGGTATGGGCAGCGTTACTGACGAGCTGGCATACACCGCGCGCGATGCAGGTGTCACGATTCGTACCGGCATGCCGGTCGAGCGCATCGTCGTTACGAACGGCCGAGTGACGGGCGTAGAGACTGCAAGCGGCGAGAGCTTCGATAGTTTCATGGTCGTCTCCAACGCGGACCCCAAGCGTACGATTATGGAATTGATCGGTGCGCGGCACGTCGAGACCGGATTTGCCAATCGTATCGATCGTCTGCGTGCGAAGGGCAATGCGGCGAAACTGCACCTGGCGCTGGATGGCCTGCCGGCCATTGCGGGTTTGGCAAAGAAAGACTTTGCAGAGCGGCTGGTTATCGCGCCCGACGAGCACTATGTTGAGCGTGCGTTTAACCCGGCCAAATATGGCGAGAGTTCGCCGCGGCCCGTCGTTGAAATGACGTTTCCGAGCTTCCGTGACGAGGCGATGGCGCCGACCGGCAAGCACGTGATGTCCGCCGTTGTGCAGTACGCCCCTTATGCGCTTAAGGGCGGCTGGACCGATGCGGCACGGCGGGACTTCGAAAAAGCCGTTATTGAGACGATTGCGCGGTACGCGCCGGACATTGAGGCGCGCGTTGAACACAGCGAATTACTGACGCCGGCCGATATCGAGACCGAGTTTCACATCACTGGTGGCCATTGGCACCATGGCGAGCTCACGCTCGACCAGTTCCTGTTTGTCCGACCCGTCAGCGGTTCGGCGCAATACCGAATGCCGGTCGATGGGCTGTATTTGTGCGGCGCAGGTACTCACCCGGGCGGCGGCGTCAGCGGTGCGGCCGGCAGAAACGCGGCGCGTGCCATTCTGCGGCGGGAGAAAGCAGCATGAAGAGCCAGCCCGTTCACCAGGGACGTCTGAAGACGCCGTTTTACTCACGATTGCGCGAACTTGATTTCGTGAACGAGTGGCACGCGTGGAAAGGCTACTCGAGCGCGAACGAACTGTACTGCGCGGACACCGAGTATTTTGCCATTCGCAACTCGACCGGCGTGTTCGATCTGACGCCGATGACCAAGTACCGTATCTCCGGTCCTGACTCGCTTGACTACCTGAATCGTCTCGTAACACGCGACATGACGAAGATTCGTCCCGGCCGTGTCGCCTATGCCGTCTGGTGTGACGACCAGGGCCAGGTCATCGACGACGGCACCATCTTCCACTTGCGAGAGGGCGAATACCGCTTGTGCTCACAAGAGCGCCACTTTGCGTGGCTCCAGGCCGCCGCTATCGGCTTCGATGTCGATATCACGCATGAAACTGACGACATTGCAGCGCTGGCTGTACAGGGGCCGACGTCGTTTACGATACTGCAACAGCTAAAAATTGACGGTCTTGCCGAGCTGAAACCCTTTGGCCTGATGCACTGCGATTTTGAGGGCGCTGAGCTGATGGTGTCGCGCACCGGTTTCACCGGCGACCTGGGATACGAACTTTGGATCGACCCCGGTAAAGCGGGAGCACTCTGGGACGCATTATTCGAGGCCGGCAAATTGCATGGCATTCGCGCCATCGGCACGCACGCGCTGGAACAGGCGCGCATCGAAGCAGGTTTTCTCGCCGCCTATCATGAGTTTCTGCCGGCTGACGAAACGGTACGTACGGGCCGCTCGCGCTCGCCGCTGGAGCTGGGCCTCGAATGGCTGGTCGATTTTACGAAACCGAATTTCAATGGCCGACGCGCACTGGCCGAAGAGCAACGCAACGGTTCGCGATGGCAACTGGTGAAGCTCGATATCGACGGGAACAAGGCCGCACATCACTCGTACATTTTTGCCAAAGAAAAACGCAACAAGGACGCCATCGGTTTTGTGACCTCGGCTGCCTGGTCGCCGATCTGCAAACAGAATATTGCGCTGGGAACTGTGCGCACGCCGCACGGCAAACCCGGTGACACCGTGTGGGTCGAGGTTTACTACCAGCGCGAGATGCACTGGAGTCGCGTGATGGCAGAAGCGACCGTTGTCGATAAGTCGTTCTGGTTCCCGCCGCGCCGCTCGGCGACACCGCCCGGTCCTTACTAGGCCTATATGCAAAAGCTCGAAATCTATCAGTCGCTGTGGGCGATGGAGCTGCGCAGCCCCCACGTGCCTGAGCGCAGCGATGCCGAGTCATTCGCGATGATTGCCAAGGCGGGCTTTGACGGCGTCTGCCTGGACCCGTCGGTCCAGGAAATATCGGCCAACCTCAAAAAGCGCAGGCTGTTCGAGCAGCACGGCCTTGGCTGCATGGTGAACGCATTCCCGAATGCACCGGATGAGCTGCAGCCGTTATTGTCGTTCGCCAGCGCAATGAACGCCTGCATGGTTAACGTCATCAGTGGTGTCATGCCGATCAGGCCGGAAGATGCCGTGCCAGTAGTGCGACAGTGGATCGCGGAAGCAGAAGCCACCAACTTACCGCTGTTGTTCGAAACGCATCGCGACGGTTTGTTGAACGACCTGTACTTCACACTGCAGCTGATGGAGCTGGTTCCGGAGATGCGGCTCTGTGCGGACCTGTCGCACTTTGTGGTCGACCGGGAACTGCGTGCGCCGGTGCCTGAAAGAGATCAAGAGTACATCGCTGCCGTTTTGCAGCGGTCCGACTGTTTCCAGGGCCGCGTAGCCAGCCGCGAGCAAGTACAGATCCAGATTGATTTTCCGCAGCACCAGCAGTGGGTCGAAATATTCAAGGGCTGGTGGCGCGAGGGCATGCGAGCGTGGAGAGAACGGTCCGCAGCCGACGCGACCCTGGTATTCCTGTGCGAGCTCGGTCCGCCGCCGTACGCTATTACCGACGGCAATCGGCGCGAGCTATCGGATCGCTGGCAGGAGTCATTGCAAATACGCGACTGGGCGCGCGAAATCTGGGCGGAGCTCGAGGATGAGCGCTAGCGTCCTATTCGCTTAGCAGTGTGAATAGAACAGTTGGCAGTTCGGTCGGCGCGTGTGCT
>CAZTQL010000030.1:0-27332 GCA_964615665.1 uncultured Woeseiaceae bacterium | reverse complement strand
TCCGTCCCCCAAATCTAGGGACAGACCCCCTTTTTCGAGATTGGTGCGAGCCTCCAGCCGCCTTAGGCTGAGCGTTCCCTTAAGCACGGACGCGACGGATGCCAAGAACCGCCAGGATTGTCCTGCCTGGAATACCGCTACATGTTATTCAACGCGGCAATAACCGACAGGACTGTTTCTATTCGCGTCAGGACTACCGGCTCTTTCTGCGCTGGCTCCAAGAGTGTGCGGCGTTATTCGAGTGTCGTATCCACGCTTTCGTCCTCATGACCAACCATGTCCACATCTTACTTACACCAACTCACGCTGATGGTGTTGGATACCTGATGAAACGGTTGGGCCAGCGTTACGTGCAGTACATCAATCGCAACTACGAGCGCAGCGGCACCCTGTGGGAAGGGCGCTTTCGATCCTGCCTCGTGCAGCAAGATACCTATTTGATGGCGTGCTACCGATATATTGAGCTGAATCCGGTGCGTGCAGGGCTCGTCCAACATCCGTCGCAATATCAATGGAGCAGCTATCGAAGCAACGCCCTCGGTGAGGCCAGCGACTTGTTATCGCCACACGAACTGTACCTTGACCTCGGGCGTACGGATTCAGAGCGGCGCGCAAATTATCTTGAGTTGTTTAGCGAGGAGCTGCCTGCAGGGGACAGACCCCGATAGGGGTCTGTCCCCTTAAAGGGGTCTGTCCCCTTTGGGGAGGGTCACTCGGAAAACAACGCCGCCGTCCACATTGTCGGCTGCTATCTTGCCGTCGTGACCGCTGGCGATCAGGCGAGCCACGTAGAGACCAAGGCCGAGGTGACGCGTGTTCTTGCCGGCCCGCATCGATACCATCGAGTCGAACATTTGTGTGCGCATCTTCTCCGGCAGCGGCGCACCCGGGTTCATCACCGCGATTTCCAGCTTGTCATCTGCCGTGCTCAACCCGATCGAGATTGTATCCTCCGCTTGACTAAAATCCACGGCATTGTCGACCAGCTTGTCGAGCATCTGAATGATCAACTCCGGCGAGCCGCTCGCCGCCGCGCTATCGAGTTCACAATCGAAAGCAAACTCACGTTCCTTGTAAACATCGCGATATGCTGCAGTCGTGGAGCGCAAAACATTCACCAGGTCGAACGACTCTGGCTCTACGTTTGCCATCAACTCTTCGACCCGGCTGGCCTCGCTCATCGCGCTCAAGATGCGACGTAGCCGATCCGCACCCTCGCGCGCCCGCGTCGTGTAACCGACACCAGCTTCGTTAAGCGGTTCATGCTCCAGGTTCTCGAGTGACGAAGTGACAATAGCCAACGGTGTTCGCAGCTCGTGCGAGAGTTTCGAGGCCAGCGATCGCAGGTACTCGTTGTACTCACCGAGTTGTCGCAGAACGTTTGAGAAACTGCGTGACAGGTCACCGATTTCGTCGTTCGCCAGCGCGCTGGGCAACGCGGACTGCAACGCTTCCTGATCAAGGGCGGCTTCTGCCGCGACGGAAAGCCGCCGAATACGTCGTGACAGCCACGTGGCATAACCAAGCAACGTTGCGGCGACGACCAGTGTCGCGATCAGCGTGACGTTAATCAGCCGCGACAGTCCTGAGTTGGTCAGACTCAAAATCGCGTCCGTGCCCTGCTGCAGGACAATGGCACCGAGCGTCTCGTTGCCAGCCTTGATGGGCGCGGCGACCGCGACGATTGCCTTGCCGCCCTGGTCACTTCGAAACCAGCTGGCCATCTCAGCACCGTTGAGCGCGGCGCTGATATAGGCAGCTTGTTCGCGTCCCAGCGGAGCGGGCTCCGCGAAAACAGCCTCCGTGCCCGACTCGACGAGCAGGTCATAGATACGTCGCGTGAAACCGCGCGTGGATTCGCCGGCCGAACCGCCGCCGGGCTCGCCGACAGCGGCAATGCGCCATCCATCGGCGTCGGTCACCAGCAGTCGCATGTCCGGCTGTACGAGCTGTGCGGCTACCCGTCCGATCTCCGGCGACAGACGTACGGCCGCTCCGGGCGTTTGTCCTGAAAAGCTGCTGCTACGGGCGCCAGGTTGCGCCGCGTCGTTGGTGTTGTTCGCAATTAGTCCCAGGTGTGTGCCCAGCAGCGCCGCCGGGATTCTTGCTTCAACACGGTAACCGCCGGGCACATCCTGCCAGTACGCACTGACCGCGGGTTCCGGCGCGAAGCCATAAGCGCTTTGCTTGTAGCTCAGGATTCGCCCCGGCGCTTCGGCGGCGAACACGATACTTTCTCGCAAGTATGGCGGGTTGCTGCTGATCAGCCTGACCCGATCGGCGTGGAGCGAGCCGTCGTCGAGCACAATGCTCTGCGAGCTTGCGTAAACGACGTTGCGATCGCTGACCTCAACGTAAAGGTAAAAGGATTCACCAAACGTACCGACAACGAATTGCACAGGACCGTCGACGCCCCGCATGGTCTTGAGAGCGGCGGTCTGTAATGGCCAGTCGTCGAAGTAACCGTCGATGGTCGGTTGCACGTCGAGCTCGTGGACGTACAGCTGATCACTGCTGTCAAAGCTCGAATCTGTTTGCGGAAACTCCTCGCTGTACTGTGCCATTGTGTTGGCCAGCGCCCGCGCCGCGCCGGCCAGCATTTGTTGCTGCCCGCTGCGCAACGCGGATTCCGTCTCACGAATAAACTCGCAGCCGGCCCAGGGCAGAATCAATGTCAGCAAACTGACCAGTAAGAGCTGACGTTTGAGATTCATTGTTCGATGTCTGCTAGTCGCTCAGCCAGCGATAACCCATACCGTAAACGGTCTCTATCGCATCGAAGTCGGGATCAATCGCGTGAAACTTTCGCCGGATACGCTTGACGTGCGACGTGATCGTATTGTCATCGAGCACCGCCTGCGCCGCATCCATTAGCTGCTGCCTGTTCTTCACATGCCCCGGGTAGCGTGCCATGGAATGTACCAGCCAGAACTCCGTCAAGGTCAGACCCACCGGTGTGTCCTGCCAGTGAATCGTCATGCGCTCGGTATCGATAGCGAGATCGCCCCGCGTAATGCGGCTTTCCGCGCCCTGCGGTTTCCGCATCGCATCGAGGCGCCGAAACAACGCCGCAATGCGTGCCATCAGGTGCGGCAGGCTGATGTCCTTGGTCAGGTAGTCATCGGCGCCCAGGCGCAGGCCAGACACGGCATCGAATTCGCTGTCACGCGCGGTCAGGAAGATGATCGGCAGGTCGGCCGAACGCGCGCGCAGTTCGCGACATAACTCGAAGCCACCCTCCACATCGTCCTCGAGGTTAATGTCGATGACGACCAGGTCGGGCAGCCGGCTCTCGAACGCATCAAGGGCTGGCCGGCGCGCTGCGAACGCGTCCACTCGATAGCCCTCGCGCTCGAAGGCCGCCGCGTAGTTATCACGGATCGCCGCTTCGTCCTCAACGATCGCTATTCGTTTTGCCACTTCTCTCACCCAGGCGTTTGTCTCGTCGCCACAATTTGCCACATTACGCCGGTGCATTGCCATGCCGCAGCCCAAGGAACGGCTCTTTGCGGCGGTGCAATAGCCTCAACACAAAAGGAGGCCGCAATGCACCGTATCAGTAAACGCCAACCCGCATGGATCGCAAACCTCACCGTACTGCTGCTGGCAGCATTCTCAAGCGCGCTCGCCGAAATGCCGGCCCAGACGCAATCCGGCCGCCTTTTATGGCAAATGCAGCAGGGTTACACCACTGCGACCTTGCTGAACACCGAGGTTGACCTCCAGATCAGTGGACTGCTGGCGCGCGTTTCCGTTCGCCAGGAATTTCATAACGATGGCCCTGACTGGGTGGAGGGACTCTACGTTTTCCCACTGCCGGACGGTGCGGCCGTTGATCGCATGCGACTGCACATCGGCGAGCGTTTCATCGAGGCCGACGTCAAGGAGAAAGAAGATGCCAAGAAAACCTACAACGCCGCCAAGCAGGCCGGTAAGAAAGCCAGCCTCGTCGAACAGCAGCGCGCCAACCTGTTTACAACGTCAGTGGCAAACGTCGCACCGGGCGAACGCGTGGTCGTCGAAATCGAATACCTGGAAGACCTTCGCTACGAAGATGGCCGCTTCAGCCTGCGTTTCCCGATGACCTTGACGCCCCGTTACATCCCGGGGCAGGAACTGCCCGACAAACAAGGCAATGGCTGGTCAGCCGATACCGATCGTGTACCGGATGCGTCGCTCGTTACACCGCCAATGGTCACGGCGTCGCGCGCCCACAAAATTGCGCTGACCGCCCGCATCGACGCCGGCATGCCGCTCGACATTATCACCAGTCGTTACCACCCGGTGAACGTAACCGAGCAGGACGGCCGCTATGCGGTAACGCTAGACAGTGGCACCGTGCCCATGGACCACGATTTCGAGTTGGTCTGGCAACCGACGCCTTCGGCAATACCACGCGCAATGGCGTTCACCGAGATAATCGGCGGCAAGCCTTATCACCTGCTGATGGTCATGCCGCCCGACGAAGAACTCGCAAGCGCGGCGCTCATGCCGCGCGAAGTTCTGTTCATTATCGATACGTCAGGGTCCATGCACGGCGTTTCCATTACACAGGCGAAGCGTGCGCTGACGCTGGCGCTCGAAGGGTTGCAACCGCAGGATCTTTTCAATGTCATCGAGTTCAACTCGTCGACTGATGTGTTGTATCGACAAAGCGTTGCGGCCAACAACACCAACGTCACCAATGCGCTGACATTTGTGAGCCGGCTCGAAGCGAATGGTGGAACGGAAATGCGCCCGGCGCTTGCCGCAGCGCTGCGCATGCCATCGCATGAAACGCACTTGCGGCAGATTATTTTTATTACGGATGGCAGCGTCGGTTACGAAGACGAAATGTTTTCGATGATCGAAGATAAGCTGGGTAATGCGCGGCTATTTACCGTCGGCATCGGCTCCGCGCCCAACAGCTGGTTCATGCGCAAGGCCGCCGAGGCAGGGCGCGGCACGTTCACGTTTATCAGTGCACTGCACGAGGTGCAGGAAAAAATGAACGGACTGTTTGGCAAACTCAAACATCCGCAGGTCACCGGCATCGACGTGCGGTGGCCCAGCAGCGTTGTGGTCGACAGCTATCCCATGACGGTACCGGACCTTTATCTCGGCCAGCCCGTCGTGATCAAAGCGCGAGCCTCGGGCGACTATCGTAATGGTGGTTCGGCTGACGGTGACACGGTGCGCATCAGCGGCAATTCGACGAGCGGCGGCTGGGCGACGGATCTGCCGCTGACGACAACGCACCCAAGTCCCGGCATCGGTGCGCTGTGGGCACGCGCGAAAATTGCCGGGCTGATGGACCAGGAACGCCGCGGCGGTGGCACCGAGGTCCGCAGTGCAATTGTCGAGACCGCGATTGACCACCACCTGGTCAGCAAATACACGAGCCTGGTGGCAGTGGACAAAACGCCGGTGCGGCCTGTCGCCGACCCCTTGTCGAGCGAACAGGTGCCCAACCTGATGGCGTACGGTCAAAGCGCAAACAAGATCTTCGGATTCCCGGCAACGGCGACGAGCGCACCACTGCTTCGAGTAACCGGGATCTTGTGGTTGCTGGCAGCGCTGCTGCTATTTACGGCGCTGCAGGCACACCCGCGGTGGCAGCGTGTCCGGGCTCGATAGGCGGCGCTGGCGCTGGGTCATGGCCTGCCTGCTCGTTCTCGGCTTCTGGAACCTCGGGCAGGGCACCTACATCCCGGCCAAGGCGTGGCTGGCGCAGGACCTGATGCAGCGCGCCTGGCTGCGAGCCGGCGACGGTGCAGCGCGCCCGGCGCCGTGGCCCTGGGCTGACACGTGGCCAGTGGCGCGCCTGACGGCACGGCACGGGAAGGTGGACCTGATTGTGCTGGCAGGTGGGTCGGGACGAACGCTGGCATTCGGTCCCGGTCATCTGAGTGCCAGCGCAATGCCGGGCAAAGCAGGAAACACGATCATTGCCGGCCATCGGGATACGCATTTTCATTTCCTGAGGGACGTCGAGCCTGGCGAACTCCTCAGCCTTGAATCGAGCAACCGGCAGCGACACGTTTACGAAATCATCGGTGCCGATGTTGTGGATTCTCGCAAGGGTAGCCTGGTGCTCGATACGGACGCGGCGATGCTCACGCTGGTGACCTGCTACCCGTTCGAGACGACCGAGGTCGGTGGTCCGTTACGTTACGTGGTTACGGCGAAGATGCTGTTCTGATGGCATGGAGGTGCAGCAAAGCGGCAACGCTGATGGCGTCGGTAATTTCCCCGTCGAGTGCCATCTGCACGGCCGCTTCGAGCGGCAGCTTCCTGACCTCGAGATCCTCGGTTTCTTCAGTGTTCGGCATCCCCATCATGAGGCGCGTAGCGACGTAGACAAGCCCGACTTCGTCCGTGATCGAGTTACTCGTGTGAAGCCGCAGCACCTCCTCCCAGTTCAGCGCGCTAAGCCCCGTTTCTTCCTGCAGCTCACGCTTCGCCGCATCGAGCGGCGCCTCGTCAAGGGGTGCCCCACCCATCGGCAGCTCCCAGGAATATTCACCCAGCGTGTAACGCTGCTGGCCAACGAGCCAGGTGTTGTCGACTTCGTCGAGCGCGATGATGGCGACAGCACGGTTCTTGAAGTGCACGTGGCCGTACTGGTTCTCGCCGCCGCCCGGATTGATTACGTGGTCCTCGCGCACCTGCATCCATGGGTTGTCGTAGACGACGCGCGATGAGAGTTGTTTCCAGCTCATGAGTTTTCCTTTGAGCCTTTCTCTGCAAGCTCGGTCTCGACGAGCAGTTTGAAACGCTGCATGTCGGCGTCGATCAATATCTCGGTCTTGTGTTTCATATCCAATACCTGTATTCGTCCCCGTCAATAGTAGCTTATAGAGCTTTCATGGAACTACGTACTGCCAGACTGACGCAGGGGCCGGTAGGCCAGCACCTGATCGACATGACGTTGCCCATGCTGCTCGGCATCACCACGATGATGGCGCAGTCGTTCATCGATACGTGGTTTCTGGGCCGGGTTGGTGACCGCGCGCTGGCCGCCTATAGTTTCGGTTTCCCAATATTGATGATCGTCACCAGTGTGGCGATCGGCCTGGGTGCCGGCACGTCGTCCGTGGTCGCCCGCGCCATCGGCTCAGACAATGATCGCCGTGCCCGACGCCTGGTTACCGACAGCATCATCCTGTCGTTCCTCATCACGGCGTCGGTGTCTATCGTCGGCATCCTGACCATCGACCCGTTGTTCCGCCTGTTGGGCGCGCCCGACGACATGATTCCGATGATCCGGAGTTTCATGATCATCCTGTACTGTGGCGTGCCGTTCATTGTTGTTGGCATGGTTGGCATGAGCAGCATGCGTGCGACCGGCGATACCCGCTTGCCCAGCAAGCTGATGATCGCCGGTGCTATTCTGAATGTCGTCCTGGACCCGATCTTCATTTTCGGCCTCGGCCCGATTCCTGCAATGGGGCTCGATGGTGCTGCTACGGCGGCGCTGCTGGCGAGAGGGTCCATCTTTATCGGCACGCTGTACCTGCTGCTGCATAAGCTCGACATGGTGACCTTTAACAAGCCGGACTTTCAGGAGCTGAAACGCTCTTGGGGCGACATCCTGCACGTCGGACTGCCAGCCGCGGGTACCAACGCCATTGTGCCGATTGGACTCGCGCTGATCACGGCAATGATCGCGCGCTTCGGTCCGGAGGCCGTTGCTGGTTTCGGTGTCGCAAGTCGCATCGAATCGTTGGTGCTCGTTATTTACTACGCGATGTCCTCAGTCATCGGTCCGTTCGTCGGGCAAAACCTGACGGCGGGCAAAGAAGTAAGAATTCAGGAGGCTCTGCGGCTCTGCGCACGATTCTGTTTGGCGAGTGGCCTGGTCATCGCAATTGTGCTCGCGCTGCTGTCAGGTTTTCTGCCCACGTTATTCAGTAGCAACGAGGACGTCACTCGTGTAACGCGCCTGTTCCTGTGGATCGCTCCGATCAGCTACGGCGCCTACGGCGTTGTGATGGTGGTGAATGCCGCGTTCAATGGTCTTGGTAACCCGCTGCCGGGCGTCGTCATTAGCGTCACGCGCATCCTCGTGCTCTACGTACCGCTGGCAATCCTGGGTATGCGGCTCTACGGCATAGTCGGCATTTTCGCGGCCTACGCTGTCGCCAACATACTTTCCGGATTGTTCGGCTACGCCTGGGCGCGGCGCAAAGCGCACCGGCTCTGCGATCGGGTCGCGCGTCAGGGGGCCGGCTGAACGAGCAGTGTCTGTGACGCGGCACCGATGGGCCCTTTTTCATCAAACAGCGTCGCTTGCGACAGGCCGATGCCGGTGGGCTCCCAGAACGAAATCGCGCTCGACGCCAGCCACTCGGTTTCCGGCAGGCGATGCAACACGATGGTCAGATCCGGATTGACGAACGATGCTTCGGTCAGTTCCGCGTTGCGCGAAATACCATTGCCGCAGTCGGCCAGCGGGCAAACGCGCTGAAAGGGCGAAGGTGCCTCATTGGCCAGCAGGCGCGGGGCACGCATCCAGATTGTGGTCGGTCCTGGTGAGTTGCTTTCACCGGGCGGGTAAGCGACCTTGATCCAGTTGCCGAAAAAGGAACGGTCATGGTGCGCCGGTTCGACAGCAAAGTGGCCGGGGTTAGCAGCCTCTCTCGAAGGGCAATCGATAGACGAGGTGGGCAGTTCAGCAAAGTCGGACGTCACGAGATGCAGGCTTGTGGCCGTCGCGCAGACCCTGCCCTCCGCGTCAACAAGCGTCGCCCGGCAGTTTGTCGCCGACCGCCCGCTACGCACGATTTCGGCATCAATACGGAATCCGGTCATCGGAATAGGCCGCAAGTAATCGGCAGTTACTCGCACCAGTTGCTTGTCATCAACGGCCTGTTCGACAGCGCGTGCGAGCAGGCCGGTTACCGGTCCGGCGTGACAGGCATCCGCTGACCAGGGGCCGCGCGTTGCATCGTTGCCAGTGAACCACTCGCCATCAGCGGATGCGAAGAAAGACGGGCTATTTTCCTTCATAGGTAGCTCTCACCAGTGGCAATACCGATCGCCGATAGCCAATGTGCATGCCGATGCCGCGACTTGCCATGAATATCGTGAACGCGAGCCACAAACCGTGGTTGCCCAGCGGCTGCAGCAGGTACCAGGCCGGCAGGAAGATGACGAAGGTTGAGATAAGCATGATGTCGCGCATCGCTTTGGCCCGCGTCGCGCCGACATAAACGCCGTCGTAGAGAAAGCACCAGACCGATACCAGGGGCGATATCACCATCCACGGCAGGTATTTGATTGCTGCGGCCCGAACGTCGGGGAGGTCGGTCAGGATGCTAATGACTAACGGTCCGGCGATGAAATAGGCGAGCGTAAAGCCGATGGCGAAGATCAGTGACCATTTGAGCGTTAGTCGTACTGACTCTTCAAGGACATCGCGGCGCTTCTGTCCCACCGCTTTACCAACCAATGCTTCTGCTGCGTGCGCGATACCGTCGAGTCCGAACGCGGTCAGGTTCTGAAAGTTCATCAGTACCGCATTGGCGGCCAGCACCAGGGGTCCAAGGCGCGCACCCTGCGCCGTGACAAAACCGAGCGCAAACACGAGCGCCATCGTGCGAATGAAGAGGTTAGCGTTGACCGAGAAGAATGCTGCGTATTCGGAGACATTAATCAATCGCGGCACCGGCCAGTGCCCGGCCCTTCGCCTAAGCTCACGGACCGCGAAACTAATGCCGACCAGCAGCCCCGCATATTCGGCAACAACCGACGCCAGCGCTACGCCATCGACGTCCATGCCGAGCACCACGACAAACAGCAGGTCGAGCACGATGTTGGTGAGATTGATCGTCAGAAAAATTAACAGCGGCACGCGCGCGTTTGAAAGACCGATGAACCACCCAATCAGCGCGTAACTGACAAGCGTTCCTGGCGCGCTCCAGACGCGAATTGAAAAGTACTCCAGGGCATAGGTTTGCGTCTCGGGATCGGGCCCCAGCAGCTGCATCGCGAGGCGTCCGATTGGCACCTGTAATGCTAGCAGGCTAAAGGCGATCAACAGGGCAACAATTGAAGCCTGGCCAAGAGAAACACGCAGGCCATCGTTGTCGTCGGCACCAAAACTCTGAGCAGAGATACCAGTGGTGCCCATGCGCAGGAAATTCATGCCCGTGTACAGGAAGCTGAAAATCATCGCGCCGATGGCGACAGCACCCAGATAAACCGGGCTGTCGAGGTGGCCCGTCACGCCCGTATCGACCATGCCGAGTAGCGGCACCGACACGTTGGAAAGAATCATCGGCGCAGCGATGCGCCAGACGTCACGGTTTTGTGGGAGACGCGTGTCCGTCAAGCGGCGTTCATCCGAACGC
Source organism: uncultured Woeseiaceae bacterium (assembly GCA_964615665.1). GTDB lineage: Bacteria > Pseudomonadota > Gammaproteobacteria > Steroidobacterales > Woeseiaceae > UBA1847. Next base: position 16,998 of record CAZTQL010000030.1, on the reverse strand, counting down.
GTTGACGCCTGTCAGTTCCTTGCCGACAACGAGCTGATGGATCGTTTCGGTACCTTCGTAGGTGATCACGCTCTCGAGGTTCAGCATGTGGCGAATCGGCACGTACTCTGCACTGATGCCAGCGCCGCCGAGAACGTCACGTGCATCGCGAGCGATGTCGAGGGCGGCACGGCAGTTGTTCCACTTGGCAAGCGATACCTGCGATGGCGTCATTTCACCTTTGTCTTTCAACCGGCCGAGGCGCAACGACAGCAATTGCGCCGTCGTGATGCGGCGTGCCATGTCCGCGAGACGAATCTGCATCGCCTGCGTGTGCGAGACCGGACGGTCGAACAAGATGCGGTCCTGGCTGTAGCGCAGCGCTTCGTCGAGGCACGCTTGCGCGGCGCCGATAACGCCCCAGGAAATGCCGTAACGCGCTTGCGTCAGGCAGCTAAGCGGCCCCTTGAGCCCGGTAGCGCCGGGTAGCACGTTAGCTGCGGGTACACGCACATTGTCGAGGAACAGTGCGCCGGTTACGGATGTCCGCAACGAAAACTTGTTCTCGATTTCCTGTGTTTCATAACCCGGCGTGCCCTTCTCGACGATGAAGCCCTTGATACCTTCGTCGGTCATGGCCCAGACAACGGCCGCGTCCGCAATCGTTGCGTTCGTGATCCACATTTTCGAACCGTTCAATACCCAGTCATCGCCGTCTCGTTTGGCGTGCGTTTTCATGTTGCCCGGATCAGAACCGCCGTGCGGTTCGGTCAGACCGAAGCAGCCGATGGCCTCACCACGCGCCATGGCCGGCAACCACCGCTGCTTCTGCTCCTCGGAGCCATAGGCGTGGATCGGAAACATGACGAGACTGCTTTGTACCGAGACAAAACTGCGCAGCCCGCTGTCGCCACGCTCGAGTTCCTGGCAGATAAGGCCGTAGCTGACGCCGTTGAGGCCGGCGCAGTCATAGCCGTCGATAGAGCTGCCAAACAGACCGAGTTCTGCGACCTCGCCGACCAGCTCACGAGGAAACGTATGCTGCTCGAAGGCTTCCCGCATTAGCGGTATGACACGATCGTCGACAAAACGGCCCACCGTGTCTTTCACCATGACTTCGTCCTCAGTTAGCTCGGAACGAATGTCAAACAAATCGAGTGTGTCTAGCTGTTTCGCGCTCACGGTTCTGGCCCTGGCTGATGGTGGGACGTTGATTCTAGACTAGTTGTGGGTCGACTAATACGGGATACCGAAACGACGGTAGATGATGGATAGTAGCCACGCCGGACCGATCATCATAAGCTGTAAGTCCTGCAATACGGCCAGCCAGCCACCGGACTTGCGGCGGCCCAGCAGCAGTCCGACGACGCCGGCAACGAGCAGGCCAATCGACACGCCGAGTGCCGGATAGTCGGACGCCGTCAGCCATACTTGCAAGGATGCCAGCCCGAGTAAAAACGGCAGCATGCCAATGGCCAACGACAGCGAAATGATGAAGTAATAGATCGCCGTGGCCATCAGGAATGCACTGCCCCAATTCAGGAACGGCGAAATTTGTAGAAATTCCTCAGGAATTGGCAGGTACCAGAGCAGGCCGACCGTACCAACCACCACCATTGGCACGGCAGCCCAGTAGACGAGCGGGTTGCTCACGTTACTGTGGTTTTCTTCATAGCGCTCGAGCCAGCTTTCGGTGTCGCTCATGAGGGTTCTCGCGGGGCCAGTGGCCATTCTACACGCGCCCGGCCGGTCAACCATTATGAACATAATGGCGTTAATTAAGTCTGCGTTCAGGTAAGGAACGTTTACAATGCACGCGCTACTGCAAGCAAAGGATAACAACATGAACAGCAATTCCCGAACAACGATTCTTGTACTGACCGTCCTGGCGGTTTTCGTGAGCGGTTGTGAAACGCTCGACCCTTACACCCGCGAGTCGGAGACTAGCAACGCGACGAAAGGTGCACTGATAGGCGCGGCTGCGGGCGCCGTAGCGGGCCTGATTTCCGGCGATGATGCGGTTGAGCGCAGGCAGCAGGCACTGATTGGTGCCGGCGTTGGTGCGCTGGCCGGCGGTTCGATCGGCTACTACATGGACAAGCAGGAAGCCGAGTTACGCGCCGAGCTCGAAGGCACTGGTGTCAGCGTGACTCGTATCGGCGATAACATTACTTTGAACATGCCGGGCAATGTCACGTTTGCGACCGACAGCTCTGACCTGAGTCCGGCGTTTTTCGACGTGCTGAACTCGGTGGGCAAGGTACTGGGCGAGTTTGACAAGACCGTCGTCGAAGTTGCCGGACACACCGATAGTACTGGCTCCGATTCCTACAACCAGAGCTTGTCGGAGCGCCGCGCAGCGTCAGTAGTCACTTACCTGCAGGGGCAGGAAGTGATGTCGCAACGTCTCATCACGGTCGGCATGGGTGAGGCGCGCCCGGTAGCGGATAACGTGACTGCTGATGGTCGCCAGGCAAATCGACGTGTTGAAATTACGATGGTTCCGCTGACCGCCAGCTAGACGGCCAGCACGAGGAAAGCAGCGGCAGCCAGGGAAGGCTTGCCGCGGTTTTTCACTCTCGGACATCGCTTGAACCCCGCACTGAATAAACGCGACACGGGCACGTGGGTCGAAGTCCGCGGCTTCGTCAAACGTCTGTTGTCTGATGACAACGATGGCTCGCGGCATCAGCGATTCATCCTCGATATCGGCTCTCGACGCACCTTGTTGGTCGCCCACAATATCGACCTCGCCGAACGTGTCCCTATCGGAATGGGCGACCGGGTACACATTCGTGGCATGTACGAATGGAACGATCTGGGCGGCCTCATCCACTGGACGCATCATGACCCGCTAGGTGTCGAAGACGGCGGCTATGTGCGCTACCGCACGAACCTTTATCGTTAAATGAGAGACCGGTGCTATTGTGACACTATGCCCGGACATGTTGGAGCAGGACTATGACAAGTGAATTCCTACGGCTATCGATTAACAGAATTAGTGTGCTGGTTTTGACAACGGTACTGCTGTCGGCTTGCTCGGGAATGCGACCGGGTTATGAAACGCCGAGCGTCAGCGTGCAGTCGTTCAGGACAGTCCCCTCGGAGACGGGCACCGGTTTGCCATCATTTGAAATTGGCCTGCAAGTCACCAACCCGAATCTCGAGCCCCTCGAACTCGCCGGTATCTCTTACACGGTCAGTCTCGACGGACAGAAGGTTATAAAGGGTGTTGGCAACGACCTGCCGGTCATCGAGGGATACGGCGAAGGTACGTTTACGGTTACTGCCGCGTTCAACGTAATGGCCGGCATTAATTTGGTGCGCTCGCTGATGAGCAAGACCAATGAGACGTTTGATTACGCGTTCGAGGCGAAGCTCGATCCAGGTTCGTTCAGTCGCAAGATTCGCGTCAAGGACAGCGGCACGATTTCTTTGGCAGGGACGCAGTAGTCAACCCAGCTTACGCAAAAGGGGTCTGTCCCCTTAATGGGGACAGACCCCTTTAGAAGCGTTGCCATTACGCCGACTTCGAAAGCACCATACCTAGATCCATAATTCTTTCGAGGCCATCCGGATCCGGCGAATAAAAACGCCATAGTCCAGACCGCCGGCTCACAAGCAGGCCCGCGTCGCGGAGGGTCTTCAAGTGATGCGAAATAGTCGGCTGCGACAAGTCAAAACGATCGACGATATCGCAGGCACAAACCGGCCCTGATTGAGCGGCTACCACTCGCATGATCTCCAGGCGATTCGGGTCAGCCAGTGCTTTCAGCATCGCCGTCAGCTTCTGGCTACGCGCTCGATGAGCCCGGATAATGAACGCTGGGAGTGGTACCAGATTGTGGACGACATGCCGCAGCCCGCCAGGCAGAAGTGTTGCGGTTGACCGCGTGAGCACCGCATAAATCTAAAAAGACCGATAGGCGATACGATCCCCTGCAAACGTCCCGATCCAGAGCTCGTTGCCCACCGGTAGTGCCATCGTAATATTGCTGAAGCGCTCATTGGCCGGACCGCGAGCGATATCCTTGCCGGCCATCGTTTTCGGGTCGATTGCCCGGACGACGAACGGTCGCGGACAACTCGCAAACTCCGCGAGATCGAATTTCTCCGGGCCGCCCACGTCGCCGCAGGCCGAATAATCGGCGACAAGGCCCGCCGTGAATAACGTCCCACCATCTGCCCAATGCAGATTGTCCGGCACAAAGTCCATCGGCTCGGAAACGCGCAGCAGGCGTGCGGGGTTACTGTTCGAATAGACGGTGAACGTGAATGCTCCGGATGAAACAACATAGATCTCGTTTCCGTCGGCCGAGACCTCAATGCCGTTCCCATACGGTAATTCAGTGCCTTCTATCTTCGTGAAGCCGCTGTCGCCGGGTGACCATTCGTAAACGGCGCCGGTTACTTGTCGGGCCATCGCATCGCTGATGGTTTTTCCCGTGTGCAACGGAATTGTAGCCACCAGTGAACCGTCACTGAAAGAGGCGACGCTATTGGCCTCCATTCCATCCGGCGTCATGACGCATCCGATCCAGATTAATTCCGGGGTCGAACCGCTCGCATCTACGTCGAATACTTCGATCGCTTCGCGTCCGCCATGACCCACGACATACAGCGTGGAATGGCTGTCCTTGCCGGGGCGAAGATTCAAGCCGTGGGTAACAAAGTTGTTGGGATCTGGCGAGCCCGGGCAGGCGCCATAGGTTGCCATGTCTTGACGCGCGAGAGGCGCATCAGACGGATACAGCTCGCTCCAGATCTTCTTCTGCGAATCGATGAGGTAGATTGCCACGGTCGGTGTCAGGCCGCTGGCGATAATCCACTTCGTACCCGGCACAAGGACCAGGTCCTCGGCGTTTTGCGGGCCGCAAACGAACCCGTACTCCGCGCTCTGCTGACAATCGTCCATTTCAGCAAAGGTGACGGGTGACCAGAACGTCATTAAAGCGACCGTCAGTGAAAAGCAGGTGCTTTTTGAAAAACCCATGATGGCTCTATGCATTTTGTCTTCCCGCATCAAATTTTTCCGGTAACACGATCCCAGAATTCCGCGCGGTCGTTGGTGCGCGGAAACGGTTCATCAGGAGCCGGTACGTCGAGGAATTCGCAGAGCGGTCCCCACCCCTGCTTAACCTCGTAGATCAGTAACTGGCTGGCGGGAATCGTCGCCCGTACCGCCTCGTTATGGGCGATGAATGCATTCATGAGGCCGTCGTAGTCAAGACCAGGAGGAAAGCCTGTTTTCGCGATAACGCCACTGCACATATCCAGCCACGGCCTCATCTCTGGCGGGCTCTGATCTTTGTCCGCCAATAACTTGTAAATGGTTGCGCCGAAACTGTTAGCCCAGTTCTCCGGATTGCGTTCGGTCAATACAAACTTGGCCGACGGATAGGCTTCCAGCAACTCCCGAAAAAAAGCGGCGGTGGGCCAGTCAACAGCACTGTCGAAACCGTCGTAGATTGCGTTCCAGTTCGGGTTTCCATCCACAGCGGCTGACCACAGCGGCACCTGCACCGGCATGTTATGCAGCACGGCCTCCATGTGATGGCATGGACCCAGTCCGATCTGATTGATCGCGAGCTTGAGAGAGAAAGTGCCGGTTCGGCCTACGCCTGCTCCAAAGACCTGGATTGCCATGAAGTTGTTCCCCAAAACGATTCAGCATAGACGTACAGTATGCGGCTGGCAATTTTGCGGGGCTACTTAAGGGGGGTGGTGGAGCCGAGGAGGATCGAACTCCCGACCTCCGCATTGCGAACGCGGCGCTCTCCCAGCTGAGCTACGGCCCCGAATCGTCAATCTACACGACGCGCACACTTGGTGGTCATCCGTAATTACCGCTGCATGGACCGCCTGCGCCGATCGATCAGCTGTTGCTATGATGTAACGCATTTACAACAGGAATGAAGAAGCATGAAAGCAATCTGGAACAACACGGTAATTGCAGAATCCGATGACACCGTGGTCGTTGAGGGTAACCACTATTTTCCATTGAGTGCCGTCAACGAAAGCTACTTAAAGCCGAGTAGCACGACCACAGGTTGCCCATGGAAAGGCACGGCCAATTATTATTCGATCGTTGTCGACGGCGCCGAGAATACCGACGCCGCCTGGTATTACGCCAATACCAAGAAGGCGGCCGAGAAAATTACCGGCCGTGTTGCGTTCTGGCGAGGTGTGCAGGTCGTCGACTAATTATCTTGGGTCTGGACTCGAGATCAACACCTCAATGCCTGCCGCCGCATGGCAACCCTGGCAACCGACCGCAATCCGTCCCGCCGCCGCACGAGCGGTGGCCAGATCCGATGCATCGGCAATTTCGCCCGCCGCTGTTCGCATCTGATTCAGATAGGTCTCCCAGTCATACAGCGGGCCAGTAACGCCCTCGTGACGTGATAACCAGTACGCCGGTGTCTGCGCGGCCTCCAGGTTCCCGAAAGACAGCGCTGCGTTGATCTTGCCAAGCTGTTCTGCGTGGACATGCATGTGTTCGATAAATGCATCGGTGCCCATGTTAGCCGCTTCGACGACCGGCATTGATTCCGCGTTCGATAGTGCCGCGTCGTCTTGCATTGGTCCGCCTTGCTCTTTCTCGGCGCAGCCAGTAATTACAACGGTAAGTCCGATGAGCAATAGCGTGCGAGTTTTCATAGGTCCTCCAAAGCCATCCGGTGCTAGAAATAGCGGGATATATTACGAAACTGTAACAAAAAAGGCCGCTCAATGAGCGGCCCTTCGTTAACTACCTACTCGCGTATCGCTAGATTGCCATCGCGTTTCTGAGCTTCTTTATCGCGTTGACCTCAAGCTGGCGAATACGCTCCGCAGAAATGCCGTATTCCTTGGCCAACTCGTGCAGCGTCATCTTGGTTTCCGCCAGCCAGCGCGCTTCGAGAATGCGGCGGCTGCGGTCGTCGAGGATCTTCAGCGCCGAGTGCATTCGCTCGGACGCATCGTTGTGAAAGTCCGCCTTTTCAACCAGCGCTGCCGGATCAGCTTCGGGACTCGGCAGATAAGCGGCAGGGGTGAAGTTGTGATCGTCATCCATGTCCGGGGTTGGGTCGAAAATAGCGTCGCGCGAGTGCAGGCGCTTCTCCATTTCCGTCACCTCTTTCGCACTGACGCCGAGGTCTTTCGCAACCGCTTCAGTCTCATCAGCTGATAACCAGGCAAGGGTCTTCTTCGCTTTGCGCAAGTTAAAAAACAGTTTGCGCTGCGCCTTGGTTGTAGCCACTTTCACGATGCGCCAGTTTTTCAGTACGTACTCGTGAATCTCAGCGCGAATCCAGTGCACGGCGAACGAAACCAGGCGCACGTCATAACTGGGGTCGAAGCGTTTGACGGCTTTCATGAGGCCGACATTACCTTCCTGAATCAGGTCGTTCAGCGGTAAGCCATAACCGGTATAGCCCTTTGCGATGTGCACGACAAAACGCAAGTGCGCCATGACGAGGTCACGTGCTGCATCCAGATCACCCTGTTCGCGAAAACGCGTGGCCATCGCCTGCTCGTCGATTTTGCTGAGAACAGGGATCGCACCTACGCCCTGGATATAGGCATCAAGGCTGCCTACTGGTCCTGCCAGTGCCAGGTCGTGATTAAATTTGGTTATCGCGGTTGTCATCTATTACCTCCGTTTCGGCGCATGATTTTAGCACTCGGGCAATTAGAGTGCTAATAACGGGCTGAGTTCCCGGCTGATACGAACAGAATAAGCAGTAAAAACAACAGGCTAAGGGGCAGGCCCGATTTACGTTATGTTAAACAAATGCCCGTCGGACCTTGTGCGGGCACCCTATCGCGAGGCTTCGGCGCTAGCGTGGTTCGATGCGTCGCATGTGCCGGGCGGCCGTTAGCCACGAGCCGAACCAGCCAAGGACCACGCCAACAGCGACGATGGCTGCGCCTTCTTCAACACTCAGCGAGGAAATCGCCAGGTTGCTTTGGTACAAGCCCGCCAGGCGGGCTATTGGCCCTTCCAGCAAATGTAGTCCAAGCAACACGAGTGCCAGTGCCATCAGGCCGCCGAATAATCCGTACCAGAACCCGCTCCAGAGAAACGGTCGGCGTACAAAAGCATTGCTCGCACCCAGCAACTTTGTGACCTCGATTTCGTTGCGTCGATTTTCGATGTCGAGGCGAATGGTGTTGCCGATGATGACCACGATCGCTAGCCCAAGCAGTACTGCACCAATAGCGATAGCCTGTCGGGCTATGTCCAGAATCGCATGGAATCGTTGCACCCATTCGGTATCGATCTGCACGAACTCAACTTCCGGCAGGTTGCCGATCTCCTCTTGCAAGAGACTAATCGAGGCGCTCGTGTTGCCTGAAGCCGGCCGTACGATGAGCGCGTGCGGTAGCGGATTTTCGGAGAGTTGTTCGAGTGCTTCGCCGAAGCCCGATTGTTGTTTGAATTCGGCGAGCGCAGCTTCTGCCGTGATCACATCAACCGCGTCGACGTCGGCACGTTGTCCAAGTAGCTTGCCGAGTCCTTCTGCATCGGCGACCTTCAGGTCCTGCTTCAGGTACACCGAAAAATCGAACGCATTATCCCAGGAACCGCTCAGCGCTCTCGCGTTCTGGACGACGAGATTAATCGACGCCGGCAACGCCAGCGTCACCGCGATAACCAGCACGATCATCAGGCTGGAAAACGGCTGCCGAAACAGCCGGCCGAGAGCGCCTATCGAGGTACTGGCATGACGAGTCGCCCAGATGCTGATGGGGCCGGACGCGCGCACTGGCGCCACCGCGTCCGCGTTTCGAGTCACAGCCATGGGTCGTGCTCCTCGGCCTGCAGGCGGCCTTCCTCCAGCGCGATTCGGCGGCAGCCGAGACGATCGATCAGCGATATATCGTGGCTGGCGATTAACAAAGTGACCCCGACTTCATTGAAGCGCCTGAAAATTCGCATGACCTCCAGCGACAGATCAGGGTCGAGGTTGCCGGTCGGTTCATCGGCGATCAGCAGTTTGGGTCGCGTCACGATGGCACGAGCGATGCCGACGCGCTGTTGTTCGCCGGCCGAGAGAGTTTCCGGGCTCTGCTTTTCTTTATGTAACAGCCCCACCTGGTCAAGCGCTGCGCGCACGCGGCGAAGGGCATCGCGATGCCGGACTCCAGCGATGATCAGCGGCAGCGCGACATTGTCGGCGACCGGTCGGTCATACAACAGTTTGTGATCCTGGAAAACCATGCCGATCTGGCGGCGATACGCTGGAATCTTGCGGCGCTTCACCCGGCGTGTGTTGCGATTGTCGACGATCACCTGACCGCTGGTCGGCCGCTCGATAAGCGCGATCAAACGCAGCAGCGTACTTTTGCCGGCGCCGGAATGGCCGGTGACAAAAACCATCTCACCCTTCTCGACGACCAGGTCAAGGCCGGACAATGCTTCTTGCCCGCCGGGATATCGCTTGCTGACATTTTCGAGATGAATCATCAGACGTTTCCGTGCGGATTCGAGCCGGAGGCAAGCAGCGCTTCAACAAACTGCTCGGCGGAAAATGGCTGCATGTCCTCGGCGGATTCTCCAATGCCAATAAAACGTACCGGTACTTGAAGCTGATTGGCGATCGCCAGCAGGATGCCACCCTTCGCGCTGCCGTCCAGCTTGGTGATCGTAATGCCGGTAAGCCCCAGGGCCTCATGAAACTTCTCGGCTTGCACCAGCGCGTTTTGGCCCTGGCTGGCATCGAGCACGAGCATGATCTCGTGCGGCGCCGTTGCATCACGACGCCCGATCACGCGCCTTACTTTCGCAAGTTCGTCCATCAGGCCGGTCTGACTTTGCAGTCGCCCGGCGGTGTCCGCGAGCAACACATCGATATCGCGTGCTATCGCTGCATCCATCGCGTCAAAAATTACGGCGGCCGGGTCGGCGCCCGACTGTTGTGCAATCACCGGGACATCGTTGCGTTCACCCCATGCTTGTAACTGCTCAACGGCCGCGGCACGAAAGGTATCGCCGGCAGCAAGCATCACGGACAAGCCCTTGTCCTTGAAGCGCCGGGCGAGTTTACCGATGGTTGTCGTCTTGCCGGCGCCGTTGACGCCCACCATCAGGATGACAAAGGGCCCGTCCAACTTATCGATGACGAGTGGTTGTTCAACCGGATCGAGAATGTCGCGCAGCGCTTTGCGTAACCCGTTCTGCAAGGCCTCAATGTCTTTGAGCTCTTTGCGGGCAAGTTGTTTTTGCAGTTCTGAGATAATGCGTTCAGTCGTCTCGACACCAACATCGGCCATCACCAGCAGCGACTCGAGTTCTTCAAGTACGGCTTCGTCAATGCGACCGCCTGGCGCAAGATTTGCAAGGTCGTACGTCAGCCAGCTGTTGCCGCGATTGATGCGCGAACGCAGGCGTTTGATGAAGCCATCTTTGCTTTCGGGCTTTTCTTTCTTGCCAAACATGGATATACGTTCTTTATACCTACGGAAAAACCATGGCGAAACAGAAAAAAACAGGCAAATCCCAGACGGGACGGCTGCGTATTGTAGCGGGAAACTGGCGCAGTCGTCTGTTGGATGTCGCGGACGTGCCAGGTCTGCGTCCGACCTCACAGCGTATTCGCGAGACACTGTTTAACTGGCTGGCGACGCGCCTTCCGGAAGCGCGCTGCCTCGACCTGTTCGCCGGCACCGGTGCGCTCGGTCTGGAAGCGCTGTCACGTGGCGCGCGCGAGGTTGTATTTATCGAGCGCGCAGCGCCCGCCGTCGCCACGCTTGAGACGAACGTCAGCTCGCTCGAAGCTGTCGGAGCGACCGTTCTACAAATGGACGCGGAGATCTACCTCAATCGTGGCCACGAAGCAGGGTTCGATATCGTATTCCTCGATCCGCCGTTCGGCGACGACCGGCTGGAAGAATTGTGTAGACTGTTGGAGCAGCAGAACGTGCTGGCGCTGGACGCCCTCGTCTATCTCGAACAGGATAAGACGAAGCCCGAGCCGGAACTGCCGAAGGGCTGGCGAACGCTCAAGAACAAGACGGCCGGAAACGTGCGTTATATGTTGGTTCAGGCAACGCCCAGAAAGGAGCGCAATTGATGACAGTGTCCGCGATGTATCCCGGCACGTTCGATCCAATCACGCTTGGCCACGAAGATCTTGTGCGCAGAGCATCGGGCCTTTACGACAAGGTCGTGGTCGCGATCGCTGCGAATCCGGGCACCAAGGCGCCGATGTTCACGTTCGACGAACGAGTCGAGCTCGCCAGGAATGCTCTGGATGACATCGATAATGTTGAGGTCGCCGGTTATCGTGGCCTCACTGTCGATTTCGCGGTGGAACACGAGCTTCGTGTGATCATTCGCGGTCTCCGCGCCGTTTCTGATTTCGAGTACGAGTTCCAGCTTGCCAACATGAACCGGCATCTGACGGAAGAGGTGGAAACCGTGTTTCTTACGCCCACTGAAAAATACACGTTTATCTCATCAAGCCTGGTACGCGAGGTCGCTGAGCTTGGCGGTGACGTTGCGGAGTTCGTCTCGCCGAAAGTTAAAGCAGCGCTGATGGAGCGCTGCGGGCGGGCCTGATCTCAGGTCTGACACTGCTTGCAGTACCAGGTACTGCGTTGCCCCTGCACGATAGTGGTAATCGGCGTTTTACAACGGTAGCAGGGCATCTCGTCACGGCCATAAACCTGCAGTTCGTGCTTGAAGTATCCTGGCTCGCCGGTGCCGCCGTAGAAATCGCGTAATGTCGTACCCCCGGCTTTGATCGCTTTGTTGAGTACTGTGCGGATGGCGTCGGCAAGCGCGACGTAGCGATGCCGGGCGATGCGGCCGGCGGCACGACGCGGATTGATGCCGGCGAGAAACAGTGCTTCGCTCGCATAGATGTTGCCCACGCCGACGACAACGTGCGCATTCATGATGAACTGTTTGATGCAGACTGTGCGACCGCGCGATGCGTGCCACAGGTAGTCGCCGTCGAAATTATCATCGAGCGGCTCGGGTCCCAGTGAGCGCAACAGGCGATGTGATAGCGGCGCCTTACTCCAGTGCAAGGATCCGAAACGGCGCGGATCGCGAAATCGCAACATCAGCCCGGAAGCGAGTTCGATGTCGACATGATCGTGCAGGCCTGCCGGCGTTCCCTGATTAAGAACACAAACGCTGCCCGACATGCCGAGGTGCAGGATGGCAGTGCCCGATGTCGTGTTGATCAGCAGGTACTTGGCGCGACGGCCAACCGACGTAATCGTCGCGCCAGTCAGGTTACGGTCGACGTCCCTGGTGACTGGCCAACGCAACCTGCGCTCACGAATGACCACTCGCGACACGGTCGCATCGACGATGTGCGGTTCGATACCGCGTCGGCTGGTCTCAACTTCCGGTAATTCAGGCATGCGTTATTGTGCTCCACAAAAAAGCCCGCGCAAGGCGGGCTTATTGCGAACAGCGGCAAGCCGCTGTCACTTGATCTTGGCTTCCTTATAAATCACGTGCTTGCGAATCGTCGGATCGTACTTCTTGGTCGCCAACTTTTCAGGATGCAGCCGCTTGTTCTTGGTAACCGTGTAGTAATGTCCGGTGCCGGCACTGGATACGAGCTTGATTTTGTCACGCATAGTCGAATCCTCCTCGGTTAAACCTGTTGGCCGTCGGCCCGCAAGTCGACAAGGACCTTATCGATGCCGTGCTTGTCGATGGTGCGAATGCCCTTCTGCGAGATGCGCAGACGCACGTAACGCTTTTCCGATTCGACCCAAAAACGCTTGTAATGCAAGTTCGGCAAGAAGCGACGGCGAGTTCTGTTTTTGGCGTGAGAAACGTTGTTGCCGCTCTGCGGCCGTTTCCCAGTCACCTGGCAAACCTTGGACATGACTTAAGTCTCTGATTTTACTATTGATTTTACTATGGGTTGCCCGCGCGTAGCAGGCAGAGAGCGAGACTTTATACCAGTGTCGCTGGCGCAATTCAAGCGCTGCGGCAAATGCGTTACAGGGCCAGTGGCGGCAGCCGGGCAGCGAGCTCGCGCCCGGTCTCTTCGGGCATCGCAGTCAGGGGTGGTCGAACGTTTGCCCAGCGGCTGTCGCCATTGGCCATTGCAAGCAGTCGTTTCTGCGCCGGAATCGGGGCGTGCTGCTCTACGATCAAGCGAAATTGCTTCACGGCCTCGTGCTGTGAACGCGCGCCGGCCATGTCGCCCTGGTCAAATAGCGCGATCACACGGGCGATTGCGGCGGCATTGAGGTTGGCCGTCGCCGAGATGCAGCCGGGCGCGCCCAGCGACAGAGCGTCGAGTAACGGCAATTCGGAGCCGGGATAGACAATCAGGCCCTCGATGTCGAGCAGCGCCTTCGTGTTCTCCCAGTCGCCGGAGCTATCCTTGATGCCGACGATTTGCTGCGGAAAGTCGGTGTGCAGGCGCCGGGCCAGCGACGGCGGTATGCCAACCATGGCAATCGGCGGTATGTGATAGAGATAGATTTTCGCAGCATCGCCGAGCGCCGCGACCAACTGCGCAAAATAAGCGTACAAACCTTCCTCGGTGACCGCTTTGAAATAAAACGGCGGCAAGGTCATCACGCCGGCGCACCCTAACTCCAGGCACGCCCTCGACAGCCGCACTGTCTCGGGAATATTGGTTAATCCGGTTCCCGGAATCATGCGCGCCGGGTCTAACCCTGCGTCGACGAGGGCGGCAATCGCGGCAATGCGTTCGTCAATGCTGACCGACAAAGCCTCGCCCGTCGTGCCAAACGGAGCAATGCCGGCACAGCCCTGGTCAAACAAACGCTTTGCATGCGCAACGTACAGATCCATTGCCAACGAACCGTCATCGTTGAACGGCGTCAGGATCGGTGCAATGAGGCCACGTCTGTTCACAGCAACTAATTTTCGCCAGATACGGCTTTCAGCCGCTGCTGTGGTGGATACATCAGGCCCATAGCTGCAGCATTGGGCCGACGTGGGTCGGCGGCGCCGTAGAACTTGCCGTCACGCCACACAATCGATTGTGTGCTGCCCATGGTGCGCTCGATGCGTGTCTGATGACCCCTGGCCTTCAATGCCGCGATGATCTCCGGGCTGAAGCCCGGCTCCAGGCCCAGTTGCGGCCAGTTCCAGCCCTGGTACATCCGCGGCGCATGCGTGGCCTCGGCGATATTCATGTCGAAGTCGATTACGTTGACGAGGAGCTGCAGGATCACGTTGATAATATAGCTGCCTCCTGGTGTGCCGGTAACCAGGAACGCGTCGCCGTCGGCATCCACGACAATTGTCGGTGTCATCGTCGAGACCACGCGCTTCTTCGGCACGAGCGCATTGGGATGAACAGGCCCGTCCCTGTAGTTGTAATTGCGCATCTGGTTGTCGAACAGGATGCCAGTGCCCTGCGCCACCCAGCTGTTGCCGAATGAATGACCTAGCGTATAGGTGTTCGACACGGCATTGCCCGCCGCATCCATCACTGAAAAATGAGTGGTGTCGTGGCTATCCGTGTATCCCGCTGGCCAGGGCTGAATGTCTTCGACGTCCGCTGCTCGCTCGGTGTCGATCGTTGCCGCCATGGCCTTCGCCGTGTCCATGCTGATGAGGTCGGCAATGGGAATGTCAACGAAATCAGGATCACCGAGCCAGGTGCGCCGGTTGGCTGCGGCGCGCTTCATGACCTCTGCCAGCAGGTGCAGCTGCGCCGCGGAACCCGCACCCAGTGCGCTTACGTCAAACTCGCTCAGCATGTTGAGCATCTGGATCAGGGTAATGCCCCCGGCGCTCGCCGGCGGCATGGAAACGACCTTGTAGCCGCGATAGTTGGTCGTGACAATCTCGCGCTCTCTGACCTGGTAGCCGGCCAGGTCTTCGCGAGTGATCAGGCCACGGTCCGCTTTGAAGGCGGCGGCAATGCGGCTGGCCAGTTCGCCCCGATAGAAGGCATCGGCCCCACCGTTCATGATCTGGCCGATAGACCAGGCGAGATCGGATTGCACGAGTCGCTCGCCCGGCTGCCAGCCGGTGCCGTCAGGGCGCAGGTAGATGGCCGCACTGGATGGAAATTGCCCCATGGTCTGCGTGCCCTGGGACAGGGCAAAAGCCAGGTCGTGGGACACGACGATGCCGTCGGCGGCGAGCTTTTGCGCCGGTGCGAGCAGGTCTTGCCATGGCAGCGTTCCCCACCGTTGCCAGGCCTCGTAAAGACCAGCGACGGTGCCGGGCACTCCAGCGGCTTTGGCGCCATGGGTCAGGGCGGGCCAGTCAATGCTGCCGTCCTTCGTCAGGAACAGGTGCCGGTTACTGGCCAGCGGCGCCATCGAGCGGTAGTCGATGGCGATGGTCTCGCCAGACTCCGCCAGGTGCACCAGCATAAAACCGCTGCCGCCGAGGTTACCGGCACGCGGCAGGGTCACGGCCAGGGCAAACCCGGTGGCAACCGCAGCATCGACCGCGTTACCGCCTTGCTTGAGGATATCCCGCCCGATTTCCGCGGCCAGCTCGTTTTGCGAAACGACCATCCCGTGCAATGCGACTTGCGGATGATGGACTGAATCGTAGCGAATGATCGCCTGGCCTGTTTGCGCCTGGGCCCCCACGGCCGAACAGGCGCAGAGCAGCGTAAGGACGACAACGGGAAAGCGCTCACCGAATCTCTGCTTGTTCATTTCAATTGCCACCCTCATAAGCTGCTGATCGCAATACCCGCCCCGGCCGCGCGCCGGTCATTTGTTTTTCCAGCAGCACGGCTTTGCCGGCAACGAACACATGGTGCATGCCCTCGGCATACTGGTGGGGTTGCGTGAACGTCGCGCGGTCGACCACGCTGGCGGGATCGAACACCACAACGTCTGCCATCATGCCTGCGGCGATGCTGCCACGATCGTTGAGCCCGATTCGAGCAGCGGGCATGCCGGTCATTTTGTTAATCGCGGTATGCAGTGGCAACACGCCGAGTTCCCGAACATACCGCCCAAGCACCCGGGCGTGGGTGCCGTAATTGCGCGGATGTGGGTGCCCGTTACCGGGTGCCTCGATGCCGCCGTCGGCAGCGATCATGGTGCGCGGGTGGCGCATGATCACCGCCACATCATCGGGATGCATGGCGTGATAAATCGCCTGGCAACCGCCGGCTTCCTGCAGCTCGATGATCAGGTCCGCGGCGTTGGTGATGCTCACGTTGCGCCCGCGTTGCTCGAGCACCTGACTCAGGTTCATGCCGTCGAGCGAATGGTCGAAGTTGCAATAGGCCAACTGCACGTTGGCAGGGTCGTTGCGGCCGCGAACCTCCGTCAGCTGGTAAACCAGTTCGTCATGAATGCGCGCGCGCAGTTCGGGCTCGGCCAGCCGTTCGGCCAACTTCGCATTGCCACCGTCCCGGCTCCAGCGCGGGAACTGCACGGTCAGGCCGGTGGAGCCGGCCGCATACGGATACTGGTCCAGTGTGATGTCCACGCCGCGCGCCACGGCAGCATCGACCATGGTCAGCAGATCAACCGAGCGGCCCTGCATGGCGGTACTCATTACCTTCGCGTGTGTGATCTGGCCGGGCAGGCCCCCTTCTTCTGCAATACGGATGAGTTCCGCGACACTGTCCAGCACCTCGAGGTTCTCGTTCCGCATGTGGCTGATGTAGATGCCGCCGTGTTGTCCGGCGACGCGCGCCAGTTCAATCAACTCATGCGTCTCTGAGAAACTGCCGGGGATGTAGACGAGCCCCGAAGACAGACCGAAAGCACCGTCGCGCATCGCCTGATCGACTACGGCGCGCATGGCCTCCATTTCCCGGTCAGTAGCGGGTCGATCGTCAAGGCCGATGATGCGCCGGCGCACAGCCCCGTGGCCGACGAATGCGCCGTAATTCACGGCGGCCGGGCTGGCCTCGACGGCCGCAAAATGTTCGGCCAGCGGCAGTGGCGACCAGCCGTCGGGTCCACCGATCACCGTCGTTACGCCCTGGCGCAGCAGGTTCTCTGCGTCGGGCCAGCGAAACAGGCCGCTGCGCTCAACGGAGGCCCGCACAGCGTGTGAATGGAGGTCGATAAAGCCGGGTGCTACCACCAGGCCGG